>JBPEXY010000120.1:0-14923 GCA_052031065.1 Immundisolibacteraceae bacterium | reverse complement strand
CGGGCGCTGGCCCAGGACAAGTTGCACGACCAGATCGTCATCGACTGTGCGCCGCAAGCCGGGCTTCTACTGGTCAACGCGCTGGCGGCTGCGGATCGAATCGTGTTACCGGTGCAGACTGAATATCTCGCGTTGGAGGGACTTAAGAACATTCTACGCACCCTGAAAATGCTGGAGCAATCGCAGCAGCGCAGCAGGCGTTACCTGATCGTGCCGACGATGTATGACCGCCGTACCCGTGCTTCAAGGTTAGCCCTGGAGGACTTGCGGCGGGAGTTTGCTGATCATCTATGGCCTGGCGTGATTCCTGTTGATACCCAGTTCCGGGAGGCGAGCCGTGCTCATGTCCCGTTACCTCTTTTTCGCCCCAACAGTAGCGGTGCGCAGGCGTGCCGCGAACTCACCGAGTATCTGCGGGGGGAGTGGCATCATGATGATGTACGGATGGTTGGTTAGGTGGTCATCAATCGTCGTACAGATCAATTGTGCAGGAACAGCGGACGCAGGTTATTCAGCCGGTTATCGTCACCGTATCTAAAGGAGGTCAACAAATGAGTCAGGCAGCAGCCACAGAAGAGTATTCAGGTTTCTCCCAATGGGTAACTTTCTCATTGGGCAACGAAAAATATGGAATCGACGTGATGCGTGTTAAAGAGGTGCTGAGGGTGAGCGAAATCTCTCCAGTACCCGGCGCATCAGCTTACGTGCTTGGAATCATCAACCTGCGTGGAGCAGTGGTCACGGTGATTGATGGACGCACCCGCTTCGGTCTTGATGCGGGCGAACTGATGGAGAGTTCGCGGCTCGTCATTATTGAGGTCAATGGCAAGCATCTTGGGTTACTGGTGGACGGCGTATCCGAGGTTCTTAACCTTGAGCCCGCGGATATCGAGCAGTCGCCCAGCGTGGCTACCGATGAATCGCATGATTTCATTCAGGGAGTGACAAACCGCGAAGGCGAAGGATTACTGATCCTGGTCAATCTGGATGAGCTGTTTACCGAAGATGAATGGCAGGAGTTCGCCTGAATCAGAAAGTTGGTTAGCCGACCCAGCAACAGCAGGGAAGTTGATGTTGGTGTGATAACGCCTGTCTTCGAATTCCAGTTTTACGGAGGGGAACATGCAAATCGACACCCCACCCAAAACCCCGCTGCCAGTGAAGCCTGCAGGTCCGACCGTCCATCCGCCGGTACCGGTAAAGCCGGTAGACGCCGATAAGGGGCCAGTGGACCAAAGACCAGAAAAGCGGCCGCGCAGGAAACAGGGCGACACCGCAGATCAACCCGCCAATAACGACCATGACCATTTTGATGGTTATGCCTGAGATATCGCGTCAGAAGCGGGTGACCTGGTTTGCTGGCAAACAAGAAAGTTTGTCGTCATGTAGGGCCGGCCCAAAACGTATCAGCTGACAGGAGAAGGAAATGAACAACATTACGGCTGTAATGCCATGGGTTTTCGCCGCTGGGTCTCTCGTTGTGGTTTCCGTCATGCTATTAGTTCTACGGAGGAATCTGACGCTGCAGAACAAGATGCGCGGCCTGGAGCAGCGATTCATTGAACAGGGGGATCTATTTCATGCCCACACGACTGCGATGAAAGGCATGGAACAGAGCCTGAAACAGGTTAAATCCGAACTTCAGCAGGCTCAATCCCGGTTGCAGCGTGCTGAGCAGGTAGCTCCTGAACAGACCACACCACCGGTCTATCGCCAGGCTATTAACCTTGCGATGGAAGGGCACAATGCCAAAGAGCTCAGTGAGCGTTTTGGCCTCTCCCGCGGAGAGGCCGATCTGTTGGTCAGCTTCCATCAGATAGGTGGTCAGGCCGCTTGAGAGCTTATGGCAACTGTTGCCAGGAACGATACGCGCACAGGTTGACGCGGATTCAGCTAACAGGCCAGATTTTGTTAATCAAAAAGGGCCGACAGTGACAACTGTCAGCCCTTTTGTATGTCTGGTCCCGGTGGTGGCAAGCCACCGGGGTTATTCAAAGCTTAGAGTGCAGCCAGGATCGTTTCCGCTTTACTAGCTTCAAAGTTACGTCCTTCCTCAACATTGAGTAAGGAAATGGTGCCGTCTTCGACGACCATTGCGTAACGTTGCGAGCGGGTACCGAGACCAAATCCGCTACCATCCATTTCCAGTCCCATAGCTGCGGTGAACTCGCCGTTACCATCGCCAACCAGACGTACCTTGTCCCCAGCACCCTGGGCATCGCCCCAGGCGCCCATGACAAAGGCATCATTGACTGACAGGCAGACGACACTGTCTACACCTTTAGCCTTGATATCATCAGCAAGGTTAATAAATCCAGGCAGATGCTGTCCGGAACAGAGCGGTGTGAAGGCTCCCGGAACCGCGAACAGAACCACTTTTTTGCCGGCAAACAGCTCATCGCTGGTCACCGGCGCAGGGCCCTCAGCGGTCATTTCCATTAACGTAGCCTGTGGAACCTTGTCGCCAGTACTAATGCTCATTGTTTGGATACTCCGTAATTGTGTGATCAGTTTCTGGTTATTATCTGGTCTGCCCGGTATTGCATGTGGGCATTCGCTCCGCCAGTTCTATCTAGTCGGCGCAACAAATCTATTCTAGCCTGAACTGCAGCGCAAAATTTAATCCCGTTGGTGTGTTGCTGGCTAATAAACAGGTTGATTTTCAGCGAGTGATACCAAAGCAGGGATTCCGGGTTGCCGATGCTACTATTTTTTGGTTGATGGTCAGATGTTTGTTGCCACCAGCAGGCCTTTGTTTATTAAGCGTCCTGACGGTGTGGTCGGGGCCGAAGTGATTTCGTTATTTTCCACACTTGGCACAGGTGCCGACCAGTTCAACGATGGGTCGATCCGCTTGAAATCCAGCTGCCTTGCTGGCAGCGTCCAAGCTGTTGGTCACTTGTTGGTCCTCGACTTCCGATACATCTCCACAATCTGAGCAGATCAGAAACTGGCCGTCATGGGGATGGTCGGGGTGCGAACATCCCACATAAGCGTGGATGCTCTCCAGTTTATGAGCTAGACCCTGCTGCTGGAGGAACTCCAGTGCCCGGTAGATCGTAGGCGGTGCCGCCTTGTCGATCTTGTTCTTCATCTGTGCGAGCAGCTCATAGGCGCTAAGCGGTTTTGGTGACCGGCAGAGCAGTTGCAGCACAGTACGACGATGTTGTGTCAGTCTCACTCCGCGCGTCTTACAGAGTGTTTCGGCACGTATCAGCCATCGCTCCAGGGTCGGCTCATCCATCATTTGGCGCTAGTGAGGTAGTTTGCGTTGCTCTGATCGCATCACGGCGTTGTGTTGCCCGAGTGAAGAGGGTGGAGAGGAGATAAGCGCCTCCCGCCAACAGAATGATCACCGGTCCGGGTGGCAGGTCGGGTTGGTAGGAGAGAGCCAGGCCACTTACACTCAAAATCATACCCAGTGTTGTGGCGATGATCATGATGCGGCCGATGGAGTGGGCATACTGGCTGGCAACCGCTGCGGGTAACGTCAACAGAGCCAGCACCAGTATCAGGCCGACTATCTGAATCAACAGCACCACGGTGATCGCCACCAGAACCAGTAACAGCAGGTAGAAAAAAGTCACCGGGACTCCCTGTAGACGGGAATACTCTTCATCAAACACTACCGCCAGGAACTGCTGGTGGTAGGCCACAAGCACCGCCAGTAACACCGCATCAAGTGACGCCATAAACCAGAGACTTTCTGCTGGTACCAGCAGAATATTGCCAAACAGGTATCCCATCAGGTCAGCCTGGTATCCAGGGGTTTTGGCAATGAACAGCACACCAATGGCCATGCCAATGGCCCAGAGGGCGCCAATCAGCGCATCCTCCTGGGTACGCCAGTGAAGTCTCACCCAACCGATCAGCAGCGCAGCGAAAACTGCCGCCAGCAATGCGCCGTGCAGTGGATTAAAACCGAGATAGAGGGCAGCGCCTATGCCGCCAAGAACCGTATGGGCTATGCCGCCGGCAATGAAAGTAATGCGTTTGACCACTACGTAGGTACCAATAACCCCGCAACCAATACTGGCTAACAGTGCGGCAGCGACGGCCATCTGCAGGAAGGAGTGCTCTAACAGGGCAGCGAAAAAACTGTTCATTTTGGTTGTTGACAGGTCGTCGGCATATTCAGTGGCTATGGGAAATCATCCGCACCTGTTCACCGTACAGATCCTGTATCACCTGGCCATTGATGTCGTCGGTGTGATGGCAGATCAGTGAATGGTTCACGCAGGCGACCCGGTGCACGTAGCCGGAGATGAAGGCGACATCATGGGAGACCACCAGGATGGTCATACGGTTGTTCAGGGATTTAAGCAGGTCAAATATCTCACTCTCAAGCCGCTGGTCGACGTTGGCGGTAGGCTCGTCGAGAAGCAGAATTTTTGGCTCACCAACCAATGCTCTGGCAAGCAGTACGCGCTGTAATTGACCACCAGAGAGACTACCAATCTGGCGGTTAAAAAGCTCCCCCGCCTCGACCTCTATTAACGCGTTGCGAACTGCATCACGGTCGGTCGTTGTGAGGCGCGCGGGCCAGAAGCGGCTCCAGCCGCTGGCTCTGCCGTGCCCGAGCCGACCCAACGCGACTACCTCTGCTACGGTTATTGGAAAATCCCGTGTAAAACCAGGGTGTTGCGGAACATAACCGAGCAGGGATGCCGCAGATCGCGGCTTGCGGCCGGCAACCGTGACGGTACCGGACTGTGGTTGCAGGATACCGAGGATCAATTTAATCAGGGTGGTTTTGCCGCCAGCATTGGGGCCGACAACCCCGAGGAACTCGCCTTCCCGGACCTGCAGATCGATTTGCGACAGGTTGGGCAGCTCGCCGTAGGAAAAGTTGACCTTACTGAGTTCGATGATCGGCTTCATTGACTCAGGCTTTCAGCCAGCTTGGTTGCCACCGTGAGTAGATAGGCGGGGTAGTCCTGGGCTAGTGGATCAAGGACGATGACGTCTGCTTCCAGTGCGGCTGCCAGTTGTTGTACCCGCCGATGATCAAGGTGTGGGCGGATGAATATGGTTCGTAGGCGCTCCGTTTTGGCAGTGCTGATCAACTCAGCCATTCTGCGCGCGCCCGGTTCCTTGCCATCCTTTTCAATGGCAAGTTGCACAAGTCCATATTCCTGCGCGAAAGCTTCCCATGCGGGATGAAAAACCAGAAATTTTCGGCCCTCGAAGGGTTTCAACAGGGTGCGGATCTGGCTATCGAGAGCGGCAAGTTCTGCGCTGACACGCCGATAGTTTTTTCGGTAGTCATCACTGTGTAGAGGGTCGACGTTGGTTAATGTCTGGTAAATCGTTAATGTCATCTGTTGAGCAGCGTGAATGCTGGTCCAGGGGTGGAGCGATTCAGCGTGGTGATCGTGAATGTGCGGTATGCGATCTGGGCTAACGGAACGATCGGGCTGCGTAACACTGACTGGCTGGCGCGGTTCCAGTTTATGGTCGGAACCCTCCATGTGCGGTTCGGAATCCTTGGTAGGGTCGAAATTGCTACCGTGCGCCGCTTTTCGGGAATCATCTGGTTGTTGTCCATAATCGGCGGTGGCAGTCGTTGCAGTGGCCAGGTCAACGACCCTGAGCTGTGGGTTGGTAGCGGCGATACGTGGTAGCCAGTTGTTCTCGAAAGGAATTCCGCTGAGAAAAAATATTGTCGCGGAAGCAAATTCTTCCACCTGGTGTGGCGTTGGTGAATAGTGGTGGTGATCAGTTCCGGTCTTGACCAGCGCACGGACGCTAATGTGGGGTGCCCCGATGGCCTCAATGAGGGACTCTAGCGGTGGCACGCTGGTGAGCACCACCAGTGGTTCCGACCTTGCGGGTGTTGCCAGCAGCGTAAGCAGCAAAATGTTCGTAGCCAGGCGTATGTGCGCCAAGTGTCAGACCTGTGTGATAAAGAGCTGGAGGATTAGGGGTTATTGGCCTGGGTCAGGACTGAATGGCGTCTCCCTTTAGGGTACGCCTGACAATAGATAATGAAACAATATAACACTTATGCAGGCTGTTTCCGGTCCTCTCTTTTACTTCGTGGAAGCGGATGGCCAGAAGGTCTGCTGATGCCCGGATTGCCTGTAGCAGAAGCCGTGCTTTCGCTACTGCTCTACCGGGTTCAGCCCAGCCTCAAGGACATGGTTGGTGAAGCCCTCGCCGGCCTCCCGGTAGATATTGAACACTGCTGTAGCGCCAGCCTCAAGCAGTTGTTCCTCCTCGTCAGGATAGCGAACAGTAGCGGCAATGCTGCCGGAAAATTCCATGGCTCTTAGCCGTTCCAGGGCGTCAAGGTTGGCCGATAGAGTGGGTAGAGCCAGCATCACCAGCTGGATGCAGTGATCGTTCCCCAGTTGATCCCAAAAGTCTGCATCGCTGGGAGTACCGCGGATTACGTTGCGTCCCTGTTGGCAGTGCCAGGCCACTTTATCGGCATCAAAATCGACACCGATTAAATTTTTCTCCTGCGTCAAACGCATGCTGTCGTATGCACCGGTACCGACGCGTCCCATGCCAAAAATAGCAATGGCCGCATCAGCAGTTTCGATTAACTGATCATCAGCCAATCTGGTTGACTGCTGAAACCTCATCCAGAACGAATGGAAGCGGCTGTAAAGAGCGTCATCTCTACTGGTAAGTGGAGAGGTGATGGCAAAAGAGAGCGACAGGGCGATGGCAATCACTACCAGCCAGTCCGCCGCGAGCCACCCATTGGCAACCCCGATTGTGGCGACGATCAGTCCGAATTCACTGTAGTTAGTCAGCGAGATTGTGGCCAGTAGAGCGGTGCGGGCGCGGAGTTGGAACCGAGTCAGGAGTAGAAACAGCAGCCCCGATTTCAATGCGATAAACGGCAACAGCGCCAGTGACATCAGCACCATCGTTGGGCTTAGTGAGCCGGTAAGGCCAATGGAGAGAAAAAAACCGACCAGAAACAGCTCTTTCAGGTTCAGCATTGATTTCGCCAGTTCAGCGGCTTTGGGATAACTGGCGATCACCATACCCATCACCAATGCCCCAAGGTCGTCTTTAACACCGAACAGCTCGAACAGCTCTGCGCTACCCAGTGCCAGTGCCAGACCGTAAAGTACCAGCAGCTCACCGTGACCGGTTCTCTCCAGCAGGTACCCGAGCAGTGGGCGTGCCGGAATCAGCACTAGCAGCAGCAGCGCAGTCACGCTTGGCCATTGTGCTGTCGACAGGGCCAGAAAAATAACCGCCGCAATGTCCTGCATCACCAGTACGCCGATGGCGATGCGGCCGTGCAGTGATTTCATCTCGCCTTTCGCCTCAAGTACTTTGACCGCGAATACCGTGCTGGAGAAGCTCAGGGCAAAACCCAGCAGCAGAGCAGACTGCCAGCTTAGCGCTGAAAATAGCGGTATACCGACCAGGCTGAGTGTCAACACACCGCAAAACAGTAGCAGTGTCGACAATGAGGTATGCAGCGTGGTGACTGCCCAGACCTGCGGCCGCAGCAGGGTTTTGAGATTCACTTTAAGCCCAACACAGAACAGCAGCAGGGTAATACCCAGGTCCGCGAGCTTCTGCAGTAGTTGACCACCACTGAAGCCGAACTCGTTGAGCACAAAGCCTGCGGCCAGAAACCCCACCAATGGTGGTAATCTGAACAGGTGCGCAAGAAAACCAAGTCCGAATGCCGTCGCGATCCAGGCGATGTCGCCAAGGGCTATGGCGACAAATTGAAAATCCATTTTGTGTGGTCCTGCTAGTGATTTCTGCCAGTTAATCCCGGCAGGTGATGGGTGACTAATATGATCGGTCCTCCAGCCTGTTCGTCAATAGCCTGGCGTTTGCAGGCGGGTCACGAAGCAGATTCGTTTTCCAGGGATGTCGTTGGGCTCAGCTAAGGTTCCTGGCCTTTCGCACTGAAAGTAGATTCCAGTCGTTCAGCATTTGGCGGGTTGTTGATTTTGACCTCTCTGCGTTCGGGCGAGTATGATGCGCGGCCCAAACCGGTACCGGCTTCCGTTTTTTTACTGCCCTGCGCGAATATGGACAGGGGGCTGTATGAACAGTTTGCGGTAGGTCCCGAGTGGTTATCCTAGTCCTAGTGGTCACCATCAGTTTTATGGCTGACCCGGCAAGTCCCCCCGCGATGATAGATCGTGAACCCCGTCAGGCCCGGAAGGGAGCAGCGGCAGCGGTTGATTCAGGCGCCGGGGTGTGGCTTGTCGGGGAGGCCACCCTCTTCGCACCCGTTGTTTTACAATGCTTCTAGTTCCCAAACTGTTACGGTCGCCTGATCAACAGTGATGCAGGCATGCGCAACAGACCAACCGTGATGCGGACAACCCGCTTTCGAAAAGACCGGAAATTGGCATGAGTTATCAGGTACTGGCTCGTAAATGGCGACCGCGCACGTTCGCTGATCTGGTGGGGCAGGAGCATGTGCGTCAAGCGCTGGAAAACTCCCTTTGCAGCGGTCGGCTGCACCACGCTTACCTGTTCACCGGTACGCGCGGCGTCGGCAAGACGACAGTCGCCAGAATCATGGCCAAGGCGCTCTGTTGTGAAAGCGGAATCTCAGCCGAGCCCTGCGGAGTCTGTGCCGCCTGTACTGAAATCGATGATGGACGCTTCCTGGACCTTCTGGAGATTGATGCGGCGTCTCGTACCAAGGTGGACGATACCCGCGACCTCCTTGAAAACGTCCAGTATGCGCCGACTCGCGGGCGCTTCAAGATCTACCTGATTGATGAGGTGCATATGTTCTCCAGGAGCAGCTTCAACGCGCTGCTGAAAACCCTCGAAGAACCACCTCCCCATGTCAAGTTTCTACTCGCCACCACCGATCCGCAGAAAATACCGGTGACCATACTGTCGCGTTGCCTGCAATTTAATCTGCGACAGATGACTGTTGATGTAGTCGAAGCGCAGTTGCAGAAAGTGGCGGTGGCGGAGTCGGTGGAGTACGAACAGCAGGCGCTGCGCTTACTTGCAAGGGGGGCGGCTGGCAGTATGCGTGACGGGCTGAGTCTGCTTGATCAGGCGATTGCCTATGCCGGCGGCCCCATTGCAGTGGCTGACGTTGCCAAAATGCTGGGTACCATCAACCACGAACAGGTGGTGGAGATCGTTCAGGCGCTGCATCGTGGAGATGCCAATGCTCTGCTCAGTCTGGTAGAGGTGATTTCAGCCCGGGTACCCGATTATGCAGCGATCCTTGAAGAGCTTCTAAGTCTGCTGCACGCCTTGTCGGTACGCCAGCAGGTTGAAGATGCGCCGGTGCAGGTGGAGGTGAGTGACTCACAGCTCGCCGAGCTGGCCGCGGCCATTCCCGCTGAGCAGCTGCAGCTCTATTATCAGCTTGGTCTGCATGGGCGGCGCGACCTGCCGTTGGCGCCTACTCCACGGATCGGCCTGGAGATGGCGCTGCTGAGAATGCTCGCCTTTCAACCACAGAGAACCGCGTTGGAGATCGGTTTTCAGAGCAAGGTCTCAGAGATGGCCGATATTGCTGGTGGGGTTGCAGGTGAAGATCCCGGTGCGCAGACCGGGGCCAGGGAGGGTCAGATCAGTGCCAGGATTACTGACCCCAACCCGACTGCTGCCACTGAGCATGCACAGGGACTGTCCACAGCTGTCGAACAGAAGCGTGGCAATCGACAGCCACAAGCCCTGCAGCCGGAAACTGGCGCGGAAATCCCACCCACGCCTGTCGCTGAAAATGACCTCGCCATGGGCTTTGGTATCGCAGAGGCCAGTGATTCTGAAACTGAGCGGCAACGGGAGCCGAAGTCACCTCTGGTCGATCCAGCGAGCCATCATCCCGAACCTGATCCTCCGCCAGTGCACACTGTTTCTGAACCGCAGCAAGCGACGGCCAGTTCTGTCGATCCGCCCGACTGGAGTCAGCTTGCCTACGACCTGTCGTTGACCGGGCTGGCGCAGCAATTAGCTGCGCAACTGAGTCTGGTGGCCATTGATAGTGGGGTTTACCATTTCAAGTTGGCCTCTGCTCATCGTGCGGTGCTAAATCTGCCGGCGCAGCGTCGACTTGAAGATGCGCTTTCCGCCAGAGCTGGCGAGGCGATCAAGGCCGAGATAGAGCTTGTCGACCTGGCGGCGGAAACGCCGGCCAGGAAACGCGAGCGAGAGCAGCAGGAGAAGCTCGACGAAGTGACCCGGAATCTGCAGCAGGACCCTAACGTGAAAGCGCTGGAAGGGGCGTTTGGAGCACGCCTTGATGAGCAGAGTATTCAGGTAACCGGCGCTCACGATAGTTAGCGGGCCGGCAGGCCAGTTTGTCACAGAACGGGCGCATTAACAGAGAATTACATGAGGAAAATGGACCAATGAAAGGCATGGAAGAGATGCTCCAGCAGGCGCAGAAAATGCAGGCCGAAATGCAGAAAGCGCAGGAAGAGCTGGCACAGAAGGAAGTGACCGGCGAAGCAGGTGGGGGGCTGGTCAAGGTGGTTATGAATGGTCGTCACGATGTTATTTCGGTAACCATCGACCCGCAGATGATGGATGACCGGGAGATGCTGGAGGACCTGATCGCTGCAGCAACCAACGATGCCGTACGCAAGGTTGAGAAAAACAACCAGCAGAAGATGGGCTCACTCCTGGGTGGATTGAATATCCCCGGCGTGAAGATGCCTTTCTGATACTGGTTAGCGGCTAATCGACAGCAGAGAATCTATCAATGTCCCTGGTTGAAGGATTAATTCGCGAACTGCAGCGTCTGCCCGGTGTGGGGCCCAAATCGGCGCGACGGATGGCTTTTCATCTGCTGGTGCGCGACCGTGACGGTGCACGGCAACTGGCGTCGATCGTGAGTGAGGCTGCGGATCGGGTCGGCCACTGTTCTCTGTGCCGAAACCTTACTGAGCACGAGATTTGTGGCACCTGTGCGTCAGCAGAGCGCGATGGCGGACAACTCTGTGTGGTTGAATCAGCCGCAGACGTACAGGCTATCGAAAGCGCTGCCGAGTACCGTGGGCGCTATTTTGTGTTGATGGGTCACTTTTCCCCCCTTGATGGTATCGGACCGGAAGAGCTGGGTATGGATCAGCTCGAAGCGCGCCTCGATAGTGGTGAGGTTAAGGAGCTGATTCTCGCCACCAATGCGACGCTTGAGGGCAATGTTACCGCCCAATATATCGCCGGGTTGGCAGAACCCCGAGGGATTTCAGTGACCCGTATCGCCCATGGCGTGCCGATGGGCGGCGAGCTGGAATTTGTCGATGGTCAGACACTGAGGACCGCGTTCAACAGTCGCCGGGGGTTGGAGTAAGCCGTAGGTTGCAATAACCGGGACGGTTCCAGGTTTACCCTGCTCGTCGCTTCATTACTCCTTAATCTCTACTGCAGTCGCGCGATACGCAATGCTATCGGTGGGTGGGAGTCGTAAAAACTGGAATGCAGTGGGTCAGGGGTTACCGTTGCGGCGTTGCTCTCACTTAATTTGATTAAGGCCGATACCAACGCATTGCTGTTGCTGTATTTGCCGGCAAAGTTGTCGGCTTCATACTCATGTTTACGGGAGTTCAGGCTCAGTAGCGGTCGCAGCGGCGTAGTAAATACTGGAATGACCATCATGAACAGTAGTAGTGCGCTGTGCAGAGAGGGTTCGGGTACACCAAGCCCCTGATAGAACCAGTTCTGTTGCATCAGCCACGAGAGCAACCAGAGCGCGACCAGGGAAAACAGGCTGCCCATCACCAGACGTTTGCGAATGTGTTGCAGGCTATAATGGCCAAGTTCATGGGCGAGTACTGCTTCCAGCTCCTCGTCGCTGAGTATCTCCATCAGGGTGTCGAAAAACACGATCCGTTTGTTACGGCCAAAACCGGTGAAATAGGCGTTGCTATGGCTGGAGCGTCTGGAGCCATCCATAACCCGAATGTCGTCTCCAACAAACTGGGTGCGTGCCAACAGGGCGGCAATTCGTTCTCTCAGGGCCCCCTCCTCAAGCTGTTTAAACTTGTTGAACAGCGGTGCAATCAGTACCGGGTAGGCCCAGGTGAGCAGTAGACTGAAACCGAGCCAGACCAGCCAGCCGTAAAACCACCAGAGTGGCCCGGCCTGTTCCATTAACCAGAAGAATACGGCCAGTAGCGGGGTAAGTAGCAGCGTGCTTAACAGCGTCCCTTTGAACAGGTCGACTAACCAGGTTTTCAGGGTGGTGCGGTTAAAACCAAAACGCTCTTCCAGATGGAAGGTTTTCCAGTAGTTCATTGGCAATTCGATCAGGCTGCAGGTGCCCAGCACCGCCAATACCACTGCAATTCCCAAAGTGAATGAGCCTGAAATAAACTGGCGTAAGGTTGCATCAACCCAGGCAATGCCACCGCCCAGAGTCCAGCCGAGTAGCAACAGCGAGCCGAGGACAAGGTCAACCCGCCCGATATGTTCCCGGGCAACGGCATAATCGGCTGCTTTCTGATGGGCAGGCAGATCCAGTTTGGCGCTGAACGCTTCCGGGACTTGATCACGGTGTCGCCGGATATACCCGGCATGACGCACCGAGAGGTAGAGTTGAGTGATCAACGAGATGCCGAGAAAAAAGAGGAACAAACCGGTAAACAACATGCCAGGCAGAATCCTGCGGGAAGGGTTTAATTGCAAGCGGGTCGGCTAGTGTAACTGCTAGAATGGCTAACCATAAATTCTGTGGTGATGGTTTCGATGGAGCAGCGGCGAGGGGTATGGGCAATAAAACGGGCAACCTGATCTGGATAGACCTGGAAATGACCGGGCTGGACACCAGTAACGACACCATCATTGAGATTGCAACCGTAGTCACCGACGCTGAGCTGAACACTGTCGCCGAAGGGCCGGTGGTTGCCATCCATCAGCCCCAGGAAGTGCTCGACGGTATGGATGACTGGAACCAGCGGCAGCACAACGCCAGCGGACTCTGTAAGCGGGTTCTCGAATCGGAGTTTTCGTTGCGCGAAGCGGAGCTGCGGACGCTGAAATTTCTTAAACATTACGTATCGCCCAACGAGTCACCGATGTGCGGTAACAGTATCTGCCAGGATCGTCGCTTTCTCGCGCGGGAGATGCCTGAACTGGAAGCATTTTTCCATTACCGCCATATCGATGTCAGTACCTTGAAGGAGCTCGCCGTCCGTTGGGCTCCCAATTTGCTCAAGGGGCTGAGAAAAAATGCCAACCATCTGGCACTGGACGATATCCGCGACTCAATAGCTGAGTTGCGGTACTACCGGGAACACCTCATCAAGCTTCCTGAAGTGCGCTGAACGGCCTCTGTTCCTAGTGGCTCTGCTCCTGTTCAGGTGTTGGTGTAATTTTCGGTCCAGTAGTTTTTTAACAACTGTAGCTAAATGCATGGAGAACCACTGATGCAAGAAATCCTTGATCCTTCGCTGATTGATACCTACGTCATTCCATGGTCAATAAAACTGGCCATGGCGGTGGTGATATTTGTCGTCGGCCGTATGGTGGTGAGCCTGGTCTGTGGCCTGGTAAACCGCATGATGGGACGTGCTGGTGTTGAAAAAGTGCTCAGCGATTTCCTGCTCACGATTGTTCGAACCCTGCTGCTACTGGTGGTGGTGATCGCCGCTCTGAATCAGCTGGGGGTCGATACCACTTCAATGATTGCACTGATTGGTGCTGCCGGTCTGGCTGTTGGTCTGGCGCTGCAGGGTACCCTGTCCAATTTCGCTGCGGGAGTCATGCTGATTCTGTTTCGTCCGTTCAAGGATGGGGATTTTGTTGAAGCCGCTGGCTGTGCGGGGGTAGTTGAGAAGATCACTATCTTCACTACGCTGATGAAAACCGGTGACAACAAGCAAATCATCATTCCCAATGGTGCTATTTACGGCGGCACCATTACCAACTATTCCGCCAAGGAGACACGCCGCATCGATCTGGTGTTCGGTATCGGCTATGACGATGACCTGCTAAAGGCGAAGCAGATTATTGAAAAGATCCTGTCAGAGGACTCGAGAATTCTTGCCGATCCCGCACCTGCTGTTGCTGTTGGTGAACTTGCTGACAGCAGCGTTAATATCAATGTTAGGCCCTGGGTTGCAAGCGGCGACTACTGGCCGGTCCGGGGCGACCTGTTGGAGAAAGTGAAACTCACTTTTGACGAGCAGGGTATTTCGATTCCCTATCCGCAGATGGATGTTCATCTCGATAAAATCGAGGCGTAGAAGCTCAATCGCGTGACTGACGCCACCGGGCAGTTCTTGCTGCCCGGCGGATTGCGGTAACGCTTCCCTGGCGCTCCTGTCCAGCAGATCTGGCGTTGGATCTGAGTTAGTCCGACCGGTTTTTTCCCTGGAGTTTTTCTAGCGCCCACGCGGCGTGTTCGCTGATCAGCCAGTTGTTATCGGCTGTTAATCCCTCCAGCGTTTCCATGATTCGTGCTTTCGTCGCTTTATCCAGGCCAATGCAGTTGCCGAGTGCAACCGCTATGTTCCGCATCCAACGGTGATAGCCGATACGGCGGATCGCGCTTCCTTCCATTCGCTGGTTGAACTCTGTTTCCGACCATCCCGCCAGCTCAAGTAGAGTGATGGAGTCGAGCTGATTCCGCGGTAGAAAGTCGTTTTCTCTGGTGATCTGTGCATATCGGTTCCACGGGCAGATCAGCTGGCAGTCATCGCAGCCGTAAATGCGGTTGCCGATGGCGCTACGAAACTGTTCTGGAATAGCACCATCGAGCTCAATGGTGAGATAGGAGATACAGCGCCGGGCATCAAGTTGGTAGGGTGCGACGATGGCGTCAGTGGGACAGATATCGATGCATTTTTGACAGCTGCCACAGTGGTTGGAAACCGGCTGGTCAGCCGGTAACGGTAGATCGGTATAGATTTCGCCGAGGAAAAACCACGATCCACGGTGGCGATCAATCAGATTGGTGTGTTTGCCAATCCAGCCGAGCCCCGCCTTCTCCGCGATGGCCCGTTCCATCACC
>JBPEXY010000012.1:0-18628 GCA_052031065.1 Immundisolibacteraceae bacterium | reverse complement strand
GTCAGCCGTTCTGACCACCCATGTCGAGGGTAGAGGGCCTCTGGTTACCCGGCTGTCCAATCCTAAGGGAGACCCTGAAAACCGGCTCCAGCAGGGCGAGATGGAACGCAAATTCGCCACGCTGGTGGAGTATGGAGCCGGTGAGGAAACGGCGACGGTACTGGTTCCGCAACTGCTTGACTGGATAAAGGGACTCCAAGGCGACCAATTGGTCACCGTTGGGCCGCTCGCTGAGCTCGGCAGTTCACCTGACTTAATCCAGTAAACCCACGCCGCTAAGTAAAATGCGGACAGAAAATGAAAGGCTTATCGTGACCGACTTGCAAACCATCATCGATCAGAGTTTGCTGGAACGACAAGATTTGCTTGCACACCGTGACCAGCGGTGGCCTGACCTGCCACTGAAGTTCTGGCGCCAGCAGGCCCATTTCACAACGCCTGCGACAGGCACCCCAGAGCGGGCCATCCGTGGCCTGTCGCCGGTGCAGCGGCTGCTCGATCGACATCAGATTTCCATCGAAGAGCTGAGCAGTGCCAGCGGCGCTTCATTGACCTGGCTGAACAGATTGTTGCAGGAGCAGCCTGTTTCGCCGTTGGTGATGGTGGATGCTGAAGATGCGGTAGCTGATAACCCGGAATCGGCGGTGCTGGCACGGCAACAGTCGATCGACTGTTTTTGCTCAGCGCAGTGGGGGAGTGCGTTACGGTTTTTCCGGCCTGCCGGCCTGCGGCTGGAAAGTTGCGTTGAAGACATTGCCACGGTGATTAGCGGCTGTATCGATCCTAACCGGCAGGGCTACGCGAGGTTACCGCTTGATGGGATTATCTGGCCGAAAATTGAAGACCCCGATGAGATGGCCTGGCTTTGTCAGCTACTGAGCCGACTTGAACAGGCCCACGAACTGCCGCCAAACAGTATTAAGGTGCAATATCTGGTGGAATCAGCCGCCGCTCTTGCACAGTTGAGGGAAATCTCAGCGATTGCGGCTGGCCGGCTCTGTGGCATGATCTGGGGCGCAGCAGACTATGCAGCCGATGTTGGTTTGCCATTCTGGACCAATAACCATCCGCTGTTTGACCAGGCACGGATGAACATCATCAACGTTGCTGGAATGGCAGGTGTGCCAGCGATTGACGCCATGACGTTTAACTACCCAACACCGGTTCATCGTGGTGATGAACTTAGCTTCCGGCAGAAGCAGCAGAATCACGATTCGATACTGACAGCATTGGTCGAAGTCTATAACGATGCCGTTCACGGCCGGGATCTGGGTATGAGTGGAAAATGGGTAGGCCATCCCGCACAACTGTTGATGGTGCTGGTTGCCTATCATGAACAGATCAGTGAACAGCAGGTAGAAAAAACCATTGATGCGCTCAACGCGTATCAAAGTAGTGTTGAGCAGGGTAAGGGCGCAACTATTCTCGCCGGTCCGGACGGCGCACAGATGGCAGACCGGGCGACGGACCGCCATCTGCGTATTCAGTTGCGCCGGGCAGCGGCCATTGGCGTTCTGGCTGCTGACCGAGCCTTTCAGGCGGGCGTAATCACTGCTGAAGAGAGAGATGAGTTACGCCAGACCAGTGCGCACTGATATATAAATAACTTTAATAATTAATCGTAATATATTGATTTATATAAATTATGAAGTTTAATCCATCTCTCGCTGATGAAGCGCTGTCCCGGTTTCTGGCCATTTTTTCCGGCGCAGTTATTCTGGCCACTCAGCGTCAGCGTGATAGTGACCGAGACCCTCGTGGTGGGAGTGACCCTGGCCAGGTGGCTTTGCGTCAGCTGGCTCAGTTGGCCACCAATCTGGAAACCGCGCGCAGCCAACAAGTTCATTGCGAAGGTCATCCACAGTCGGGTGCTGAGCGCCAGCAGGCAGTTGCTGAATTGACCTGGGTGGAGGCGCTGCTGCATGCGCGCACCGTGGCGGACCGCTTTTCCGGGCTTCTACAGCAAAGCGATCATGGCAGTAAGGGGGCAGCGGCGCCGCTGATGATTCGTAACAGTGAAGTTGACGAGTTACTTCACAGTGTCGACTGCGAGGCAACTTATCGCGCCATTGGCCGGGGCGTATTGGATGAAGGGTCAGAACTGGCTTCCTATCTGTCCGATGCAGAACCGGTGTTGAACGACCTGATTGCCACTACCCGGCGTTTTGCAGACACTGAGGTGACGCCTGTCGCTCAGGAGATACACCGACAGGATTTACTGGTGCCGGAGAACATTATTACCGGTATGGCCGATCTCGGCCTTTTTGGCGCCTCGATTCCCGAGGAATATGGTGGCGTGGGTATTGGCAACTTGCCGATGATTCTGGTTACTGAAACCCTTTCTGCTGCCAGTTTGCCGGCAGCGGGCAGTCTGATTACCCGACCGGAGGTGCTTGCCAAGGCGCTGTTGGCAGGGGGTACCGAAGCGCAAAAAAAACGGATACTGCCGCCAGTTGCGGCAGGGCAGCTGATGGTTGCGGTCGCAGTGACAGAGCCTGATACCGGTTCCGATGTGGCCAACATTCGATGTAAGGCGGTTCCGGGTGAAGTTGATGGCGAGCCGGGCTGGCTGATTTCAGGCAACAAAGCGTGGTGTACATTTTCCGGGCGTGCC
The DNA here is from genome assembly GCA_052031065.1 of Immundisolibacteraceae bacterium. Lineage (GTDB taxonomy): Bacteria > Pseudomonadota > Gammaproteobacteria > Immundisolibacterales > Immundisolibacteraceae > JBPEXY01. The sequence goes on along the minus strand of JBPEXY010000012.1, from coordinate 16,014 downwards.
AACCTGCTTGCACTGCTGGCCCGAACGGATCCCGATCCAGCAGCGGGCCATCGTGGGTTATCACTGTTTGTCGTTGAAAAAGAGCCTTTTAGCGGACATCAGTTTGAGATGCGCCAGCCCGGTGGTGGCACCATTATCGGCAAGGCGGACGACACCATGGGTTACCGCGGCATGCACTCATTTTCCTTGCAGTTTGACAACTATTTCGTCCCACAGCGGAATCTGGTCGGCGAAGAAGCGGGCCTCGGTCGCGGCTTCTACTATCAGATGGCCGGTTTTGCCGCTGGCAGACTGCAGACTGGTGGCCGTGCGGTGGGGCTTGGTAGTGCCGCCCTGCAGGCGGCGGTTAGTTACTGTAAAGGGCGCCGTCAGTTCGGCCAGCCACTGGCGGATTTTGAGAACACCCATTACCAGATCGGTGAGATTTATACCCGCTTGCAGGCGGCGCGACAGCTTACTTATCGCGCCGCCCGGGCGATGGACCAGGGCAGCTCTGCAGGCGAACTCCTGGCAGCAATGGCCAAACTGAAGGCCTGTCGTATGGCGGTGGATGTCAGTCAGGCTGCGCAGTTACTCCATGGTGGCTGGGGATATGCGGAAGAGTTTCCTATTGCCAGATATGTTGCCGACTCATTGGTACTGCCAATCTTTGAAGGGGTAGAGCCAATACTGGAGATGAAGGTAATCGGACGTCAGCTGTTGAAAGATGCGGCAGCAACCGAAGGTTCCAGAACCGTGCAGAGTACAAACACTTGAATGGTTCGTTGAGCGGCGCTCTGCACGGACTGCGGGTGATCGACCTGACGCAGGTGCTGGCAGGACCCTTCTGCACGATGATGCTGGCTGATCACGGCGCCGAGGTGATCAAGATTGAGCCCCCCCAGGGAGATGCAGCGCGTCGCTTTCCACCGTTCTTTAACGACGACGGTGATCACGATTTTGGCGGATATTTCCAGAGCATTAACCGCAACAAAAAAAGCGTTGTGCTGGACCTGAAAAGCGCCACCGGAAGGGAGCAGCTGTTGGCGTTGGTAGCCACCGCTGATGTCGTCGTGGAGAACTACCGCACCGGGGTGATGGAGAAGATGGAGCTTGGCTATGAAACTCTGGCTGAAGTCAACCCGGCGCTGGTTTATGGCGCGATTCGGGGATTCGGCGACCCTCGTAGTGGTGAAAGCCCGTATAACGACTGGCCCGCCTATGATGTGGTCTCCCAGGCGATGGGTGGGGTGATGGGGATTACCGGCGAAGGTCCCGGTAAACCGATGAAAGTCGGCCCTGGTATTGGTGATACGGTACCGGCAATGATGATGGCATTTGGACTGCTCGCTGCGGTTCGCCACGCCGAGCAGACCGGTGAGGGGCAATTTGTCGATATTGCCATGCTTGATGGCGTGCTGGCGCTCTGTGAACGGATCCTCCATCAATATAGTTATGCCGGCAACGTGGCGGAACCGGAAGGCAATGGACATCCGCTGTTTTGTCCGTTTGGCATCTTTCCCGCTGCCGATGGCTGGGTCACGATTGGCTGTCCTACAGACGGTTTCTGGAAAGCACTCTGCAGCGCGATGGGGGAGCCGGAATTAGGCGACGACACCCGGTTTATCACCAATCCGCAGCGTAAAAAAAATGCGCAACAAACGTTGCGGCTGGTGGAGGACTGGACCAGTCAGCGAACCAAAGCAGAGTTACAGCAACTACTTGGCGGCAAGGTTCCGTTTGGCCCGGTAAACAGTGTTACGGACATCATGGGAGATGCCCATTTTCAGCTACGCGATATGCTCGTAGAGCTGGATCACCCTGGAAGCGATGATCTGTTCACGGTGGCCGGCACACCGCTAAAAATGTCCAGAACGCCCGGAGGGGTACGTCATCGGGCACCGCTGTTGGGGGAACATACGGCGGAGGTTCTCGGCCAACTTGGCGACGGGCCACCTCGGGGCAGGGAGAAAAAGCGATGATTATTCTTGTTGCAATCGATTTTTCTGATGTGGTTGAGCATTTGTTGGATGAAGCGGTAAAACTGGCGCAGAAAAGTGGTGCCACGATTTATTTACTGCATACCGTGGAGCCGGAGCCAGATTTTGTCGGCTACCAGCAGGATCCAAAGGCGATGCGCGACGAGTTGGCGCGCCAGTATCACCGTGAGCACCGCATGGTCCAGGATTACGCTGAAAAGCTCAGAAGCCAGGGTGTCGAAACGACGGCTGTTCTGGCGCGCGGCGCAATCTGTGAGACCATCCTGCATGAAGCGGAGAAGATTTCGGCAGACCTGGTGATGGTCGCCTCCCACGGACACGGGCTACTGGCTAAAGTGATTATGGGCAGTGTCTGTCAGCAGCTGATTCGTACTGCACCAATCCCTGTGGTTGTCGTGCCTGGCACAGGAGCCTAACCTTGGATCAGCAGAATCGTATTATCGACCTGGAGAGCCGACTGAGCTTTCAGGAGCAGACCATTCATACGCTGAGTGATCAGGTGGTTGCGCTACAGCACCAGCTCAAAGTTTTGCAGAACTCCTTTGAACTACTGGTTAACAAGTTGCAACAGGTTGACGAAAATGGCGAGATTATTGATGAACCGCCGCCCCACTACTGAGCTTTCCATACTGAATTTGACCCTTCAACGGTCGCCCATTGAGAAAAAATCCCATTAGCCTACACGCCTCAAAGGGCCAGTCTCCTGTGCCCCATCTCTGCTCCTATCCCAGATACTGGGCGGAATGTTTCGGTAGCGCGGAATTTTTGCCGACCAGCAGGGCAGAGATGGACCTGCTTGGCTGGGACAGCTGTGACGTTATCATTGTCACCGGCGATGCCTATATCGATCACCCCAGTTTTGGCATGGCGGTGATCGGGCGGGTACTCGAGGCCCAGGGTTTCCGGGTTGGAATCATCGATCAGCCAGATTGGCAGAGCGCCGAACCCTTCAAGGCACTGGGTGCGCCTAATTTCTATTTTGGAATCACCGCCGGCAATATGGATTCGATGGTAAATCGCTACACGGCCGATCGCCGCCGACGTAGTGATGACGCTTACAGTCCCGATGACCAGGGCGACCGTCGTCCCGACCGGGCGACACTGGTCTATAGCCAGCGGTGCCGAGAAGCTTTTCGCGATGTACCGATTGTTCTTGGCGGGATTGAGGCAAGCCTCAGGCGGATCGCCCACTACGACTACTGGTCGGACAAAATACGTCGATCCATTCTGGTCGACAGCAAGGCGGACCTGCTGCTTTATGGCAATGCCGAACGGGCTCTGGTAGAGCTAACTCACCGTCTGGCGGCCGGAGAAGCGATCACCGATATTCATGACTTGCGTGGTACCGCTCTGCTTTGCCAGCAAATTCCACCCGCCAGGGCTCTAACAGAGACAGCAGGCAACCCGAATGATGCTGCCGATGAGTGGCTGCAGGTGGATTCCACTGATATTGACCGGCCAGACAAGCTAGAACCACTAACCAATCCCTACGCTGAACAATCTGTAGAGCCGCCAAACGGCTCGGCCTGCGGCACTCAACAGCGTAAAGTGGCTGAGACCGAACAGCCAATAAGCTGGCAAAAAGCAGCGGCCCAGACCCTGCTGAGGCGCCGTGACCGAACGGTTATCCGCCTGCCCGCCTATGAGCAGGTGCGTAGTGATCCGTTTCTCTATGCCCACGCATCGCGAATTCTCCATGCCGAAACCAACCCCGGCAATGCCCGTGCATTGGTGCAACGACATGGAGACCGGGAGCTATGGATCAATCCGCCGCCAATTCCTCTGACGACCGATGAGATGGATTCGGTGTTTGACCTGCCTTATGCCCGAGCGCCGCACCCAAAGTACCAGGGACACCGCATTCCGGCGTGGGAGATGATCCGGTTTTCGGTCAACATCATGCGTGGCTGTTTTGGTGGGTGCACCTTCTGTTCGATTACGGAACATGAGGGGCGCATCATCCAGAGCCGCTCCGAAGATTCGATTTTGCGTGAGATCGAGCAGATCAGGGATAGAACCGAAGGTTTTACCGGGGTCATTTCGGATCTCGGTGGTCCGACGGCGAACATGTACCGACTCGCCTGTAAGGATCCGAAAATCGAGGCAGCCTGCCGACGGCCGGCCTGTGTCTATCCAGATATCTGTAGCAACCTGAACACAGATCATGACCCGCTAATCAGACTTTATCAGAAGGCCAGGGAACTACCAGGTATCAAGAAAATCCTGATTGGTTCCGGTGTCCGCTATGACCTGGCAGTGAAATCGCCGGAGTATGTGCGCGAACTGGTATCACACCACGTGGGTGGGTATCTGAAAATTGCGCCAGAACATACTGAATCCGGCCCGCTGGAAATGATGATGAAACCGGGCATCGGTAGTTATGAACGGTTTCGTGAACTGTTTGAACGGTTTAGCCGTCAGGCTGGCAAGGAGCAGTACCTGATTCCCTATTTCATTGCCGCTCATCCCGGCACTCGTGACGAGGATATGGTTGAGCTGGCCCGCTGGTTAAAGCGGAATGGTTTCAGGGCTGATCAGGTACAGACCTTTTATCCATCGCCGATGGCAACGGCGACAGCGATGTATCACAGCGGCCAGAACCCGCTTCACAGGATCAGAAGGACAGGGGAGGTGGTGTCGGTTGCCCGTGGCGGGCGGCAGCGCAGGCTGCACAAGGCACTACTGCGTTATCATGACCCCGATAACTGGCCCCTGATCAGGGAAGCTTTAAAAAAAATGGGCCGCGCAGAGTTGATCGGCTATGGTAAAAAAGCGTTGATCCCGCCGCGTCAGCCCGCACGCGTAATCGACGGTGGCAAATCCGGCCAGGCCCCGGCCGGGCGGCCTTTCGCTACCCGGCACAGTCGCGGCCAACCTGGGACCAGGAAGCTGCCCGGCTCAAACGATTCTGCCTCGCCGGGAAAACGAACTGCCAGCAAGTCTGGACCGCCCAGGCGCAGGCGAGCCAACTCGCGTTCGCGGTCTAATTAAAGGGCTACAATAACCGGGTCTGTCGGTATTACAGCGGACGTCAGGATCTGTGTGCCCAATAACCCGTTCACCCCACTTCAATCTGGAGTATTGATTACAATGAAACTCTATTATTTTCCTGGTGCCTGTTCTCTAGCCGTGCGAATCGCACTGAATGAGGCCGGTGCCAGTTTCGACTGTGAAAAAGTTGATCTGGCGGAGAAGAAAACCGAATCAGGGGCCAACTACCTGGAAATTAATCCGAAAGGTTACGTGCCAGCACTAGAACTGGATAATGGCGAGCTACTGACCGAAGTGGGCGCCTTGTTGCAGTATGTGGCTGACCAGAACGGTTCCGCCAACCTGCTTGCTCCGGTTGGCGACCTGGGTCGCTATCGGGTGCTGGAAGCAATCAACTACTGTTCAACCGAACTGCATAAAAATTTCGGACCGATGTTCAATCCAGCGGTGACCGACGAAGAAAAGGCCGCAGCTGAGGAACTGATAGGTTCCAGGCTGGCGCTGTTCAATGATCAGCTGAACAGTGGCCCTTACCTGTTCGGTGACCAGTTCACTATTGCTGATGCTTATCTGATTACCATTCTGGGCTGGACCCAGTTTGTGCAGATGGATATCTCACCCTGGCCAAACCTGGGCAGGTATGTCGGTCAGGCGATGGGCAGAGCGGCTGTCCAGAAGTCAATGCAGGAAGAGGGTCTGGGTTAGTTCGCCCCGGAGCACTTTGTGAGCAGGACTAGTCGGCGTGATGAAAACTTCCCCACGTCGGTAGTTCCTGCCAGGTGACCCGGCACCTCCCGCTTTGCGCTGTGCTGCTATAAACCACTCGTAATCGGGATGGTGCGCGATTCTGGAAGCGTTAACCGAGCCGTTGTAATAAATCTTTCACGAAGATTTTATTGACATCACCGCCGCCGCGTTTAGAATCGTTCTCGCTTGAAAGTAGGTCTGAATATTTATGTACACCGTTTAGATGTCCAGTGTTAATGAACATCCTGTTGGTCATAAGTAATAGGAACACTTTTAGCTCAGCCGCTTTGTTAAAAAGCAAACATTACTATTGATTGATAGGAAGAAAAGTTTATGGCAACCACTACTGGTACCGTTAAATGGTTCAACGACGCTAAAGGTTTTGGCTTCATCGAACAGGAATCTGGCCCTGATGTGTTCGTTCACTTCAGTGCGATTTCAGGTTCTGGCTTCAAAACTCTGGCAGAAGGTCAAAAGGTCGAATTCACCGTGACCCAGGGTCAGAAAGGCCCGCAGGCCGAGAACGTTATAGCCATCTAAAGCCGGTGCTTTAGTACAAAAAGAGGGGGGGATAGTTACTATCCCCCCTTTTTTTGTCTCCTATATTAATTGCAGCACCGATCAGACCCAAAGTGTCGGTGGTAAAGGCTAACCGTCCCGATCAACCATTTCTGCCATTTTCTCGCGTAGTTCGTCGGGTATCTGGACATCCTCTTCGTTGAGCACCAGCCTGCCGTGAATCAGATCGGCATGGAAACACTTTGACACCCAGGGGATGTCGGCCACCACCTCGCGCCAGCTGGCTCCGTGGTCTGCGCTCATCCAGACCTCACCGTGGGTGTTGCCCAGAAATATCCGCGACTGCTCGCCAGCGGCTTCTATACAACCCGCTTCAAAACTGGGCTTGATCTCTTCCGGCAGTCCTTCTGTTGCCTGGGACCAATGATCACCGCCATCCTCAGTTCGATAGATGGCGGATTTGGCTGATCCCGTGGCCCAGGCGTCGGGGGTTGCGTAGCCGCCTGCAACTACCATCAATTCAGGTCTGTTGGGGTGGCAGAGCAGGGGATCTGCGTAGCCGATCCGGCTTATCTGGTCGGCCATATCGAACCAGCTGTTGCCGCCATCATCACTACGACTAAAAAAGAAACCGTTGGCCAGGTAGACCCGCTCTGAGCGCTGCGGGTGGATTAATAACCGGTGTGCGTCATTGGGCATACCTGCGGTATGATCGATCCAGTTTTCACCAGCGTCGACAGAACTGTAGAGCCCACCCTGTTCTATACAGACAAACAGATGGCCAGGATCAGCCGGGTCGATGGAGATGGTTTTGACATGGCCAATAAAGGGCGGAGCTGGAAAGGTCCAGGTTTCGGCATTTGCAGCACTATCCAACCCGTCGAGCCGGCTCCAGTTCTCACCGAGGTCATCGCTCCGATACAGTGCTGCCGGCTCGGTTCCTGCATAAAGAACCGCGCTGCCAGCCTCAAATGTCATCGCCAGGCTAAAGACGTTAGGGGTTTCAATACCGCTGTTACTGGCACGCCAGTGGTTCAGGTCATCGCTGAGAAATATTCCGCCGTCATGGGTTCCGGCTATGTAGCGCCCGCTTTCAGGGTCACGAAGCAGTGCACAGACGTGATGACCAACCAGGGTTTGTGCGCTCTTTGCCCAATGGCCGTTCTCAGCCAGTTCGAGCAGGGTAATACCATCAACCGTAGCCACCAGAAGCTCCGATGAGAGCTGGTCGTGGTTATAAATAGAACTTCCACCCGGTGATAAACAGATGGTCATAATGGGCCTCCTCCCGATAGACTTGCCGACAATCAACTCAGATAACGATTCTCGTCAATCACCTCAGCGACAATCAGAATATCTGTCCATAATGCCACTCTTTGGCCAAAGTAATGGTAATTTCCCATCAATCGGGGCGATATTAACTGATCAGAAGGCTGCCGGTTTTACCTTGAACCAGGCGCAGTAGAGAGCCGGAAAAACCAGCAGTGTCAATGCCGTTGCCACTAATAGGCCGCTCATCATTGCTACCGCCATAGGCCCCCAGAAATAATCGTTGGCGAGGGGGATCAGCGCGAGGATTGCAGCCAGAGCGGTTAGTACAATGGGTCGCGCACGACGAACCGTTGATTCCAGTACTGCATCCCAGACAGTTGCGCCGGCAGCAAGATCCTGGTCTATCTGGTCGATCAGAATGATGGTGTTGCGAACAATAATGCCCGACAGGGCCAGTACCCCCAGTCGTGCAACCAGTCCGAAAGGCAGCTCAAATGCCAGCAGAGCCGCTACCACGCCGAGCAGGCCAAGCGGTACCGTGGCGAGAACCAATACCATCTTGCTAATGCTGTTGAGCTGCAGCATCAGTATCGTTAGTAGTGTAAACAGCAGCAGTGGCAGGGTTTTTGCCAGCTGCGAATCGACAATGGCGGAGACTTCAACCTGACCGCCGGCTTCTATCGCATAACCACTCGGCAGCGTCTGCCGCAACCGGTTTAGTTCTGGCAAGAGCTGTTGGTTAACTTCCAGGGTTTGCACCCCCTCTGGCAGTAGACCGAGCACCGTCACCGAGCTAAAACCGTTATACCGACGAACGACCCCCTCTTCGAAGCGATAGTTCAAACGCGCCAGCTTCGCCAGGGGAATGGCGGTGCCATTTACCGATGTGAGCAGCAGATCCCCTAGCTGGTCCAGGTTATAGCGCTGTTTAGCACTGTTGCGCAGAACCACTTCAATAAGGTCGTTGTCCTCTCTGAGTCGGGTCACCGGCACTCCGTCCAGCATCGAACTGAGCGCCAGTGAGATTCGTTCCGGTTCCAGTCCTGCCGCAGCCACTCGTGGTAAATCAAGGTCGATGGAGACGGTCAGTATCGGTTCACGCCGATTGTCATGCACGTCACTGATGTCAGGGTGGCTGGCAACGATCTGTTTCAGTTCGTCGACAATTCGGTCCAGCTGTTGGGGATTTTCGCCGGTAACCCGATACTGTACCGGATAGGCGAAGGGCATGCCGTAGGGGAGGTTGTATACCCGTGTTCGCAGTTCCGGCAAGTGATTTTCGAAAAAGCCTTTCAGCTTGATTTTCAGCTGTTCCCGGTCAGCGAGGTTATCCGCAATAGCAATCACTTTGGTGTAATTGGCGTTGGGCTGTTCGACGAACATGTCGTTCTGAACCCGCAAGGTGTCACCGCCGATATAAGTGAGATAGTGCTGCGCTTCCGGAGCCGCGGCCAGCTGCTGCTCAATCCGCTGAACCTGCCGTTCCATCTCCCGGTAGGAGGTCTCCTCCGGAAACCAGACATCAACCAGAACCTCCGGTCGGTCGTTGTCAGGAAAAAATTCCACAGCGACCTGTTGCAAGCCGATCAGGGTGAGCAGAAACGCCGTTAGCGAGAGCAGGATTACCCTCCAGCGGTGCAGCATGCACCAGCGCACAAGGGTCCGAAAATGTTGGTAAACGGCTGTTTGGTAGAGGTCCCCAGCGTGGGCGCTGGGGTGGCTCGCTGAAAGATTGGCGGCATGATCAGTTGAGTGGTCAACCGGTTTAAGTAATCGATAGGCGAGAAAGGGCGTAAATAGAACCGCTACTACCCATGAAGCCACCAGGGCAATGCTGATTACCACAAACAGGTCGCCAAGGATCTCCTTTGGTGAAGCGTCAACCACAAACACCGGCATAAACCCCGCAGCGGCAATCAATGTGCCACTGAGCATCGGCATCGAGGTGGCGGCATAGGCGAAAGTGGCCGCTTTGAGCCGGTCCCACCCCTGTTCCAGCTTCACATGCATCAATTCGACTACGATCATCGCATCGTCGACCAGCAGCCCCAGGGCAATAACCAGCGCTCCGAGAGAAATACGAGTGATATTGATTCCCCAGATATACATGGCCACAAACACAATGCCCAGCACCAGGGGAATTGCCAGCGCCACTACCAATCCGGTACGCAGACCGAGAGAGAAGTTGCTCACCAACAGGACGATGAGTATTGCCAGTGCGAGCTTGACCAGGAACTTGTTGATCGACGCCCTTACCGATGCGGGCTGGTCCGCCACCAGCGACATTTCAATCGCTGCAGGTAACCGCTGTCTGAATTCCTCCATAACTTCATTGACCTTGCTGGAAAGAGTCAGCAGCTGCGACCCCTCACGCATGGTAATCGCCAGCCCGATTGCCGGTTCGCCATTTACCCGCATGGTAAAGCGGGGCGGATCCTGGTAGCCACGATAAACCCGGGCGACGTCATCAAGCCTGATGACTGATCCATCGTTAAGTTTGATCGGAGTTGCCGCGACATCGCTGAGGGAATGAAAACGATCATTCAGCCTGAGTTGGTAGTAACGGGCACTCCCTTCCACTCTGCCGCTGTTACGCATGCGGTTGTGTCCCTGCAGTACTGAGGCAACCCGCAGGGGGTCAAGTTGTAATTCTGCGAGGCGTTTATCGTCCAGCTCGACAAACACCTTTTCCGGTTGCGCCCCGTAGAGCACCGCCTTTTCCACCTCATCAATACGCACCACAGCATTGCGCGCCTGCTCAACCCAGTCCTTGATTTCCGATGGTGTGTAATCCTGACTATTGAAACTGTAGAGAATCGAATAGATATCGCCAAACTCATCGTTAAAGAGAGGCCCTTGAACGCCAGCGGGCAACAGATGAACCATATCGTCTACCTTCTTGCGAATGTCATAGTAGCGATCACGCATGCGGCTGGCGCCGTCAGGCATAAAATCCTCTATGTTGACCAATAGAAAGGTTTCGCCCGGTTTGCTGAAAGAGGTGACATCTTTCAGCCACGGTACTTCCAGCAGTTTGGTTTCCAGCGGATCGGTAACGAACTGGCTCATCTCCTCAGCGGAAGCACCAGGCCACTGAGCGCTGATGACCATGGTTTTGATTGCATAGACCGGCAGGTCACGTTGACCAAGCTGGAAGTAAGCCGCGCCACCACCCAGTAGAATGGTAATAATCAGATAAACGAGCAGGGAGGGGTGCTCAATACCCCACCGGGCAAGGTTAAAGCCTTCGCGCGCCATATTACTGCCCTTCAAACAGGCGTACTCTGGTGCCTGGTTTGACCTTGTGAGCGCCCTTGGTAACCACCCATTCCCCCGGATGCAGACCATCAACAATCACCAACCGGTCACCAATCGGGCGGCCCGGTGTTACCTGTCGCAATGAGGTAACGCGTGAGTCGGGATCGACAACCAGAATATCGACTGTACCGCCGGTTCCGGAACCGCTACCAGGATCAGACCCAAACCTGCCGCCACTCTCGTCGTATTGCTCCGTGGCGCCGAGAAAGGCGCTGGTCGGCAAGGTGCCGAAACTGTCCTGGTCAAATACCAGCTGCACGTTACCACTCATGCCCAGTCTCAGTGCTGGCGGCACAGACTCAAGGGAGATTTTTACTCGGTAGCTTCGTGACGCCGGGTCGGCGGCGGGAGCGATTTCGCGCACCTGACCATGGATTGTTTGATCTTCGAGAACCCAGAATCGAAGATCGACGATGTCACCCGGTGCCAGCTTGCCAATCCGGTTTTCAGGAATCGAGGTGACAAACTCCCATTCTCCCAACCAGGCCAGTTGGGCCACCGGTTGCCCCGCTGCCAATACCGCACCAGTTTCAGCAAAAAGGGCGGTAATAACACCGCCATGCTGTGCTTTCAGTTCGGTATATCCAACCCGGTTTCGGCTCTCTGACTGTTTGGCAGCGAGCGCTTTTAGTCGTGCCGCTGACGCTGATTCGAGGTTAATCGCTGCGTCGAGTTGCGAGTCACCCGCAAAGCCGTCGCGATGCAGCTCCCGTATACGTTTTAGTTCTCTAACGGCCAGCTGATGATCGGCATCTGCTGCTGCCTTCAGGTTTTGCAGTTCCGCTAGCGCAAGATCGTAATCCTGGCGATCAAGCGTGGCGATGATGGTGTTCGCTTCGACGCGGTCACCAACTTCAACCAGCCGCCGGTCAATTCTGCCGCTGACCTGAAAAGCCAGTTCATTTTCGTAACGTGGTTCCAGCGTGCCGGGATATGAGACCGCCACGCGGTGATCACGTAACTGGAATTTCTCAACGGCAACCAGCCGTTCCGGTTCAGGAACCGGCGGTTCTGACCCGCAGCCGGCAAGTATCAGAATAGCCAGCAATTCAATAACTTTGAGCGAACGTAAAGGTCTTTGCGAAATCAAACCGCAGCATCATCCCTGAATAAATGGAGCCGTATAAGCAGTATCAGCGTGTCAACGTCAACGCTACAAAATAACATCATTCATAGATAGCATCATGCCTGAAGTCCTGCGCAGTTCTGTTCCGTTAAGTTCAGGGTCGAAATGGTGATTGTGTTTGATAAACACGGCGATCATTCCATTCGCCTTGAAAGCGGCGATACCGGTATCCTTAACCGATAAGGTCACCAGCTGGGAGAGGGGGTTTGAGGAAGCCTGGGATTGCAAGTTATAGCGGGTTACTGTTTTTTACGGCAAACAGTTTCATTCGTGGCTTGGCATTAATAGCTGCACTAATTTTTGCGTCATCGGTAGACGCGCGTGATGCAGATATGCAGCCGCTGCACGGTGCCATCGCCGGCTATTCTGCTGGGGGTATGATTTCGGCGTTAGGGGAGGGGCTGACCGCAATGGTTCGAGCTGAATTCCCCGGCTCTTCGCTGACCTACGAGCCTGGCAACCCCGCAGGTGGTCTGGTGAAAATGGTCGCCGGCAAGCGTCCCTTTTCGATCCAGACCCCGATGGAACTGGCCATCGCCCAACGTGGCGAAAAACCGTTTCGCAGAGCCTACAGCGCCGGAACCGAGGGCGACTTCACCGCTATTGCACAGATCGTTGAGGGGATGGCGGTACAGGTGCTGATGCGTGAGGGGTTTTTTTCCGAGCATCGGATTAGCGATTTTCAGCAGGTCATCGACCGGCAACTACCTCTCAGAGTCTCGGCCAATATCCGTGGCAACCTGCTCGGACAGGTGCTCACCGAACGGATCTTGAACTATTACGGTCTCTCCTATGAACAGCTGCGCCACAGCGGCGGAGAGGTGGTTTACCTGGCAACCCGCGCCTCCGCCGATTTGATGCGTAACCGCAAACTCGATATGGTCGTGACTGCCGCGTTCCTGCCCAGTGCCCGGCTGATAGAAATAGCCACCGCGACAGATATTCGACTGCTCTATCTGCCGCCGGACCTGGTGGCAACACTCGCTGATGAATTCGGCTTCACCACCATGACCATTCCAGCCGATACCTATCCATTTTTACATCGGGACCTGCCATCAATGACCACCGGCTTTCTACTCACCGCCGGGCGCGAGACGGGTTTTAACGTGGCCTACCAGATGGCCCGGTCACTTCACCGCCAATTCGATCAGCTACGCCAGCTACACCCGGCATTTGCAGATTTCGAGCCTGAGATGCTGCTACGCACCGCTGGAATCCCACTGCATCCCGGAGCCCAGGCCTACTACAAAGAAGCGGGACTGGCTTTATCAGGAACCGAAGTTGATTATTAAGCGGGCGGATTGTTACCGTTTCGACTGCGCAGAACCAGCCAGAGCCTGCCATTGCTAAGGGGGCTACTGAGACCATTGCTTGGGTCAGGGCGTCTGTTACAAACCGGCCGTCGTCTGCCGATTGGTGATGAGGCTGGCCTTCGCTTCGTGGTTATTGCACTGCTTGCGTTACCGCTGACTCTGTTTGTTCTACATCAGGCGCTGGCAGGTACCCGTGGACCACTCGGGATGCTGACAGTTGGGTTGGTCGCGGCTTACCCGATAGCAGCTGTCTTACGTTATCTGTTGCTTGATCGGCAGTCGCGCGAATCACTCGCTCAGCTGGCTTTAGCTCAGGTTATCTGGGCGATGGTAGCGACCTCTCTGTTAGCAATATGGTTCTGGGGCAATCAACATTTTGAACTCGCCTTACCCTCCGCACACCTGCCGCCACTGGTGGTCGCGGTCGTCTTTGTCGCCTTGCTCTACCCAATCACCCTGCTGTCGGTCACCTGGAGACAGGACGTTGACCATACAACCTGGGCAGACTGGCTGCTGGCGCTGATCGCGCTGATTTGTGGCTGCTGGCTGATTGGTCAGACCGGTCGTTACAGTGAATGGATCAGTGGTATCGATGAATTTGAACTCAGCGATCAGATTGTCGCTGCAACTTACCTGCTACTGACTCTGGAGTTACTGCGGCGCTGTGTTGGCACCGGGCTGTCGCTGGTGGTCTATCTGTTACTGGGTTACCTGTTTGCCGGTCATCTGCTGGACGGAACCTTTGCCCACCGACCCTTCACCATGATTGAGTTTCTCGAAGAGATGATTATCTCTCACAGTGGCGGCCTGTTCGGCATCCCGTTGCAGGTGGCGGCAAGTTACGCCTTTCTGTTCATTCTGTTCGGCAAACTGCTGGAAGCAAGCGGCGGCGGGCAGTTCTTCTTTGATATGGCTTCGGCTATCGCGGGGCGCAGGGAGGGCGGAGTTGCCAAGGTGGCGGTGGTTTCAAGCGGACTGTTTGGCACCCTGTCGGGGAGCCCCGCTGCGGATGTGATGACCACCGGATCGATCACCATACCGATGATGAAGCGCCTCGGTTATGGCGGACTATTCGCCGCTGCGGTGGAATCGGTCGCATCAACAGGTGGTAGCCTGTTGCCACCAGTGATGGGGGCGGCGGTCTTTCTAATGGTGGAGTTTAGCGCCACTCCCTATGCAGACATCGCGCTGGCGGCGGCAGGGGTAGGGCTTTGTTACTACCTGTCGGTCTATCTGCAGGTCCATTGGCGTTCGCGCCGACTGGGATTCACCGGCGTTGATCCGAGTGCGCTTCCGTCAGTGACATCGGCGTTCAGGAATGGCTGGTTTCATCTGCTGCCGTTGACGGTTCTGATCACCCTGCTGGTTCTCGGCTATAGCCCGGCTTTGGTCGCTGCGGGAGCGGTGCTCGTGGTGCTGGTAACCAGCCATTTTGGCGACCAGCCGATCAGCCCGCGCAGATTAGTGACCATTGTCACCGAAACGTGCGCTGCGCTGGCACCACTGGTGGCGGCGGTTGCGGCAGCCGGCGTTGTCATTGGCTGTCTTAATATCACCGGGCTGGCCGGAAAACTGGCAACCTTAATTTTCACCGTCACCGGCGGGTCGGTACTGGGTAGCCTGATCGTAGCCATGGTGATAACCGTAATTCTTGGCATGGGTATGCCGGTAGTCGCTGCCTACTCAGTGGTTGCGACATTGATCGCTCCGGTTCTTGTTAATCTCGGTTTGCCGGTGCTACAAAGCCATCTGTTCCTGGTCTATTTTTCCGTGCTCTCAGCGATTACCCCGCCAGTCGCCATCGCCTGCTTTGTTGCTGCCAGCATTGCCGACGAAAACCCGATGGCTGTCGCCCGGCAGTCGATCAAGCTCGCACTGGTCGCCTTTCTACTGCCGTATCTGTTCGTTTATCAGCCGGCGTTACTGTTCCAGGGCAGCTGGATCGAAATCACCGTTGCCGGCGCCAGTGTGTTAGCTGGTATCTGGCTGTTAACTTTGGCGCTGGAAGGTTATTATCGCGCCCCTGTCGGGAGCCTGTATCGTCTGCTGCTCGTGCTCGTTGCGCTGACTGCTTTTGCCCCCTCAATGTGGTCCTCTGTATTGGCTCTCGCGCTATTTCCGATCATTGTCGCGCTGTTAAATCGCAGTAGCGGTGCTGATCGGCCATCGACCTGGCGCTGATCGATCTCTTTAGCTGCTTGCTCCGCTGACGCTAATACCTGGAAATTAATTTAATGTCGGTTCTGTTCAGCTGGCGCGACGCAGTAGTCTGTTCTGGTGCTTTCTTTGCGATCGCTACCGAAGCGTTAATCGGGTTGTTGTTGCCACTTCTGGCGTTGCATCAGCAACTCTCGCCAACAGAGCTGGGGCTGCTGGTTGCCGCCGGATCAATTGGTCCCATTCTGTTTGCGCTGCCGGGTGGCGCACTGTGCGATTACTTTGGTGATCGTAAAATGATGACGGCCAGCGCCATCGGTGTACTGGCTAGCACTATCGGCTATACCCAGTTCAGTCAATTTACGGCGCTGTTTATGGTGGCGCTGGTCGGTGGGCTGTTTCGTGGGGTTAGCTGGGTCGCCACCCAGTCCTATGCGCTTGGATATGTCTCCGCTGATCGGCGGCAAAAGTTTATGGGTCAATTTTCGTTTGTCGCCGGAATGGGAATGCTGATCACTCCACTGGTCGCGGGCTGGCTGGTGGAACATGTTCATCTACATAGTGGTTTCTATTTCATGGCTTTCTGGGGTGG
>JBPEXY010000119.1:0-19722 GCA_052031065.1 Immundisolibacteraceae bacterium | reverse complement strand
GAATACCATCTCCTGGGTACCGACAAGGTGGGTCAGGACGTGCTCTATCTGGGACTAAAAAGTATCCGCACGGGGATACTGATCGGCGTTCTGACCCTGCTGGTGATGCTACCACTGGCCATTTTTATGGGTGTGACTGCCGGTTATTTTGGCGGTCGGGTCGATGATCTGGTGCAATACCTCTACACCACCCTGAGCTCAATACCCGGAGTGTTGCTAATCGCTGCATCGGTACTGACGGTAAACCTCTATCTGGACCAGAATCTGGTGACCACGGTAACCCTCCAGCAACGGGCCGATTTGCGCCTGTTAATGTTGACAGCCATTCTTGGCCTCACCGGCTGGATCGGACTCTGTCGACTGTTGCGCGGTGAAAGTCTTAAACTCCGGGAGCTGGATTACGTCACGGCGGCCATCTCTATGGGGGTTAACAACCGTCTGGTACTAACCCGCCACCTTTTACCCAACCTGGCTCACCTGGTACTGATTACCGCGGTGATCGATTTCAGTGGCCTGGTGTTAGCCGAGGCAGTGCTTTCCTACGTCGGTGTGGGTGTCGATCCATCGATGATCTCATGGGGAAACATGATCAACAGTGCACGTCTGGAAATGGCCCGCGAACCGGTTGTCTGGTGGTCGCTGACCACCGCCTTTCTGTTTATGTTTACCCTCGTACTTGCTGCCAATCTGTTTGCAGATGCGGTACGCGATGCTTTTGATCCGCGCCTAAGGGGTTCTTTTTGAACAACAGAGACCCATCTCCCCTGCTTGATATCAGCGATCTGACCGTCTCCTTCGGCCTCAGCGGCACGGCCAAGCCGGTAATTGAGCAGTTAAACCTGCAGATTGCACGGGGTGAAACACTGGTATTGCTTGGTGAATCTGGCAGCGGTAAATCGGTTACCGCGCTGGCGACCATGGGCTTACTTCCGCCCGCAGGACGCATCAACGCCGGTTCGATCACCTTTGATGGTCACCGCCTGAGCAGCTATTCCAACGCGAAGATGCGCACTATTCGCGGCCGCCGGATCGGCATGGTGTTTCAGGAGCCGATGACCAGCCTTAACCCGGTCATGACCATTGGCCGGCAAATTTCCGAAGCGATCACCTGCGGCAACCCCCGGTTGGGACGTAAACAGGTTCGAAACAGGGCCGTTGAGCTGCTGGCGAAAATGGGTATCCCGGAACCACAACGCAGGTTTTCCGAATTTCCTCACCAGATGTCAGGAGGCATGAAACAGCGGGTCATGATCGCCATCGCGCTCGCTGGCGAACCAGACCTGTTAATCGCCGATGAACCGACAACGGCGCTTGATGTCACCACCCAGGCCCAGGTCCTGGAGTTGATCCAGCAGTTAAAACAGGAACGCGACATGACGCTGCTGTTGGTGACTCACGATTTTGGCATTGCCGCCGAGATGGCCGACCGAGTGGCAGTGATGCGCAATGGGCAAATCGTCGAATCATCGACCGCCGCAGCCTTCTTCGCTGCACCACAACACCCCTACTCGCAGCAGCTGTTTGCGGCGCTGCCCGATATCAGTAAACGCGGCCATCCGTTACTGGCCAGCGAGAATACCAGGCCCGAACCACCCCGGCAGAACGACCGCAATTCAAACGACCCAATTCTGGAAATTTCCGGACTGCAGGTTGTTTTTAAACAGCGCAGCAAAGGGTTTTTCAAACCGCCGTCAGCCAATTATGCGGTTGATGGGGTGACACTGACACTGCAAGCGGGCGAAAGCCTGGCCGTGGTGGGCGAATCCGGTTGTGGCAAGAGCACTGTAATCAAGGGGTTGTTACAACTGATCAGCGCTGACTCCGGCAGCGTCTGCTTCAAGGGTCAGGAACTTACCGGGCTGTCACAACGACAGCTGAAGCCACTACGGCGACACCTGCAGGTGGTGTTTCAGGACCCTTACAGCTCACTGAATCCAAGAATGCGGGTTAACGCAATCATCCAGGAAGGAATGATTGCGCAGAATATTGGCGGAAACCACCAACAGCGTGAGCAACGTGTGATCCAACTCCTCAACGATGTCGGCCTGGACGCTAACGCCCGCCACCGATACCCACACGAATTTTCTGGCGGACAACGACAGCGAATCGGTATCGCCAGGGCATTGGCGGTGGAGCCGGAAGTTCTGCTACTCGACGAACCCACCAGTGCACTGGACCTTTCCGTTCAGGCTCAGATTCTCGACCTGCTCGGCCAACTGCAGAAGCAAAGGAACCTGGCCTATATCTTTGTCACCCATGATTTATCGGTGGTGGAGTATTTTGCTGACCGGGTGGCCGTGATGTATCTTGGCCGTATCGTCGAACAGGGTGCAGTAACTGAACTGATGGCGGCCCCTGCCCATCCCTACACACGAATGCTGCTGTCGGCAATTCCCGGCACCGATCTCAGTAAGGCGGATACAACCACCCCAACACAGGCCTCTGGAGAACCACCATCACCGATGAACCGCCCCACCGGCTGCCATTTTCACCCGCGCTGTCCTGCCGCTTCTGCTCGTTGCCATGAAGAGTATCCAGAGCTCCGATACTATTCCCCACAGCACACAGTAAACTGCCACCACCCGCTACTGCCTCTACCTGAAGCGTAACAGATCGCCTACAATCGTCTGACGGCAGTTTGCAGTTCAAAAAATTCCCGGCATCACCAGCAGGTAATCGCGGTCGCCCGGCAACCACAACGCCTGGTTGTCGACAGAGGGATTGCTCGCTGAGAACAGTCGCGAAATTAAAAAAATCTGCATCCAAGAAACTGCTATCTCAGGGGAGAGACTTATGGCAAAAATCGCTCGTTTTCTGGATTCGGGCACTGCTCGAACAGCCATCAACCAGGGAGACGGCTGGCAGCTTCTTGAAGGCAACCTTTACGGCAGCTATCGCACTGGCGCCAAAGTCGCGCTACCCGATCAGCTGTTGTCCCCTGTTGAACCGACAGCGGTTTACTGTATCGGTCTGAATTATCGTGCCCATGCGGCCGAAGTCGGCGCCAAAATCCCGACTCACCCGGTGCTGTTTATTAAAACCGCCAATACCGTCATCGGGCACGGTAATGTGGTGGAGCGACCCGACCGGGCAGGCAGCACCAAACTGGATTATGAGTGCGAGCTCGCGGTAGTGATCGGCAAAGAGTGCAAAAACGTCCCCGCAGAACAGGCGCTCGATTATGTCGCTGGTTACACCTGCGCTAACGACATCAGCGCCCGCGACTGGCAAATGGAGTGGGGGGGTGGACAATTTTGCCGGGGCAAATCCTTCGACACTTTCTGCCCGCTGGGTCCGGTTCTGGTAACCGCCGATGAGATAAGCAACCCCAACGCCCTTGAAATTTCCACCCGGGTCAATGGTGAACGGGTTCAGCATAGCAACACCGAGGATATGATCTTCGACGTTCCCGCCCTGATCGCCTTCCTCAGTGCCAGCACCACCCTGCACCCAGGCACGGTACTGATCACCGGCACACCCAGCGGCGTTGGTGCCGGACGCAACCCACCGCTTTGGCTGCAACCGGGCGATACTGTCTCGGTAGAAATCGAGAACATTGGCACACTGGTCAATCCGGTTGTTGCAGAAGCTTGTTGAGGCACCTGCACTAGTCTCAAGCGGATTCAAACCGAACCGGTTCAACTCCCGGTACAGTTCCCAGCGCAGCAATAACCAGTGCAGCAAAAACGGAATAGAAGATGAATAACCCAGCCAGGGAAAACAGGCCCGGTTCCGACACTGTTGGTCGAGTTCTCAAGGTCGCCGAGGAACTTTTCGCCACCTGCGGATACGACGCAGTATCCATCAGCACCATTGCCGAGAAGGCCAACGTCAGCAAAGCCAATATTTTCCACCATTTCCAGTCTAAACGCTCACTCTACATCAGCGTTTTACAGGAGGCGGCACAACACTCCAGCAAGCTATTGATGGGCCTCGAGGACACCGAGTTTGGGTTTGCTGACCGGCTGTTGGATCTCAGTCGCGGCCACCTTCACAACTATCTCGATAACCCACAAAAATCGAAGCTGCTACTCCGCGAAATTCTAGACAATACCAGCGATGCCGAAATCAGGGTGCTGCAGGACGATTTCGCCAGGAATTTTTCACGGGTAACCACACTGATCAAAAAGGGACAGATTGCTGGCGAATTCCGTCAGGACATCGACCCGGCGGTGGTTGCGATACTGATTCTGGCGGTCAACATTTTTTATGTCAGAACACAAAGCCAGATGCAGAAACTTGCTGACATTGATTTTGCCGAAGACCCGGAGCGCTACAGCAACCAGGCAATGGAACTGTTACTCAAAGGCTTATTGGTACCGACTGCCAGCTAATCTATTTGGAAATTTCAAACACAATGCCTGCTATCTGTCGCCGCCAGCATGAACAGCAAACAATGGCACGCCCTGAACCATTAAGAACCGGAGGATAAGAAAATGATCAAACTTTATGGAGCACCTTTCACCCGCGCCGGTCGTGCGGTGTGGATGCTGGAGGAGACCGGTCAGCCCTATGAACTGATCAGCAAAAACCCGCAAAACGGAGAAACCCGTAGCGACGAGATGCTTGCGCTGAATCCTAACGGACACGTTCCGGTGCTGGACGATAACGGTACCGTAATCTGGGAATCGATGGCTGTTAATCTCTACCTGGCCGACAAATACCAGACCCTGATGCCCGCTACTGCGGAAACACGCGGAGCAGCCTACCAATGGAGTTTCTGGGCGATTACCGAAGCAGAAGGACCACTGCTGGACATACTGATGCACAGCATGTTTCTACCTGAAGAGATGCGCGACCCAGGAAAAGCTGAAGCGGGCTACGAGGCGATCAAGGCGCCTCTTGCAGCACTTGAACAATCACTGCAGGGAAAAGATTACCTGCTGGACGACGAATTTACAGTTGCCGACCTGAATGTCTGTTCAGTGCTGGGTTTTGCCGCCTACATCCAGTACGATTTCTCACCCTACCCGGCTATCGCTGGCTGGCTTGGCCGCTGCAACGCTCGCCCGGCAGCACAAAAAATGGTCCAGTTGGCGCAGGAGGCGATGGCCGGCGACTAGTGTGCAGACGATAACTTTGTCAGTTAATAAGCCGGCACCGGGATAGAGCTACCGGTGCCAGCTTATTTGTAAACCAACGCCAAACTAATTAACTGCCGGGCATTGTCTTCCTTTACCCAACCACTGTTCCTCGGTGCTATTCCGGCTCTGCAGACGATTCCCCGTCCTGATAATCGACCATCTCCCGCAACTCTTTCCCGGGCTTGAAATGCACGACATGCCGACCCGCCAGAGGCACTGACTCACCCGTACGGGGATTACGAGCAATCTTTGGTTTACGGTAGTTCAACGAAAAACTGCCGAATCCGCGCACTTCGATACGCCCTCCGTCAGCCAGTTCTTCGATCATTTGCTCCTGAATGATCTTTACCGCTAACTCAATATCACGAGGCGCCAGGCCCGGCATCTCCACTGCCATCTGCTCTATTAATTCCGACCTGACCATCAATAACCCGACCTATCGCTAGCTGACGCTGCGAGACTATAAATTATCACTTGACAGTACAACCTGACTGAAAACGGAGAAAACAAAAAGTCTACATTGTTTTCAATAACTTGTGTAGCCTCCCAGCACAGCTACCAGTAGTTGAACAAGGACAATCCGACACCGGCTCAACCCGCAGTGATTGGTACTGATGCAGACGAATGACTCTCCGGGACCAACTGTACGACCAGCGCGGAAAGTAACACTGCAGCGCCCAACAGAAGATAACCGATGGTGTAATCGCCCAACGCACCGACCAGCAGCCCCAGCCCGGCTACTGAAGCATAACTGCCCAGCGCGCCAGCAGAGTTGACCACCGCGATACCCACCGCGGCAAGCTTTGGGCCCAGTGTAATTGTTGCCAGCCCCCAGTAGCTGCTAAAACCAGCTCCCATGCCAACCATCAACACTACCAGTGACAGCTCGAAGCTCCAAAGGGTCCTGGTAAAAGGCAGCATCACAAAACCGATACCGCCAATCAATGCGGCGAGTGAAACCAGCCGTTTACGGTTGTGCACCCTGTCAGAGAGTCGACCCCAGAACAGCATCGCGAGCGAAAAAGGCACATAGGGCAAACCGACTGCCCAACCGATCATTTCGTTACTGATTCCGGGAATATTTTGCTGCAACGTCTTTGGAACCCAGAGCATGAGCCCGGCGAAAGCACCAAGAAACAATGCATAAAAGAGGCTCAGCATGATTACTTTGGGATGCAGCAGTTTTTGTAAAAAATGATCATGGCTACCGCTCTCCAGCGGCTCCCTGGCCATCTGCTCGACCAGCCAGTCACGCTCTTCGGGCCTGAGCCATTTGGCCTGCTCCGGGCGGTCGGTCATAACGATGAAGACCACCAGTGCCAGCAACACCGTAGGCAAGCCTTCAAATATAAACAGCCATTGCCAGCCGGCCATGTCTGCCATACCGTCAGAGACTTCCAGAATCCAGCCCGACAAGGGACTGCCGATTAACCCGGCAATAGCGAGCGCCTGCGCAAACAGCGCAATGGCGGTTGCCCGCTCCTGGCGACGAAACCAGAATGTCAGGTAGAGAATGACTCCTGGATAGAGCCCCGATTCCGCGACGCCGAGAATGAAGCGCATGATGTAGAATTCCAGCGGCGTGGTCACCAACGCCATCGCCGCTGAGACAGTTCCCCAGATCACCATGATCGTAGTGATCAGCCGGCGCGCGCCAACACGTTCCAGAATCAGATTGCTGGGGACCTCAAACAGCAGATAGCCGAAAAAGAATATGCCGCTGCCAAAACCAAACACCTCAGCAGTAAAGCCGAGATCGTCAGTCATCGTCAGACCGGCAAAACTGACATTGACCCGGTCGAGATGCGCCATCACATAGACGACGATCAGTAACGGAATCAACCGCCACATCACTTTCTTAGGTACGCGCCGCTCCAGTTCGGCGTGACTGACCGAATCCATCCCCCTCTCCTCCGGTTATTTTAGGTATTGATTTAGAGTAGTGCGGCGATCACCGCCCCCACGGCAATGATGACGACACAGGCAATCATCAAAGCTCCAGGCATGGTTTTCATGATTTGTTTTCCTTATAAATGAGTGTTTTCCCGGCTTGCATTGATAGCCGCAAGCGCGCTGAACAGGTTCGGAAGCAGAAACTGTACCACTCCCCAGCCGATCAGTATTCCTGATATATCGGCATAGAGGTCCGCCAACTCACCCATTCGATACCCCGAGAAGTATTGCAAAAACTCAATCAGCGCTCCATACGCAATCAAAGCAACCGCCAACCGTAGGCGCTGGCGTTCGACGACCTGACCAAACCAGCACATCAACCAGGCAAAACTCAGTAGATGTGATACCTTGTCGGTCCCCTGTGGTCCCGGCAGCTGCACTTCCGGCCATAAAGCCAGAGTCAACAATAGACCAAGCTGCAGCCAGCCCAGTCGCCACCAGTATGCTCGGCAGGTTGACAGCGCAATCACCATAAACAGGGGCGCAACGCTACACAGCCATCGTAGCGGCAAAGCAAACGGAAATTGCTAAGTGGATATAACCGCACGGTGGGAGCTGACCGCCAATTTATAATCGGGTCAACGCGCGGTTCATAGTAAAAGGGAATGGCTCCCCGGGACGGACTCGAACCATCGACAGGGTGATTAACAGTCACCTGCTCTACCAACTGAGCTACCGGGGAACACTGAACCAGACTAAACCAGTCAGGGGCGCGAATTCTAGGGGGTTATCCCTACAGGGTCAAGCGTCGAGAAAGCGCTTCAGACGACGCATCGCCTCCCGCAAAGTCTCCATACTGGTGGCATAGGAAAGACGCACATATCCGGGTGAACCAAACGCGCTTCCAGGCACCAGGGCCACCTGCGCCTGTTCAAGGATCTGCTCACAGAGCACGACATCATCGTCAATGCCGAGTCGTTCCATTACCCCGACAAAAGAGGGAAAGGAGTAAAAAGCACCATCCGCCGGTGCACACTCCACTCCCGGCATCTGCTGCAGGGCACCAACCACATAATCGTGGCGCTCCTTGAAAGCCTCTACCATCTGCTGCAGAAAATCCTGTTTACCATTCAGGGCTGCGATCGCCGCCACCTGGGAGATAGAACAGGGATTGGATGTGCTTTGCGACTGCACTTTGGCCATCGCCGCGATCACCCGCGCATCACCTGCGGCATAGCCGATTCGCCAACCGGTCATCGCATAGGCTTTGGAGACCCCGTTGAGCACCAGGGTGCGGGGCTTCAGCTCAGCACAGACGTTTACAATATTAGCGTAGTCCTCACCAGTCCAGCGGATATGCTCATACATATCGTCGGTCGCGATCCAGACCTGTGGGTGGGCGATCAACACCTCCGCCAACGCAGCAAGCTCAGCTCGCGTATAGATGGAGCCAGTTGGATTTGAGGGGCTGTTAAGTACCAGTAACCGGCTGTTGGGTGTGATCGCCGCTTCGAGTTGCTGCGGAGTGATTTTAAAGCGGGTAGAGAGATCGGTCGGCAGTGCTACCGGGCTTGCATCAGCCAGCAGCACGATATCGGGGTAAGAGACCCAGTAGGGAGCAGGGATAAGCACCTCATCACCTGGGTCGAACAGCGCCTGCGCGAGATTGTAAAAGCTCTGCTTGCCGCCGACCGAAACGAGAATTTCGTCGCGACCGTAATCCAGACCGTTTTCACGTGAGAATTTATCGACAACCGCCTGTTTCATCTCCGTGGTTCCACCAACCGGGGTATATTTGGTCTGCCCCGCTTTGATCGCTTCGATCGCAGCCTGTTTAACATGGTCAGGCGTATCGAAATCTGGCTCGCCAGCTCCCAGGCCAATGACATCATGGCCGGCATCCCTGAGTTCCTTGGCGCGCGCCGTAACCGCCATGGTGGGAGACGGTTTTACTTTTGCCACACGACTGGAAAGTCTAATATCCAACAAAGATCCCTCTTAACCGAACGAATGGGCCACACCTACACTGCCGGCGGGCTAACTAAACGGCGATAACCGGTCTGATCAGTGGTAATTTTCAGGCCAGTGATGATTCTCGACCGTCATCTACAACGATTGCTAATATAACTGTTGCCCTGCCAAATCTGAACACAACCATGCAATTTCAACTGCACAGCGACTACCAGCCGGCCGGCGACCAACCGAACGCCATCGCCCAACTCACTGACGGCCTTGCGTCGGGTGAGGCAGCGCAGGTATTGCTCGGGGTAACCGGATCTGGCAAGACCTATACGATAGCCAACGTCATCAGCCAGGTACAACGGCCGGCGCTGATTCTCGCCCACAATAAAACCCTTGCCGCACAGCTCTATGCGGAGATGCGCGAGTTTTTCCCTGACAACGCAGTCGAGTATTTTGTCTCCTACTACGACTACTACCAACCTGAAGCCTACGTCCCCGCATCCGACACCTTCATCGAGAAAGACGCCTCCATCAATGCCCACATTGAACAGATGCGTCTCTCCGCAACCCGCGCTCTGCTGGAACGACGAGACACCATACTGGTTGCCTCGGTCTCTTCCATTTATGGCCTCGGCGACCCCCGGGCCTACATGCAGATGATTCTCCATCTGGTGCAGGGCGACCGTATCGATCAGCGCCAGATATTGCGCCGCCTGGCAGAACTACAGTACACCCGTAATGACCTTGACCTGCAGCGCGCCACCTACCGGGTACGCGGGGAAGTGATCGACATCTTCCCGGCGGATTCGGACCGGGAGGCGGTGCGCGTTGAGCTTTTTGATGATGAGATCGAAAGTCTCTCCTATTTCGATCCGCTCACCGGCGAAACTCTGCGCCGGGTGCCGCGGTTAACCGTCTACCCAAAAACCCATTACGCCACTCCGCGTGAAGTGATTATCAACGCCATCGACCAGATTAAAGAAGAGTTACGGGAGCGGCTGGAGCAGTTACGTAGCAACAACAAACTGATCGAGGCACAGCGCCTGGAGGAGCGCACCCGTTTTGATCTGGAGATGATGCAGGAACTGGGATATTGCTCGGGGATCGAAAATTACTCGCGCTACCTCTCCGGTCGCGCCGCCGGCGAGCCTCCACCCACCCTCTATGACTACCTGCCGGACGACGCACTACTGATTGTCGATGAATCCCATGTCTCGATCCCGCAACTCGGCGCCATGTACAAAGGTGACCGTTCGCGCAAGGAAACGCTGGTTGAATATGGCTTTCGGCTACCTTCTGCACTGGATAACCGGCCTCTCAAGTTTGCCGAATGGGAACAGATCGCCCCGCAGACGGTTTTTGTTTCTGCGACTCCCGGCCCCTATGAAAAAAACACCACTGACTGTGTGGTCGAACAGGTCGTACGGCCCACTGGACTGGTCGATCCGCTGATCGAAGTACGCCCGGTAACGACGCAGGTCGATGATCTGCTATCGGAAATCAAACTCAGGACAAGCCGCAATGAACGGGTTCTGGTCACCACCCTGACCAAACGAATGGCAGAGGATCTTTGCGACTACCTCGCCGAAAATGGTGTCGAGGTCCGTTACCTCCATTCCGATATCGATACCGTGGAGCGGGTGGAAATTCTTCGCGATCTCAGGCTAGGTACATTTGACGTGCTGATCGGCATCAATCTTTTGCGCGAGGGACTCGACCTTCCGGAGGTTTCGCTGGTGGCGATACTCGACGCTGACAAAGAAGGGTTTCTCCGATCTGAATCATCACTGATCCAGACCATTGGCCGCGCCGCGCGCCATATCGATGGCAAAGCCATTTTATATGCTGACACCACAACCCAGTCGATGCACCGGGCGATCGATGAAACCACTCGCAGGCGCGACAAACAGACACGCTATAACCGTGAGCACGGCATCACCCCTACCGGGGTCAACAAGGCGATCACCGATATCATCCAGATTACCTACGGTGACCAGGTCTCTGCCAGAACCCGCCAGGTAGCCGAAGACAAACCTCGCTACGGAGAAATGTCCGCAAGAAAAATCGGCCGGGTCATGCGCGAACTTGAAGAGAAGATGTTGCAGTTCGCTGAGAACCTGGAATTCGAGGAAGCGGCCCGCGTCAGGGATGAGATCCAGCAGATTAAAGAACAGACCCTGGTACTCGACGCGCTCGGCAGCTGAGCGACACCATAGAGATAGTGCTGAACGACCGAATCCGGCTTGACCCTACCACTGATTGTGGTATCTTCTCCGCCCCCGTAATTCGGCCCCGCTGGAAAAGCAGCCTCTACACAGGCTTATGATCCAGCAACATCGAAGTTGCGGATGACCTTAGCAGGCGCGTAGCTCAGTTGGTTAGAGCACCACCTTGACATGGTGGGGGTCGTTGGTTCGAATCCAATCGCGCCTACCAGTTTCCTGGCCTGGGCATCAGCCTGATCCCTGCGCGAGCGCTAAACCTTTAACCTTCAAAGGCATTACAAGTGGCCCTTGGTAGCGGTCACCACTGAACCCCAGAGACCATCATGCCCGACATTACCCTTCCCGACGGTAGCCAGCGCCATTTCGACGCTGCAGTCACGATCAAAGAGATTGCCGAGAGTATAGGCAGCGGTCTCGCACGAGCCGCTATCGGCGGCAAAGTCGATGGTGAGCTGGTCGACACCGGGTACCGGGTTTCAGCAGACGCCACCGTTGCGATTATTACCGGCAAAGATGAGGAGGGACTGGAGATCATCCGTCACTCCACCGCGCACCTGTTGGCGCAGGCAGTCAAAACCCTGTTCCCCGAGGCCCAGGTGACCATCGGCCCGGTGATCGAAGATGGTTTTTATTACGACTTTGCTTACCAGCGTCCGTTCACACCGGAAGATCTGGCCGCTATCGAAAAGAAAATGGCTGAGTTGGCGAAACAGGATATCGAAATCGAACGCAGTGTCAGCAGCCGTGATGAAGCCGTGAGCTTCTTTGCTAGCCAGGGCGAAGCCTACAAAGCTGAAATCATTGCCGATATTCCTGCGGATCAACAACTGACGCTTTACCGGCAGGCGGAATTCACCGACCTGTGCCGCGGACCCCATGTGCCGTCAACCGGGCACCTGAAAGCGTTCAAACTGACCAAACTCGCGGGTGCCTACTGGCGCGGTGATGCTGACAACGAAATGCTGCAGCGGGTCTATGGTACCGCCTGGGCCAACAAAACCGATCTAAAAGAGTACCTGCACCGCATCGAGGAGGCGGAAAAACGCGACCATCGGAAGTTGGCCAAACAGCTCGACCTGTTTCATATTCAGGAAGAAGCCCCGGGAATGATTTTCTGGCATCCGCGTGGCTGGGTGCTCTACCAGCAGGTAGAGCAGTACATCCGCGAGATGATGGACCAACATGGTTACCAGGAAGTGCGCACGCCGCAAGTCGTTGACCGCAAACTCTGGGAACAGTCCGGCCACTGGGATAATTTTGCCGAAAACATGTTCACCACCCACTCCGAGAACCGGGATTACGCGGTCAAACCGATGAACTGCCCGGGACATATCCAGATCTATAATCGCGGCCTGCGGAGTTACCGCGACCTGCCGTTAAGACTGGCGGAGTTTGGCAGCTGTCATCGCAACGAACCGTCGGGGACACTTCACGGACTGATGCGACTGCGTAATTTCGTCCAGGATGATGCGCATATATTCTGCACCGAGGAACAGGTCCAGAGTGAGGTTAAAACCTTCATCGACCTGCTTTTCGAAGTCTACGAGACCTTCGGCTTTACAGATATACTCATCAAACTTTCCACCCGCCCGGAACAGCGAGTTGGCAGCGACTCGATCTGGGATAAAGCTGAAGAAGCCCTCCAGCGGGCGCTTGACAGCAACCAGTTACAGTGGGAATTACAGCCTGGTGAGGGCGCTTTTTATGGCCCCAAGATAGAGTTTTCCCTGCGCGATTCACTACAGCGGGTCTGGCAGTGCGGAACCATCCAGGTCGATTTTTCCATGCCGGAACGGCTCGACGCCCACTACGTCGCTGAGGACGGCAGCCGTCAGACACCAGTGATGTTACATCGTGCAGTGCTCGGCTCCCTGGAACGTTTCATTGGCATCCTGGTCGAGGAACACGCCGGCGCCATGCCAACCTGGCTAGCTCCAGTGCAGGCAGTGCTCATCAACATCACTGATGAACAGGCAGAATATGCACAGCGGATCGCTAAAAGCCTGAATGATCAGGGAATTCGCGTCGACGCTGACTTGAGAAACGAAAAGATCGGCTATAAAATTCGCGAGCATACCCTGCAACGCGTACCGTACCTGCTGGTAGTGGGTAATCGGGAACGCGATGCAGATGAAGTGGCCGTGCGCACGCGTGATGGCAAAGATCTGGGTAGCATGAGCGTTGCAACATGCATACAGAAGATCAGCGCCGATATCGCGAGCCGCGGCCAATTTGTTTTGGAGGACTAAAGCTATCGCCAAGAAGGATCAGACCCGAGTCAACGAGATGATCACTGCGCCACAGGTGCGGCTGATCGACGCAGAGGGAGGACAGGCAGGAGTCGTTAGCTGTGAGCAGGCTCTTAGTGCCGCAATGGAAGCCGGGCTTGATCTGGTGGAAATTTCACCCAATGCCGAACCACCGGTCTGTAAAATTATGGACTTCGGCAAGTTCCTCTACACCGAGAGCAAAAAGAAAGCAGCCGCCAAGAAAAACCAGAAACAGGTTCAGGTTAAAGAGATCAAATTTCGCCCACGTACCGATGTGGGTGACTACCAGGTCAAGTTACGCAACCTGCAGAAATTTCTGGAAAACGGCGACCGCGCCAAGGTAACCATGCGCTTTCGGGGACGTGAAATGGCTCACCAGGAGCTGGGCCGGGAACTGCTGCAGAGAGTTGAACAGGACCTGGAAGAGATTGCGACAGTCGAACAGTTCCCGAGAATGGAAGGACGGCAGATGGTGATGGTGTTAAGCCCAAAGAAATAATCGGGCTTAGCCTGCCAGAGCCACAACACCAGGCACAGGAATATCAAGCGCTGTCAGGCGCGGAACGTTAAGATCATCGAATTTTGGAGTTGTTACAGTGCCCAAACTAAAAACCAATCGCGGCGCCGCCAAACGGTTTCGTCGCACCGCCTCTGGCAGAGTCAAGATCACTCAGTCGCATAGGCGCCATATCCTGACAAAAAAGTCGACCAAACGTAAACGCCATCTGCGTAGCCCGGCGCTGGCCCATAAAGCTGACACGCCGCTGATCGCCAGAATGCTGCCTTACAGTTAGGCCCGGCAATCAGGATCGCAACCGTCAGTCAAATTCAGCCCTTAGACATCCCAGCCAGATCAACACGGTAAACAGCCATGCCCAGAGTAAAACGAGGCGTTAACGCACGCGCCCGCCATAAAAAAGTCCTTAAATTAGCCAAGGGCTATCGCGGAGCCCGTAGCCGGGTCTATCGAGTCGCCACCCAGGCGGTGACCAAAGCCGGCCAGTACGCCTACCGCGACCGTAAACAGCGCAAAAGGCAATTTCGCTCCCTGTGGGTCGTACGCATCAACGCTGCGGCACGCGAAAACGGTCTTTCCTACAGCCGCCTGATTGATGGCATGAATAAAGCCGACATTAATATCGATCGCAAGGTATTGGCGGAACTGGCGGTTAACGACCCGCAGGCTTTCAGTGCGGTAGCCGAGCAGGCTAAATCCGCCCTGCAGGCCGCCTGAAGAAGTCGAACAAAGCCGACATAACCCCGTTTTCGACCGCCAGCACCACGCCGCACCATGGTAGATACCGAAGCGCTACTGAGCGACGCTCTGGCTGAAGTTGCGCAATCTTCTGAAGTTGCGGAACTGGAGTCCGTTCGTGTCAGCTACCTGGGCAAAAAAGGCCACCTTACCGGCCTGCTCAAGCAGCTAGGCAGTATTGAAGCAGATCAACGGCGGGCTGTTGGCGAAGCGGTTAACCAGGCCAAACGCAAACTTGACACCGCCATTAGCGAGAGACGTGAACAGTTAAAATTGCAGGCACTGACTGCACAGATGGAAGCGGAGTCTGTAGATGTCACCCTCCCAGGACGCGGCGACCAGAGCGGGGGGCTGCACCCGGTTACCCGCACATTGCGACGCATTGAAAAACTGTTCCGACAGCTCTCCTTCGAAGTACACCAGGGCCCTGAAGTTGAGGATGATTATCACAACTTTGAAGCGCTGAATATCCCTGCCGACCATCCGGCCAGGGCCATGCACGACACCTTTTATTGTGATAATGGGCTGTTGCTGCGCACCCATACCTCACCGGTACAGATTCGCGCCATGGAACAACAGGGCGCTCCGATCAGACTCATCGCACCCGGACGGGTTTATCGGAAAGACTCGGATCTCACCCATACCCCGATGTTTCACCAGGTCGAAGGCCTGCTGGTCGATCGCGACGTCAGCCTCGCCCATTTAAAGGGCATTTTGAACCGGTTTCTACAGCTCTTTTTTGAACAGGAAGGACTACGCACCCGCTTTCGTCCGAGCTTCTTCCCCTTTACCGAACCTTCTGCCGAAGTTGACGTAGCCTGTGTCGGCTGTGCGGGCAAGGGCTGTCGTATCTGTAGCCACACCGGTTGGCTGGAAGTGCTCGGATCAGGGATGGTGCACCCCCAGGTGCTCACCAACGTCGGTATCGACCCGGACCAGTACAGCGGTTTCGCCTTCGGCATGGGTGTCGAACGACTGGCCATGTTGCGCTACGGGATTGATGATCTGCGCATTTTTTTCGATAACGACCTCAGGTTTCTGCGCCAGTTTAACTAAGCTGGCCGCGTAACCTTTCCAACAACCTGTCAGATAGACCTACCAGGCGCCAATTTCAGCGAATTATTGACCTGTCATGCACATCAGCGAAAACTGGCTCCGCGAATGGAGCAATCCTGCACTCAACACAGAGGAGCTGTGTGAAAGGTTGACCCTTGCGGGGCTCGAAATCGGTACCGTAGAACCGGCAGCGCCACCACTGGAGCAGGTCGTGGTTGGAGAGATCCTGTCGACAGCCAGCCACCCCAACGCTGACCGGTTAAAGCTCTGTAAAGTGGACATCGGCCAACCGGAACCACTCGATATTGTCTGCGGTGCGCCGAATGCCCGCGACAAACTTAAGGTCGCCGTAGCACTCGTCGGGGCACGGCTTCCCGGTGACCTGAAGATCAAGAAAAGCAAAATTCGCGGCGAAGTCTCGTTCGGTATGCTCTGTTCGGGCAAAGAGCTCGAACTGGACCTGGATGGCGCCGGAATAATCGAATTGCCGGAAGATGCCCCACCGGGTATTGCGCTGGATGAATACCTGCGGCTTGCTGACCACATTCTTGAAGTAGAGCTGACTCCCAACCGGGGGGACTGTCTCAGCGCGATGGGCCTGGCACGGGATCTCGCCGCCATCACCAACACTCATCTGCAACCACCGACACAGTCGTCGGTACCGGCAACCCTGAGCGACAGGCCACAAATCGAGATATCCGCCCCGGATGCCTGCCCCCGCTATGCCGGGCGAATCCTGCGCAACGTGAATAGTGACGCCCCTACACCCATCTGGATGCAGGAAAAGCTGCGCCGCAGCGGCATCAGGTCGCTTGGGCTGATCATCGACATTACCAACTTTGTGATGCTGGAACTTGGCCAGCCGATGCATGCCTTTGACCTCGATAAGCTGAGCGGTGGGATTACCGTACGCATGGCCAACGCCGGTGAATCCATAACCCTGCTTAATGGCGATGAAAAGCAGCTGGATAGTGATACGCTGCTGATTGCTGATCAGTCCGGCCCGATCGCAGCCGCCGGGATCATGGGTGGGGCTGAAAGCGCTGTTTCCGAACAGACCCGTAATCTCCTGCTCGAAAGCGCCTGGTTTGCGCCCGCAGCAATTGCCGGGCGGGCACGCGACATGGGACTGCACACCGACGCGTCTCACCGCTTCGAACGGGGTGTCGACCCAGCGATTCAGCAGCTTGCGATTGAGCGGGCAACTGAACTGATACTCGAACTTGCTGGAGGCGAGTGCGGTCCTGTAGTTGAGCAGTGCATCGACGCCCATTTGCCCTCCCCTGCCAAAGTCCTGTTTCAGCCTGCGACCATTGGCAAACGGTTGGGAATGGAAATCAGCGAAAAGCAGATCGGTGATATTTTGCGGCGCCTCGGCATCGATCTTGAGCAACAGGGCACCGACTGGGTCGCAACGCCCCCAAGCTGGCGCTTTGACATTGCCATCGCTGCCGATCTGGTTGAAGAGATCGCCAGGGTCGTTGGTTATGATGCGATTCCCGCCCAGATGCCACCGCTAACTGCCCTGATGAGCCCGGTCAGCGACACTCAACAGGATAGTGACCGCCTGGTAGACGCCCTCGTCGACCGGGGTTATCAGGAGGCAATTACCTACAGTTTTGTCGATCCGCAACTGCAGCAGCTGTTTAACCCGGAGCAGACAGCCACCGTCGAGCTGATTAATCCGCTCTCCAGTGAACTGTCACAGATGCGGCGGTCACTCTGGCCTGGTCTGGTCAACGCACTGCAATTCAATCTGCATCGGCAGCAGAACAGAATAAAGCTTTTCGAGATTGGCCAGGTTTTCAACCCGTTTGATAAAGAAGTGCTGCAACCCACTGTAATATCGTCTATTATTACCGGACCTCTCAGGCCGGAATCATGGGCCGAAGAGCAGAAATCAGTAGATTTCTTCGACCTCAAAGGTGACGTCGAATATCTACTGCAATCGACTGGCTCAGCTGCAGACTTTGCTATTGAGGCAGGCAGACACGCCGCCCTTCATCCAGGCAGGTCAGCGCAGATTAAGCAGGGAGAAGATTCGGTAGGGTGGTTAGGCGAACTCCATCCAAACATCGCGGCAGAACTTGGAATTAGCGGTCGCGTTTATCTGTCCGAGCTGATGATTGAACCGCTGCTGCAGAGAGCATTACCAGCTTATCAGACAGTATCCAGATTCCCATCGTTGCGCAGGGATCTGGCGCTGCTGGTTGATATGAGCGTCACCGCTGCGAGCCTGGAACAGTCAGTCAGAAAAGCAGCCGGGCAGGATTTACAGGAATTCAGGGTTTTCGATGTCTATCAGGGCACTGCAATCGCGCCTAACAAAAAGAGCATCGCGGTAGGAATGAGCATCGGTAATTCAACACGAACCCTCACCGATGATGAGGTTGAAGCGCTGGTTCAGCGAGTATTGGAAGCGCTAGAGCGAGATCACGGCGCACGGTTGAGAGACTAAGGGTATGGCACTAACCAAAGCTGGCCTGGCACAGGAGCTGTGCGACCAACTGGGCGTCAATAAGCGGGAGGCAAAGGAGCTCGTTGAGCTCTATTTCGACACCGTACGCGCCAACCTGGCCAATGGCGAGCCGGTGAAGATGTCTGGTTTCGGCAACTTTAGCCTACGCGAGAAAACACCGCGTCCGGGACGCAACCCAAAAACCGGTGAAGAAATTCCCATCTCGGCCCGTCGTGTGGTAACGTTCCGGCCGGGACAGAAGTTGAAACGCAGGATCGAAAGTTATGCTGGAGCCGTCGAATAACGCCGAGCTGCCGGTCATACCCGGCAAGCGCTACTTCACCATTGGTGAAGTGAGTGAGCTTTGTGGCGTCAAAGCTCATGTGCTGCGTTATTGGGAGCAGGAATTCCCCTCTCTGTCGCCGGTAAAGCGCAGCGGTAACCGGCGTTACTACCAGCGCCAGGATGTCATTCTGATCCGTCAGATCCGCTCACTGCTTTATGATCAGGGCTTTACAATCAGCGGCGCCAGACAGCAACTGAACGGGGAAGGCGCCAAGGATGATCTCACCCAGAGCCAGCAGATCGTACGACAGCTGCGCAATGAACTCGAGGAAGTACTGACTATCCTCAAGTCCTGAGTCGTCACTACGATTGTGTCACTCGGGTAACAGCTCGCTGATTGCTTTTTCTTTCTACCAATTCGGGGCGTGGCGCAGTCTGGTAGCGCACTTGACTGGGGGTCAAGTGGTCAGAGGTTCAAATCCTCTCGTCCCGACCAGTTTTTTACCTGCCGGCAGGTCCGGCAGGCTCTCCCCATCCAATGCCCTCCAATTCGTTCCCTGAACCTCGTCCAGATGTCTGACCAGCACCACACTCAGGGAATCGGCATGACCTCGCAGCGAACGCGTAATCGTCTGATAGAGCGTTTAATGCAGCAGGGAATCTGTGACCCAAAGGTTCTGGAAGCAATCCGTGCCACCCCCCGGCACATGTTCATCGATGAAGCCTTGTCGAGCCGTGCCTATGAAGATACCGCTTTACCGATCGGCCATAATCAGACGATTTCCCAACCTTATATTGTCGGCAGAATGACGGAAGCACTGCTGGCGGCCACCAGGCTGGAAAAAGTTCTCGAAATCGGCACCGGCTGTGGATACCAGACGGCAATTCTCGCCCGGCTGTTTAACAAGGTATACAGCATCGAGCGAATTCGGCCGCTTTACGAACAGACGGCGCGGCTGCTGCGTGAAATGAGCATCAGTAATATCAACCTGCGCTGCGCTGACGGCTATCAAGGACTTACCCATATCGCTCCCTTTGACGCCATTATCGTAACCGCTGCGCCACCGGAAATACCCCAAAATCTCCTCAGCCAGTTAGCGGACGGTGGCTGCATGGTAATCCCGGTCGGCCCTACCGGTGCGCAGAAGCTGGTGCGTCTGATTCGCGATGGAAACCGGTTTCACGAAACAATTCTCGACCAGGTCAGTTTTGTTCCGATGTTGCGAGGCCGTGA
>JBPEXY010000118.1:0-5244 GCA_052031065.1 Immundisolibacteraceae bacterium | reverse complement strand
GGTTCAGCTATGCGAAGAAACTCTCGCCGCAGCCACAGGTCTCTTTCGCCTGCGGGTTCTTAAATGCAAAGGCAGAGTTGAGGCCGTCACGGCGATAATCAAGCTCTATTCCCTGTAACAGTTCAAGATCAGAATCGGCGATGACGACTTCTACCCCATCCTGATTGAAGTGGTGGTCGTTATCATCAAATTTTTGTGCCTGCTCGACTACGTAACTGTAGCCCGAGCAGCCGGATTCCTTAACGCCAATGCGGATGGCCATTTCGCCATTTTCCGGTTTAAGGACGCTGCGGACCCGGTCTAGCGCAGAGGGGGTGAGAGTAATCATCTGGTGCTCGTCCTGAGTTATGGTTAACTAATGAGTAGTGGTGAAAACGGATTAGGGTACTGTGGTTCGCCTGTTAACAATAGTTGGATCAGCGGGCCGTGATTCAGTTCAATTGCTCTTCGTTGCCCAGGTGCTGGCCGCTGGTTGGCGCTATTCTATCAAGCTCAAGGCGCGTCGTATCGTGCGATCTGGTTCGGGGCGAGTGGTGCAGGGCACTTATCCTCGTTGGTTAGCAGGTCAGGCTATGGTTGATCCAGATGGCGGATGGATGGTGATGGTTGTTCCGCAGAACAAAAACCTTTGCCGCGACTCCATCGGAGAGTGAAACGGTGGCCCATATAGCGCTTCATTTTCTGCTCCCCGCCCTGGTGCTGCTGCCAGGTTTGACCTACGCCCGCTGTTCCAGGCGCCGGCGTGTCGATCGAACACGCTATCTGGTGATGATCGCAACCATGGTGGTAGATCTTGATCATCTGCTGGCGACGCCTATCTACGACCCGCTTCGTTGCAGTATCGGGTTCCATCCTCTGCATGACAAGCTGGCATTATCTGCCTATATGCTCTGCTGCCTGATTGCCCCGTTACGCTGGGCTGGCGTCGGGTTGCTGCTGCATATGGCGCTGGATTCTGTTGACTGTCGACTCAATCTTGGCGTCTGGGCGGTCTGGTAACAATGGGTGGCCACTGGGTACCCGCCGAGTCGGCTTGATCGACTACCTCTTAACCAGGCTATGGGCCGCTGCCTGATCTGGTAATAACAGGTAGGTGATTTTATTCGGTGACCTTTCGTCGAAGTTCCTTGGTGCGTCCCCGCGACGTCTTGCTTTTCAGTCGCTTGTCCTGCGACCCGCGGGTCGGGCGGGTTGGTAAGCGGCGCTTTTTGCTGACCAGCGCAGACTGAATGGTTTGACTGAAGCGTTCCAGGGCATCCTGACGGTTGCGTTCCTGGGTGCGAAAACGCTGAGATTTAATAATCAGCACGCCGCTGGCGGAGATGAACCGCTGTTTTTGTTCAAACAGCCGGCTTTTG
This sequence comes from Immundisolibacteraceae bacterium, assembly GCA_052031065.1. Taxonomy (GTDB): domain Bacteria; phylum Pseudomonadota; class Gammaproteobacteria; order Immundisolibacterales; family Immundisolibacteraceae; genus JBPEXY01. Next base: position 3,886 of record JBPEXY010000118.1, on the reverse strand, counting down.
ATCTCTTCAGGAAGGGAGCTTCTGGGGATATCAAACCGCAGGTGAATCGCAGTGGCGACCTTGTTGACGTTCTGACCGCCCGCTCCCTGAGCTCTGATCGCTGAAAGCTCTATTTCGTCGTCCGGAATGGTCAGGTTGGCGGTGATTCGCAAAATGGATGCCCGTGGTGAAAAACCTGCGATGCCAGGGGAGCAGGTTAAAGCCCTCGCCTGAACAATGCTCTCATCGACAAGCTCGCTGATCTCTGCCTGATCATACTGTAACAAGTCTTCAGCTACCTACGCCCGCGTCGGTTAACGACCAGAGTCCAATGGTATTGCCGTTGAGCAGGTCAGGGGTGGATTACTGGTCGCTACCATCAGCGTAAATGGTATACGGGCAGGTCATCGTCTGTTGAATCACCTGCAGCGAAAGCGCGGGGGCTGCACAAGCCACCTCCTCGACGACCGCTGCCTTGGCCAGAAACCCAACACCTCTATCGCCAAGGTGTGCTGGTAAGCGAATCAGCTGATCGGGTATGTCACAGATTTCAGCAGGCGGGAATTCGACTAATCTTAGTGATCGCGGTTACCAGGCCGGTTGTCGATACAGATCAGGTTGGTTGATATCAGTCGAGATAGTTGTCGAGGACCTTGACGATGCGGTAGACCGCTTCGACGGTTGGCACTGCAATGCCGAGCTCGCGTGCTTTGTGAACAAATGGCCCAATAGTCTCTTCGACCTCGGTTTTGCGCCCACGCACCACGTCCTCGTGCATCGATGTGCGGCCCTTGAAACCGGATGCCTGCATACCAGCACCGATCTCCATAACCGTCTTGACGGCTTCATCAAAGGCGCCGCTATCAAGTTCTTTCAGTCGTGAAACGGGGGCAAAGAAATTCTCTGGCGAATAACCCAGCGCCTTGTATACAGAGATCAGTTCTCGAGCGTATTGAACATAATGCTCGGCGCCTTCACGCACCATCATCCCTTCGCCCATAAACAGGTCATTATTGCCGGCCAGAGCACTGACAGACCAGCCGGCAGCATTGGCGATTTGAGTGACCTTTTCCCACATCACCTGCTTGATGTTGGTCATCGCTTTGGTTGGGATCTCTGCTGCATTGCAGATATCGACAATAGACTCCACGCGCGGGGTGATGGTGCCGTCAAGCTCGCCGAAATAGGTGGTCAGTGGCAGGGTGAAATTGTGTTCGACATGACCAGGCTCGACCATCACTGCAGCTTCGATGGTGGCAAAACCGATCACATGATCGGCGCCCAGCCAATCCGCCAGCTCCTGTTCCTTGGTAATGTTGTTCTGAAACGAGCAGGCGGTACCAATGCGACCGGTAAGCGCCTCTGCACCCGCGATTGCAGTCGCTGTGTCCTTGCTTTTGACACCGAGGATCAGGTAATCAAAGTCACCTTCGGCCTGCTCCGGGGTGCTCACAGCACGGATGTTAGAGATGCTCGAATCGCCTTTAACTCCGCTAATGCGTAGACCGTTACTGTTGATTGCGTCAGCATGGGCGGGTCTGGCCACTAGCGTGACATCAGCGCCCTGCTGAGCAAAACGACCACCGAATACCGACCCCAGTCCACCGGCCCCAAGAACGATTACGCGCATTGCTTTACTCCTCCTGAAAAACCGGAAAGTCAGTCCGGCTATTACTGACCCGCTACCCGCATGCACACAGGTTGAGCGTGGCTGACGTCGGTACCGCTGCAGTCCGAAAATATAGCAAACTCCCGGCGCCAAAAGCGGTTTGGCTGAATGGCTGGCGGAGTTGTGACCTAGCATGGAGTAACAGCGATGAGTTCTAGTGGTGAAACCGGTAGCAGTGGCCGGTTACCGTGACGGTTCACAGCTTCGACAGGGCGGTGCCGAGACGGTGAATCTCGTCCTTAGTGGTGAATCGGCCAAAGCTGATTCGCAGTGCGTGAGCGGCGTTCGAGGCGTCGCGCCCCATCGCCCGCAGCACATGGGAGGGACCCGGCTGGCTGGAGTTACAGGCCGCGCCGTTTGCCAGTGCAAATGACGTAAGGTCCTTCACAGGATCGTATTGTGAATCGGTGTGGCTCAGGTTGATGATTCCCGGCAGGCGCTGGTGGCTATGGCCATTGAGCTGAAATGAATTGATCCCGGCTAACAAGGCTCGATGAAACTGCCAGAGCTGCTCCTGTTCGCTGACCATTTGCTGATTGGCGATGTCGGCAGCGCGACCAAAGCCGATGATCTGGTGGGTAGGCAGCGTACCGGGGCGTAGGGCCTGTTGTTGCCCGCCACCGTAAAAAAGCGGGGTTAGCTGTACACGCGGTTTTCGCCGGATATAGAGGGCTCCAATACCCTTGGGACCGTACATTTTGTGGGCTGACAGTGACAGCAGGTCGCAACCCAGCTCATCGACTGAGATGGCAGTTTTGCCAGCGCTTTGAGCTGCGTCGACATGCAGCAGGGTAGAAGTTCCGCGTAACCGTTCTGCAAGCGCTGGAATATCCTGAAGCACGCCGGTTTCGTTGTTTGCATGGTGGATCGATACCAGGATGGTCTCTTCCCGGAGTGCTTCCTGTAGTTGCTCTGGCTGCACCAGCCCTTCACTGTCTGGAGTTAAAACAGTCAGTTCGTATCCGTCCTTTTCCAGTTGACGCATTGGCGTTAGAACTGAGCTATGCTCCGTCGCAGAGCAGATTAAATGGTTGCCGCGGCGACGATAAAAGTCGCAGACGCCGAAGATCGCCAGATTGTTCGATTCGGTCGCGCCGGAAGTCCAGAGAATCGATTCTGCAACAGCGCCGACCAGAGAGGCGACCTGTTCTCGCGCAAGTTGTTCTGCCTGTCGTACCGGTTGGGCCGCTGAATGGTTGCTGCTGACGTTGGCATAAAGGTCAGCCAGTGCTACCTGCATCTGCGCGATGACCGCGGGATCCACCGGAGTGGAAGCGGCGTAATCAAAATAGCTCAACGGCTCAGTCATGGCAGCACATGCGAACTCCTGCACCGAGTACCAGTGAGGGACTCAGATTTTGAGAAATCGTGTCGGCGGCCTGCTGCAGCTTTAATCTTCTTCGACACGGCTCATGTGGGGCAGGTCGGGCATGTCGACGTGAGCGCCAATTTCGTCCAGCGATTTACACATTTGTTTGATTTGTAGATCCACTGCGGTGATGTGTTCGAGGATCGTTTCGATGGAGTGACTGACCGGGTCACCATCATCGGTAGCCTGGCCGTAGGCGGCAAAACCGATTGCCTGGGGTGGTTCGGTCATGTTCCCCTGGCTTTTCTCTGCATGGATTGGGTGAGCCGGAATACCGACAACGGTTACGCCAGCTGCAACGCTTTTGGTCACCACAGAGTTAGAGCCTACCCGTCCGCCATCCTCAATGGTGATGGGGCCCAGGATTTTAGCCCCGGCACCGACTACCACATCATTTTGCAGAGTGGGGTGGCGTTTGCCTTTCTGCCAACTCGTGCCACCGAGGGTGACACCGTGATACAGGGTGCAATCATCGCCGATTTCCGCAGTTTCACCGATTACCACCCCCATACCATGGTCAATAAAAAATCGTCTGCCGATAGTGGCACCGGGATGAATTTCAATGCCAGTGATAAAGCGGGCGATATGGGAGACGAAGCGCCCCAGCCAGTACAGGTTACGTTGCCAGAGCCAGTTGCCGATTCTATGCAGCCAGATAGCGTGGAGTCCGGGGTAGAGGGTAAGTACCTCGAGCGTCGTTCGTGCCGCTGGGTCGCGGTCAAAAACGCTGGCGATGTCTTCTTTGATCTGTGTGAACATTACTCTTTCTGCTCCTTGCGCGACTTGCGCCCCTGGGCAGCATTGCAAATGCCACGAATGATCGCAGCCTCATTTTTACTGACCATTGATCTCTGCAGCAGTGCACGCAG
>JBPEXY010000117.1:0-13694 GCA_052031065.1 Immundisolibacteraceae bacterium | reverse complement strand
GGATGGACGGTCCAGCGAATCATGAGGGTAATTCAGCTCAATTTATTCGAGCGTAGAACCTTGCGGGAGATATTAAATCCAGACCCGCCCCGACAGAAAAAAGGCGAACCTCAAATGAGGTTCGCCTTATGAGTTACAACTGTGGGACAGCAGTGGGCTCAACCCGGCTTTTTTGGTCAATCTGCTGATGCGCAGTTACTCGTCGTCTTCATTCTCATCGTCTTCGTCATCGACGATTGGACGATCGACCAGCTCGACGAATGCCATCGGCGCCTTGTCCCCAGCCCGCAGGCCACACTTAAGAATGCGCACATAACCACCGGGACGTTCCTGGTAGCGTGGACCGAGCTCTTCGAACAGTTTGGATACGGCATCCTTGTCGCGCACGCGGGCAAAAACCAGCCTGCGATTGGCAACTGAATCGACCTTGGCGCGGGTGATCAATGGCTCAACTACGCGCCGCAGCTCCTTGGCCTTGGGCAGAGTTGTTTTGATCAGTTCGTGCTCAACCAGTGACGCGGTCATGTTTTTAAACATGGCTTTGCGGCTGGAGCTGTTGCGGTTTAACTGCCGCCCACTTTGTCGGTGACGCATTGTTCTATCCTAAATATGGTGGTTACCGAGCGGCCCTGGCTGGCAGTTGCGGTCGGTAATCGCTGCTTCACTATCCCGGGCTTGCCAAAAGCGAATTACCCGGCGCTGGTCAAATTGTTAGTCGGTGCTCTCCTGCAACCCAGCCGGTGGCCAGTTTTCCAGGCGCATGCCGAGCGACAGGCCGTGGCTGGCGAGCACGTCCTTGATTTCGTTAAGCGATTTTTTACCCAGATTCGGGGTTTTCAACAGCTCCATCTCCGAGCGTTGAATAAGATCGCCGATGTAATGGACATTCTCCGCTTTCAGACAGTTAGCGGAACGCACGGTAAGTTCGAGATCTTCGACAGGGCGTAGGAGCACCGGATCAACATCTGCTTCCGACTGGCTCTCCGACTCCTGGGTGGTATCTTCGAGATCGACAAAGCTGTGCAGCTGGTCGTAAAGAATAGTCGAAGTGCGACGGATCGCCTCTTCCGGCTCGATGGTGCCGTCAGTTTCGAGTTCAAAAATCAGTTTGTCGAGGTCGGTACGCTGTTCGACACGGGCATCTTCCACCCGGTAACTAACCTGGCGAACCGGTGAATAGATTGCGTCAATACCGAGACTGCCGATGGAAGCGCTCTCTTCAGAAACCTCTTCACCGCGATCAGAGGCTACATATCCCCGTCCGCTGGAGACCGTAAGGGTCATGTTTAGCTCACCGTCATCGGTCAAGGTGGCGATATGCTGTTCGGGATTAGCCACCTCTACATTATGGTCTAGCTTGATATCACCTGCGGTGACCACACCAGGACCTTTTTTAACCAGAGTGAGGGTCGCTTCCTCGCCGCTATGGAGACGAATAGCCACATTTTTCAGGTTGAGCAGGATGTCCATGACATCCTCTTTAACGCCGGGATGGCCGGTGTACTCGTGGAGCACGCCTTCGATACGCGCTTCGGTGATCGCCGAACCGGGCATTGAGGAGAGCATGATCCTTCTCAACGCATTACCCAGCGTATGTCCGAACCCACGCTCCAGTGGCTCCAGAGTAATTTTTGACCGTGTATCACTCAACCGGTCAACTTTGATAACCCGTGGCCTTAGAAAATCTGTAACTGAATTTGTCATCAATATGCCTCTCTGGAGACGGTCGACTCTGAAACGTTTGATATCGGAATGCTTTACTGGAGCGCGGTTGGATGCGGCGCCAGTGGCGCGCGTTTACCAGTGAACTTAGACGCGGCGCTTTTTTGGTGGACGGCAGCCGTTATGCGGAATCGGCGTAATATCGTTGATGCTCTGGATTTTGAAGCCGATCGCATTAAGCGAGCGCACCGCTGATTCTCGACCTGGGCCAGGCCCGTTAACCATCACGTCCAGGTTTTTAACCCCATATTCCTTGGCTGCTTCGCCAGCTCGCTCGGCAGCAACCTGGGCGGCAAATGGGGTGCTTTTACGAGAACCCTTAAAACCACACGCGCCAGCCGTACACCAGGAAAGTGCATTACCCTGACGGTCGCTGATGGTTATGATGGTGTTGTTAAACGACGCGTGAATATGTGCGACACCATCGGTAACCACCTTCTTTGCGCGTTTGCGAGATTTTCCTACTGCCATTTGCTTGGTTCCTGCTTTATAGGGCGTGACGAAATTTTCGCCAGTCAGCCGTCAATTATCTTCTAATCGGTTTACGCGGGCCCTTTCGGGTACGGGCGTTGGTCTTGGTTCTCTGTCCCCGCAACGGCAGGCCGCGACGATGACGGATGCCGCGAAACGAACCAAGATCCATCAACCGCTTGATGTTCATCGCAGTACTTCTACGCAGGTCGCCTTCGACCTCCATCTTGTCGATCTCCTGACGGAGTGACTCTATCTGACCTTCGGTCAAGTCGCGGATCTTCATTTCCGGGGCGATATCAACCGCCGCACAGATCCGCTTCGACTGGCTCAGTCCCACGCCATAGATCGATGTCAATGCGATGACGGTGTGCTTGTGATCCGGGACGTTAATACCGGCTATACGTGCCATTGATTTACTCCAACCGCTTTTAAAGGACCGACAGCACTATCCGTTGCGATCCTGATTACTTCCAAGTGATACCGACGGACCTTGATCAACCCTGCCGCTGCTTATGCTTCGGCTCTTTACAGATCACCCGAACCACACCATTGCGCCGAATGATCTTGCAGTTGCGGCACATTTTTTTAACCGATGCTCTAACCTTCATTGGGAAAACCTCAAACAATAAAATAATTGGCCTGTTCTATCGAAACAGTGCGCCGCTCTGGCCCTGTTTGCCCGATTTTTTTAGCAGGCTGTCGTACTGATGGCTCATCAGGTGGGTCTGCACCTGGGTAATAAAGTCCATGATCACCACGACAACGATCAGTAGCGAGGTACCACCGAAATAAAACGGCACGCTCAGGTAGGCGACCAAAAACTCCGGCAACAGACAGACCAACGTGATGTAGATCGCACCAGCAACGGTCAGGCGAGTGACGATGCCATCGATATGGCGAGCGGTCTGCTCGCCAGGCCGCACACCAGGTACAAACGCTCCAGATTTTTTCAGATTGTCCGCGGTCTCTTTTGGGTTAAACACCACCGCCGTATAGAAAAAGCAGAAAAAGATAATCCCCAGCGCATAACAGAACACATACAACGGCTGACCCGGAGAAAGCGCCGTAGACAGGTTTCGTAACCAGCCAAAACCGTCATTGCCGGCCGCCCAGCCACCCAGCGTTGAAGGAAACAGAATAATACTGGAGGCGAATATGGGTGGGATTACCCCGGCCATATTCAGCTTTAGCGGCAGATGGCTGGTCTGCCCGGCATACATTTTTCGGCCCTGTTGACGTTGGGCGTAATTAACAGTTAATCGACGCTGGCCACGCTCAACAAATATGACGAAATAGACCACTGCAATGGCCAGCAGAAACAGCACGAGAACCATTCCAGATGAGAGCTCACCGGTACTGGCAAGCTCTGCGGTACCGCCGATAGCCGCCGGTAAGCCGGAAACGATACCGGCAAAAATGATTAACGAGATACCGTTGCCGATGCCACGTTCAGTAATCTGCTCGCCCAGCCACATCAAAAACATGGTGCCGGTCACCAGCGTCAACATGGTCACCAGACGAAATGCGAAGCCGGGGTCTATGACCACCGGAAAGCCACCAGAGGTCTGGCGTTCCAGCGCCACAGCTATGCCGAAGGATTGTGCTGCCGCGAGAACCACCGTCGCCTGACGGGTATATTGGGTGATCTTTCGGCGCCCTGCGCTACCCTCTTTTTTCAGCTGTTCCAGCCGCGGGTGAACGCTGGTCAGCAACTGCATAATAATGGAAGCCGAGATGTACGGCATGATTCCCAGCGCCAATACCGAAAAACGGCCCAGCGCTCCACCGGAAAACATGTTGAACATATCCAGCACGGTGCCCTGCTGCGATTCAAACAGCGCCGCGAGCGCTTGCGGATTGATACCCGGTACCGGAACGTGGGTACCAAGCCGGTAGATCAGTAACGCACCCAGCACAAAGAAAATCCGCTGGCGTAGCTCGGTCAAACCACCGGAGATACCCTGTTGGCCACCAACTTTTTGTTGCCCGCGATCTGCGCGCCTGGATTTTTTTGAGCTCGCCATCAGCTGTTAGTCAGCAATAGATCCGCCGGCCGCTTCGATTGCTGCGCGTGCACCAGCAGTTGCCGGAATACCTTTGAGGGTAATTGCGCGGCTGATATCGCCCGACGCCACTACTTTTGCAGTACGAATCGAATTGTTGATCAATCGGGCTGCCCGCAGTGCCTCAAGATCGACCACATCGGCCTCAACAGCGTTTAGTTCATGAAGACGAATTTCAGCGTGAACCAGTTGTTTCGCCGAGCGGAAACCGCGTTTGGGCAAACGCCGTTGGATCGGCATCTGACCGCCTTCAAAGCCGACTTTGTGGAAACCGCCACTACGGGATTTCTGTCCCTTATGTCCTCGACCGCAGGTTTTTCCAAGCCCGGAACCAATACCACGACCGACGCGCTTGCGAGCGCTTTTGGACCCTTCCGCAGGTGACAATGTATTAAGTTGCATCAGACTGCCTCTACCTCTAACAGGTAATTCACCTTGTTGATCATGCCCCGAATCGCTGGTGTGTCTTCAACCTCGACCGTATGGTTGACACGCCTGAGCCCAAGCCCGCGCACACAATCCTTATGATTCTGTAGACGCCCAATAACGCTTCGAATCAGTGTGACTTTCAGTTTTTTTGCTTCGGCCATCGGATCAACCTCGCAGCTGCTCTAGCGAGATCCCGCGCTTGGCGGCAATCTTCGCTGGGGACTCGGCGTTAACCAGGCCATTTATGGTCGCAGTAACGACATTGATCGGGTTGGTGGTACCGATACACTTGGCGAGAATATTACGCACGCCGAGTGCTTCAAAAACCGCACGCATCGGACCGCCGGCAATGATTCCTGTACCTTCGGAGGCCGGTTGCATGTAAACCCGCGCAGCACCGTGAATACCGGTGATTTCGTAAAACAGGGTACCGTCATCCAGGTCTACCGAAATCATATTTTTTCGGGCGTCTTCCATCGCCTTCTGGATAGCGATAGGCACTTCGCGCGCCTTACCCTGCCCAAAACCGACCTTGCCATCGCCATCGCCTACGACCGCCAATGCCGAAAAACCGAACTGGCGACCACCTTTGACCACTTTGGCAACACGACGAATGTTAACCAGCTTCTGGATTTCGTCCTGCTCAAATGCTTCTGCACGAGCCATCATACTCTCCTAAATCTCTAATCCGTTTTCGCGCGCAGCATCCGCGAGAGCCTTGATCCGCCCGTGGTATCGAAACCCGGAACGGTCAAATGCTGCCTTGGTGACACCAGCAGCGGCGGCGCGTTCGGCAATGGCCTTACCTACAGCCCTGGCGCCATCGACATTACCCGTGTAGCTGAGGCCATCACTAACCGCTTTATCAACCGTACCGGCGCTGGCGATCACGCTGGAATCAGGATTGATCAACTGCGCGTAAATGTGCCGCGGGGTGCGGTGCACCGTTAACCTGGGTACGCCTAGCTCGCGAATCTTTGCGCGGGCTTTACGACTGCGTCTCAGGCGTGAGCTTTTCTTATCCATCTAACTTGAGTCCTGAATATGTCCGTTCTCTGCACGAAAACCGATCAACCTGCTGGCAGGCAACAATTACAAAATAGACTACTTCTTGGCCTCTTTACGGCGTACATGCTCGTCACTGTAGCGGACGCCCTTACCTTTATAAGGCTCCGGAGGACGTAACGCCCTGACTTCTGCAGCGAACTGCCCAACCGCCTGTTTATCGCTACCCTTGATTACGATCTTGGTCTGCGATGGCGTTTCGATGGTCAGGTTTTCAGGAATCGGCAGGTCAACCGGATGCGAGAAACCGAGCTGCAGGTTGAGCACCGTGCCCTTGGCCTGCGCGCGATAACCAACCCCTACCAGGTCGAGCTCACGGGTAAAACCGCTAGAGACTCCGACGACCATGTTATTGACCAGCGAACGCAGCGTTCCGGTCATCGCAGTCGCAAATTTGCTCTGATCAGTGGCCTCGAAGCGCAGCTGATCGCCATCATGAACCACGGTAACCGCAGCATTTATCGCCTGCTGCAACGTCCCGTTGGGACCTTTTACGGAGATGACCCCATCGCCAATATTTGCTTCGCAGCCTTTAGCCAACTGCACCGGTTCTTTTCCAATACGCGACATTGCCTTTCCTCAGTCTACGTAGCAGAGCAGTTCGCCGCCGACACCTGCCTCGCGGGCGGCGCGGTCGCTCATAATACCCTTAGGGGTCGATACTACGGTGATACCCAACCCGCGTTTCACTTCGGGGATATCGCCGGTGCCACGGTACTGTCGCAGCCCTGGCCTGCTCGCCCTGCTGATGTTGGTAATCACGGGATTACCTTCATAATATTTTAGATTGATCGTCAGGGTGCGTTTACCACCCTCTGCATCATTCAGCTGAAAATCCTCGATATAGCCTTCCTGTTTCAGCACAGCGGCGATCGCCGCCTTCACCTTCGACGCAGGCATATCGACCGCCGTCTTCTGCCGTCCGAGGCCGTTACGGACCCGGGTCAACATATCGGCTATGGGGTCGCTCATGGTCATGAAATTATTCCTTCTGCATTCCTGCTAAGATTCGTTAACGGCAGCGCGCTTCGCGGCTTACCAGCTCGCTTTAACCATACCCGGTATATCACCGCGCATGGCTGCTTCGCGTAGCTGGGTACGACCCAGGCCAAAGCGACGGTACACACCTTTGGGGCGGCCGGTAACACGGCAGCGGTTAACTACCCTTACGGAACTGGTATCACGCGGCATTTTCTGCAGCGCGATTCCTGCGGCCTCGCGTTCTTCGAAAGAGAGAGTTTCGTCGATCATCATCGCTTTCAACCGCGCTCTCTTCTGCGCCGCCTTAGCCGACGCCTTTTTGCGTTTTTCATTTCGCAGAATGACTGATTTCTTTGACATCGACTGTCCCTCAGTTCTTGAACGGAAAGCGAAACGCACTCAACAGCGCGCGACCCTCTTCGTCCGTCTGTGCCGTAGTGGCAATGGCGATATCGAGACCCCGGATTTTGTCAATCTTGTCGTAATCGATCTCGGGAAAAATGATCTGTTCGGTCACGCCCATGTTGAAATTACCACGCCCGTCAAAAGACTTTGAAGAGATACCACGGAAGTCACGGACACGGGGAATGGCGATGTTGATCAGCCGATCCAGAAATTCGTACATACGCTGGCGACGCAGGGTTACGCGGCAACCCACCGGCCAACCTTCACGAATTTTGAAACCTGCAACTGATTTACGTGCCAGCCGAACCTGCGGTTTCTGCCCGGTGATCAGCGCCATGTCGGCAACTGCTGTCTCCATCGCCTTCTTGTCACTGGCCGCTTCACCGACACCCATGTTGACGACGACTTTGGTGATCCGCGGGATCTCCATGACATTGCTATAGCCAAACTGCTCCTGCAGTGCTGGCACTACTTCGCTTTTGTATAACTCTTCTAACCTGCTCATTACCGATATCCCGACGTTTTATCGCCTACTATTTAGGAATCCAGGACTTCGCCGTTGGATTTGAAATAGCGAACCTTGCGGCCATCCTCTAGCGTCTTGATGCCGACCCGATCTGCCTTGCCGGTCGCCGCGTTGACCAGCGCAATATTGGAAACGTGAATCGGCATTGCCTTGTCGATGATCCCGCCCGGGACATTTGCCGCCGGATTAGGCTTCTGGTGCTTTTTCACCATATTCACGCCTTCAACGATCACACGATCGTCCTTAAGCAGTTTACTCACCGTACCGCTTTTGCCTTTATCCTTGCCGGCAACCACCGTTACAGCGTCATTCACCTTGATCTTACGCATGGCGTGTTCCTATATCACCTCGGGCGCCAGGGAGACCAGACGCATAAAATTTTCTGTACGCAATTCGCGTGTTACCGGACCGAATATACGGGTACCGATCGGCTGCTCGGAGGCGTTCAGCAACACCACTGCATTACTGTCAAAACGAATCAGGGAACCATCTGGCCGCCGTACACCGCTACGAGTACGCACCACTACGGCCTTGTGTACTTCGCCCTTGTTCACTTTTCCACGTGGAGCGGCCTCCTTTACGGAGACGCGGATCACGTCACCGACTCCGGCATAACGCCGCTTGGACCCACCCAATACTTTGATACACATCACCCTCTTGGCGCCGCTGTTATCAGCAACATCGAGCATGGTTTGCATTTGAATCATGGCTGTCTCCGAGCCTCTGTCTATCCGTTTGTCCGGCTTATTTGCCGCTCAACCCTTTAACCATTTACAGGCAACTTAACCGCGTGATTTTTCAACAATACGCGAGAGGCGCCAGGTCTTGGTCTTGGAAATAGGTCTGGTTTCAACAATTTCGACGATATCGCCTTCATTACATTCATTACTTTCATCATGAGCATGGAAGCGCGTCGACTTGCGGATATATTTCTTGTACAGCGGGTGCTGCAGGCGACGTTCAACCAACACGCTGATGGATTTGTCCATCTTTGCGCTTACTACGGTGCCCAGCGCTTTGCGCGGGTTTGACTGTTTTTCACTCATGATTCAGCCTGTGTCTGTTTCTCATTGAGAATCGTTTTTATCCGCGCGACCTCTCGTCCAACGGTCTTGAACGCGGCCGGGCTTGCAACCAGGCCCGAGGCCCTCTGCATACGCAGATTAAATTGCTCGCGCTGAGTTTTCTTCAGCAACTCCTTCAGCTCGGCGACTTCTTTGTCTCTCAGTTCCTGCGCTCGCATCTGCCTATACCCGTTTTACAAAAGCCGTTTTCAGGGGCAATTTGGCCGCAGCGAGCGCAAAGGCTTCGCGGGCAACCTCTTCATCAACCCCTTCCATTTCGTAAAGCATACGGCCGGGCTGGATCTGCGCGACCCAGTACTCGACGGCACCCTTACCTTTACCCATACGTACTTCGAGAGGCTTTTTAGTGATCGGCTTATCCGGAAAAATTCTGATCCAGATCTTGCCGCCACGACGAATATGCCGATTCATCGCACGCCGAGCTGCCTCTATCTGTCGGGCGGTAATACGCCCACGCTGAATAGACTTTAGACCATATTCACCAAAGCTGACCTTGTTGCCAACCTGCGCCAGCCCGCGATTGCGGCCCTTAAACTGCTTTCTAAACTTGGTTCGTTTTGGTTGTAACATAATTAAGAAGCCTGTTGCGGTGCTTCAGATTCGGAGGTCGAAGCTGCAACATCGCTGCGCAGCCGCGTTACCTCGCCTTTGAAAATCCAGACCTTGATACCAATCACGCCGTAAGTGGTTTGCGCTTCTGCGGTACCGTAATCAATATCAGCCCTGAAGGTGTGCAACGGCACCCGCCCTTCCCGGTACCACTCAGTTCGGGCTATCTCCGCGCCGTTAAGCCGGCCCGAAACATTAATCCGGATGCCTTCTGCACCGAGGCGCATAGCGTTTTGCACAGCCCGCTTCATCGCACGACGAAACATGATCCGCCGTTCCAGCTGCTGGGCAACACTTTCTGCCACCAGATACCCATCGAGCTCGGGTTTGCGAATCTCTTCTACATTGACATTGACCGGTTGGCCGATGATGGCACTGAGTTCACCGCGCAGCTTTTCAATATCCTCACCTTTTTTGCCGATGACGATACCAGGGCGTGCGGTATGGATAACCACCCGCGCGCTCTGCGACGGCCGCTCGATCTCGACACGGCTGACAGATGCGTTTTTCAGCTTCTTGCGGACGTAACGACGTACTTCAAGATCATTAACCAGGTTGTCAGCGAAGGCGCCGCCCTGCGCATACCAGCGCGCAGTGTGGTCCCTGACAATACCGAGTCGAATCCCGGTGGGGTTTACTTTTTGGCCCATAACTGTTCCCTGCTTTCCTAGTCGTCGCTGACGACGATACTGATATGGCAGCTACGCTTGAGGATACGGTTGCCACGACCCCGCGCACGAGCACGGAATCTTTTCTGTGTCGATGCTTCGTCAACATAGATCGATTTGACTCGAAGCTCGTCGATGTCGCAGCCGTTATTGTGCTCGGCATTGGCAATCGCCGATTCGAGTAATTTGCGCACAATAGCCGCTGCTTTTTTGGGACTAAACTGCAACAGTTCCAATGCCGGCTCGACGGATTTGCCACGAATCTGATCGGCAACCAACCTCGCCTTCTGCGCGGAAATACTGGTGCGACTCAATTTTGCTGATGTGTCCATTAATCGCAGCCTCTACCGTTTGGCCTTCTTATCTGCCGCATGCCCGCGGTAGGTTCGTGTCAGTACAAACTCTCCCAACTTGTGACCAACCATGTTTTCGTTGATCAGAATCGGCACATGGGCACGCCCGTTGTGCACCGCCAGCGTGAGACCAATCATCTCAGGCATCACCGTTGAACGACGCGACCAGGTTTTAATTGGCCGCCGATTGTTTGATTCTGCCGCCTCTGCCACCTTGTTCATCAGGTGGTGATCGACGAAGGGTCCTTTTTTAATCGAACGTGGCATGTCTCTACACCCGCTGTTTCAGTTACTTCTTGTACCGGCGCCGAACGATGGCGTTGTCAGTACGCTTGTTTCGACGAGTCCGATGACCCTTGGTCGGTTGTCCCCACGGTGATACCGGATGACGGCCTCCCGAGGTGCGACCCTCGCCTCCGCCATGAGGGTGATCGACCGGGTTCATGGCAACACCGCGAACCGTCGGCCTGACCCCACGCCAGCGAGTTGCTCCTGCTTTCCCCAACGACCGGAGACTGTGTTCCGAATTACCAACTTCACCCAACGTGGCCCGGCAGGTTGAAAGGAATTTTCTCATCTCACCTGACTTAAGCCTCAGGGTACTGTAATCACCTTCCCGCGCGACCAGCTGGGCGGATATACCGGCGCTACGTGCAACCTGCGCGCCTTTACCGGGTTTTAACTCGATACAGTGCACCACTGAACCAAGGGGCATATTACCCAGCGGCATGCAATTACCTGGCTCAATCGGCGTATTGACGCCGGAAATCACCTTACTGCCAACGCCAACCCCTTTTGGAGCAATGACATAGCGCCTCTCGCCATCTGCGTACAGCAGCAACGCGATATGGGCACTGCGATTGGGGTCATATTCCAGGGTTTCGACCTGTGCTGGAATGTCATCTTTATCACGCTTGAAATCGATGACCCGATAGCGCTGCTTATGACCGCCACCACGATGCCGCGTAGTGATACGCCCGTGATTATTACGGCCGCCACTTTTATTCAGCTTCTCGACAAGAGGAGCATGGGGTTCGCCCTTGTGAAGCTCGGGCTCAACCACCTGAACGACAAATCGGCGTCCCGCGGAAGTTGGCTTTCTTTTGACTACTGCCATGTTGCTAAATCCATCTGTTGAGGTGCGCCTGGACCAGATTATTAAGCCTGGTCAATCACCTTCAGCTGAAACTACTAAAGTCAATGTCCTGACCGTCAGCAAGCGTCACGTACGCTTTTTTCCAGTCTTTACGGCGCCCTAAATAGCGCCCGAACCGTTTTGTTTTGCCTTTTACATTCAGCGTTTGCACGCCTTTAACGGATACCTCAAAAAGCGTCTCAACCGCCTGTTTGATCTCAGTCTTGGTCGCATCGGGCGCGACCTTAAAACAGAACTGCGAGTTCAGTTCGCTGCCGAGTGAGCTCTTTTCTGAAATATGGGGCTCGATGATGACATTCATCAGCCGCCCATGACTGGCGTAACTATTCACTGTAACCGCTCCTCTAGTGTCTTCAGAGCTGACGCGGTAATTACCACCTGGTCATTACCAACCAGATCCACCGGGTTTATTTCATTCAGTGACTGGGCGGTCACCTTCGGTATATTGCGGCTGGCGAGAAGCAGATTATCGTGAATATCGTCATCCATCAGCAGCATCGAACCCTGTCCGAAACCCCACGCCTTGAGCTGCTTGAAAAATTCACCGGTTTTAGGCGTTTCAGGCGCCAGGCTGTCAACAACGACAACTCGACCCTGGCGAATCAGCTCGGCAACAATCGACCGCATGCCCGCGCGGTGCATTTTCCGGTTTACCTTTTGTCGATGGTGACGATCGTCGGCGACGAAAGTTTTACCTCCTCCGCGCCACAGTGGACTTTTGACCGTACCAGCGCGGGCCCTTCCCGTGCCCTTCTGGCGCCAAGGTTTGGCTCCCGTGCCGGTAACCATACTGCGGCTCTTGCCACCCACCGTATCGCCCCGCCGGTTAGCGAGGTAGGCAGTCACCAACTGGTGAACCAATCCGGAGTTGAATTCCGTCGCTGCCAACTCTTCAGCGATCTGAACTTCGCCGTTACTTTTGCCGTCAGCGCCTGTGATAGCCAATTGCATTTGTTAACCCTCGCTGACTTTGACAGAGGGGCGAACCACGACGCGACCACCGGTAGCGCCGGGAACCGAACCCTTGATCAGCAATAATCCGCGTTCCTGGTCGACGCGAACCACTTCCAGCTTCTGCTGGGTTTTGTTGACATTGCCCAGTTGGCCCGCCATTTTTTTGCCGGGGAATACGCGCCCGGGCGACTGGTTCTGGCCGGTGGAGCCAGGCGCTCGGTGAGAAATCGAGTTGCCGTGCGTGGCATCCTGCATTTTAAAATTCCAGCGCTTCACCGTCCCGGCGAAACCTTTACCTTTTGAAACTCCACTTACATCAACCATCTGGCCTTCAGTGAAGCGGTCGACCGTCAGCTCGCTCCCAGGCTCGAGTCCTTCAAGATCTTTCTCTTCAACCCGATATTCGGTTAGTCCTTCGCCAGGCTTTACCTCTACCTTGGCAAACTCACCAGCGAGAGGCTTGTTCACCAGATTGGCTCTTTTTGAACCCCAGGTGACCTGCACCGAGTCGTAGCCGTCTGTGTCGGCATTTTTGATTCGAACCACCCGGTTACTGTTCACCTCTACCACGGTGACCGGGACCGAACGACCATCTTCGGTAAACACACGGGTCATTCCCCGCTTTTTACCTATAAGTCCGAGTGCCATCGTTATCTCTTCCTTAAAAACCGTTACCGTTAGCCAAGTTTGACGTGAACGTCGACACCGGCGGCCAGGTCAAGATTCATCAGCGCGTCGACGGTTTTGTCGGTCGGCTCTAGAATATCAACCAGACGTTTGTGGGTACGGATCTCAAACTGATCCCGCGAGTCCTTGTCTTTGTGCGGAGAGCGCAGGACGGTATGCCGCTCGATCCGCGTCGGCAGAGGGATCGGCCCATGGATTCTGGAACCGGTCCGCTTGACCGTATCAACTATCTCATTGACGGACTGATCGATCAGCTTGTGCGAAAACGACTTCAGTCGAATTCTGATTTTCTGACTAGCCATATTCGCTTACTCAATAATTTTGGAGACGACACCGGCGCCGACGGTACGACCGCCTTCACGAATCGCAAAGCGCAGACCTTCGTCCATCGCAATTGGCGTGATCAGCTGAACGCTCAGGCTGATGTTGTCCCCAGGCATCACCATCTCGGTTCCTTCCGGCAACAGACACTCACCGGTCACATCGGTGGTCCGAAAGTAAAACTGCGGACGATAAC
>JBPEXY010000116.1:0-4379 GCA_052031065.1 Immundisolibacteraceae bacterium | reverse complement strand
CACTATCAACAGCTGACGGTGAACCGTTCGACTATAAAGCCTTCCTTAAACACCTGACGGGTCGTCCCGGTGTCTACCGGATGTTTGATGGTGGTGGCAAGGTGATCTATGTCGGTAAGGCGATCAACCTCAAAAAACGGGTCTCCAGTTATTTCAACAAAGACCACGGTAGCAGCAAGACAGCTGCCCTGGTGGCGCAGATCCGCGATATTGACATCACCGTTACCCGTACCGGTAACGAGGCGTTAATTCTTGAGAACAACCTGATCAAGGAGCTGCAGCCGCGCTACAACATCCTGATGCGGGATGACAAAAGTTATCCCTACATCCGGTTGTCGGTAGAACACGAGTTTCCGGCGCTCTCGATTCATCGCGGTAAAAAAAATCGCTACAGTCGCTATTTCGGTCCCTACCCCAGCGCCGGTGCAGTCAGGGATAGTCTCTACCTGCTGCAGAAAATTATCCCGGTACGGCAATGCTCCGAGAGTTATTACCGCAATCGCAGTCGACCTTGCCTGCAGTATCAAATCAAACGCTGTACTGCGCCCTGTGTCGGGTCGGTTTCTGCTGAAGATTACGGTCTGGATGTACAGGCGGCGACGCTGTTTCTCACCGGTAAAAGCCAACTGCTGATTGAGCAGATGACAGATAAGATGGAAGCGGCGGCGAAACATCTCGATTTTGAGCGTGCCGCTAACTACCGGGACAAAATTGCCAGTCTGCGCCGGGTGCAGGAGAAACAGTTTATCGATGGCGGTGATCAGGACCTGGATGTGCTGGCGGCGGTTAGCCGTCACGGTACCGCCTGTATCCAGTTATTTATGGTGCGTGACGGCCGCAATCTCGGAAATCGCTCATTTTTTCCCAAATTCGAAGGCGAGGAGAGTGCGCAGGAGGTGCTCTCCGCCTTTATTGCGCAGCATTATATGGAGTGGTCGTTGCCCAGTCTGTTACTGGTTAATCTGGAACTTGAAGACAGTTCCCTGCTGACTACCGCACTGAGCGAAAAAGCCGGGCGCAAGGTGCGTATTCACCGGCCCCAGCGGGGTGACCGCAAACGCTGGATTGAGCTGGCCGAAGCCAATGCCGAGGATGCGGTGAAACGGAGACTGGTTAACCGTGCCAGTCTGGCGCAGCGGTACGAACATCTGCGCATAGCGTTGGCGCTTGATGAGACGCCAAGAAGGCTGGAGTGTTTTGATATTTCCCATACCATGGGTGAGGCAACGGTCGCTTCCTGCGTGGTATTCGACCTGCAGGGTCCGCTGAAATCGGATTATCGCCGTTTCAACATTACCGACATTACGCCGGGTGATGATTACGCCGCGATGGAACAGGCCATCAGCCGTCGCTATAGCCGGGTGAAAAAGGGCGAAGCACCGTTACCCGACGTGCTTTTTATCGATGGCGGCAAAGGTCAGCTCGGAAAGGTAAAGGCGGTGATCGAGTCCCTGGGTCTGTCGGACTTGCTGGTAATTGGTGTATCCAAAGGCCCTGAGCGGCGCGCCGGCGAGGAGCAGTTGCACCGGATGGACAGTGGCGAGCGGGTACAGTTATCGGCAGACTCTCCGGCACTGCACCTGATCCAGCACATCCGCGACGAAGCCCACCGGTTTGCCATCACCGGGCATCGCCAGCGGCGTCAGAAACGCGCCAGTCGCTCGCCGCTTGAAGAGATATCAGGACTGGGACCAAAAAAACGGCAGGCATTGCTGACCCATTTTGGTGGCTTGCAGGAGGTCAAAAGGGCTGGAAAGCACGAGCTACGGGAAGTGTCCGGTATCAATCAACGGCTGGCAGAACTCATTTATGATACTTTTCATGCAGCCGAATAAACCCAACTCCATATCATGAACCTGCCAGTCAATCTGCCGAACCTGCTGACGCTCCTTCGTATTGCCCTGCTACCTGTGATGGCAGTGCTGTTTTTTCTACCGTTTGAGTGGGGACGGCCCGCCGCTGGCTGGGTGTTTCTGGCGGGGGCCCTGACCGATATTTTTGACGGTCTGTTGGCCAGGCGATTGAACCAGTCTTCCGATTTCGGTCGTTTCCTCGACCCGGTAGCGGACAAGTTGCAGGTCGGTATTGCATTGATACTGCTTACCTATGCTCATAGCTCTCTATGGGTGGTGGTGCCAGCGGTGCTGATTATCAGTCGCGAAATTACGGTCTCTGCGCTGCGCGAATGGATGGCTGAGCGTGCCGTTAATGCTGTGGTCGCGGTGAGTCGCTGGGGAAAAATGAAAACCGTGGTGCAGATGTGGGCACTGACGATGATGATCTACCAGCAGCCACTGTTTGGAATCCTGCCGACTTATCTGATTGGATTAATGCTGTTGCAGGTCGCTCTGGTGCTGACACTATGGTCTCTGTGGGACTATTTGCGCGGTGCCTGGCCCTACTTACGCGGCGGCGCCAGCGAGGGTGCTTGACAGCAATGGCAGGCGCTCTACAATACGCCACCCTGCAGCGCGGGAATAGCTCAGTTGGTAGAGCGCAACCTTGCCAAGGTTGAGGTCGCGAGTTCGAATCTCGTTTCCCGCTCCAGATTTCATTGCCGAATTTCTTATTTGGCAGGCTCCACTCAAGGCTGGGTGGCAGAGTGGTTATGCTGCGGCCTGCAAAGCCGTCTACGCCGGTTCGATTCCGACCCCAGCCTCCACTCTGTTTAGCTCTGCCGGTTGCCGTTTTAGCGAATCGGTTAATCTGGTTTTTCTATAGATAATCCACGGGCTACCGGCAATGGACTTGCATACGCTCGATTCTCCCGTTAAACCCCACCTGAACGGATTGACCAGTGTGGCCGCAGCTGAAAAGTTGGCCGTGCTCGGTCCCAATCGGCTGCCGGAGCCGAAAGCCCCCGGGCCATTAAAGATATTTTTCACCCAGTTTCGTAGCCCCTTTATCTATGTACTGCTGGCCGCCGCCGTGGTGTCAGTGGGGTTAGGGCATTCGATCAACGCGGTGTTTATCTTTCTGGTTCTGCTGCTGAACGCGGTGATCGGAACCGTACAGGAATATTCTGCTCAACGAGCTGCAGCCGCACTCAAGAACATGGTGCCGCATACCGCGCTGGTGGTGCGCGACGGTGCCGAGCAGAAAATCCCTGCCGATCAGCTGGTCCCCGATGATTTGGTGATGATCGCCTCCGGGGATCGGATTCCTGCCGATATTCGATTGATTTCGGCTCATGGCTTACAGGTCGATGAGTCGATGTTGACCGGTGAATCGTTGCCAGTCCTGAAAAGCGGTAATAACGCTGGCGACGGTGAGTTACTGGCGACAGAACGAAAAAATGTGGGCTATGCCGGTTCTACCGTTAACCGTGGCCGGGGAACCGGCGTGGTCATGGCCACCGGTACCCAGACGGAGATTGGTCAAATCGCCGGGTCCCTGAGCGAAACGCCCGAGGCGAAACCACCGCTACTGCTTCGGGTAGAGGAGTTCACACTACGCATCACCTACGCGATGGTGGTTCTGATTGGTCTGATTTTTCTGATCGTGCTGGCACGTGGCGACGAGCTCAGTAGCGTATTCTTGCTGGGGGTTGCGCTGGCGGTATCGGCAATCCCCGAAGGGCTGCCAGCCGCTATTACCGTTGCCCTGGCCATCGGTATGCGGCGGATGGCTAAGGTTAACGTCATCATCCGCAAACTGGTGGCGGTGGAAGCACTCGGCTCATGCACCCTGATCGCTTCCGACAAAACTGGAACCCTGACCGTTAATGAGCTGACAGTGCGGCGGATTGTGCTGCCGGATGGTTCAGCAGCACAGGTAGGTGGCGAAGGGCTGGAACTCAGCGGAGAGATTCAACCCTCCGCTGCTGATAACCTGGCCCAAAGGCAGGCACTTATTCTTGCCGGCGCATTGGCGAATGAAGCGACTTTTGAGCAGCGTGATGGTCGTTGGGTGGGAAACGGGGATGCGGTTGATCTGGCATTTCTGGTGTTGGCCCATAAGGCGGGACTCAATGGCACGTTACAGCGACAGCACCCAGGGCTGGGGTTTATTCCCTACGAGTCGGAGCAGGCGTTTTGTGCGAGCTGTAATCGAGTCGACGGCAGTCCGACGCTATTGGTGAAAGGCAGTCTGGAAACGGTGTTGCCGATGTGTCGGCAAGCCAGTACTGGCGGCGCGCTCGACCATGCGTCGATTCAGCAGCAGATGGAAACCATGGCGCGAGACGGGTTCCGGGTTTTGGCACTCGCGCAACGAACCCTGAGCACAGAGCCGAGCGAACTGGCCGAAGAGATGGTTGGTATGACCTTCCTTGGGCTGGTTGGCATGATTGACCCGCTGCGGCCTGATGTTAAGGAAGCTATCGAGCAGTGCCGAAAGGCGCAGATCGAAGTGGCGATGATAACCGGTGACCATCCGCA
>JBPEXY010000115.1:0-6956 GCA_052031065.1 Immundisolibacteraceae bacterium | reverse complement strand
TTGCATCTGCAATGGCTGAATGGGTAGCGGCCTGAATCAGATTACCACCCAACGCCTCGGCATGGACCAGTGCGGTACCCCCAACCGGGGTGGCAGGTCCACCATCAGAAACCCTGGCAAGCGCGGTGCTACTGTTAAGATTCACATCGCCACTGCCCTCATTGACAATATTGACTGTCGCATCAAACGGGAACGGACCACCGGGACCCTGCGCCCTGACCACAGCAGACGCATCGTTGTTGATCACAACATGACCAGTAGTCTGCCCCCCTCTGAGGTCGACCAGCGCAGCTGCCCCGGTCGACCCGGTCGCAGTAGCAGTGAGCGCCTCATTGACAGTCAGATTACCCAGCGCACGAATAATCAAATTCGCGCCCGGTGTCGCACCGCTCTCAGTCACGCTTATCGGCACATCCAGCACAATGTCACCGCTGGCGAACAGATCCACCCCAGAATTATTGATTCCGGCAGCATCCAGGACGATAGACCCGGCTGCATCAACATCAAGAGTGGAACCATCATTGGAGAGATTTCCTGCTGCCGTCAGCTGCAGATTGTTGACGTTGACCGGGTTACCATCCGTCAGCAGCTGCAAATCCCCACCGGCCGTGAAGGCCACATTCTGAGTGCCAGCACCACCGTTGAATACCAGCCCTGGCAGGGTGGCATCGTAACTGGCGCCCAGGCCTACTGTAACCGCAGTGGTCACCAGACTATTGTCAATGGTAGTGCTGGCCAGATTACTGCCAATACCGACCCGGTCAACGCTGGTGGCAAGATCGAAGACCGCATTACTAACGCCGCCGGGAAAAGGACCGCCCGAGGAGGATGTGTACGAAGGGTTCAGCAGCAGCGTGTTGGCAACCACCAGACCGGCACCGCTGGTCTGTACATCGCCACCAGCGTGAATTTCGACCACCTCAGAGAGTGACCCTCCACCAGAGGTGGTTGCCTCGACCTGGTCGGTAATGGAAATTTC
The DNA here is from genome assembly GCA_052031065.1 of Immundisolibacteraceae bacterium. Lineage (GTDB taxonomy): Bacteria > Pseudomonadota > Gammaproteobacteria > Immundisolibacterales > Immundisolibacteraceae > JBPEXY01. The sequence continues at coordinate 5,977 of JBPEXY010000115.1, read as the reverse complement.
GACAGGACCACCAACGGACCCCAATAGTCCGCCTTCAATATCGACAAAAGCACCGACGTTACTGGTACCGGCATCAGACCCGGAGGCTACCGCCAGAACCGGAGCATTGATAGCGATGGTGCCACCGAGAGCCTCGATATTGACATCAGCCTCCGCTAACTCACAGCCGTTCCACCATCAGCCAGTTCGGTGGCCACCGCTGTGATCGCGCCATCGACTATCACATTGCCACCACCACTTAGCGGCGGAGCTCCAAAGGGGTCATCCTCAACAGCCCAGAGATCCACTGATGCGGTTGCGTTTTTGAGGGCTTCGGCGGATGCCAGCACCGAACCACCAGCACCAATAACCACATCGCCGCCCGCATGGTAAGAAAGAGAGGAGCTTGGACCAGTGACAAAACCAGCCATCAACTCAACGCGGGCTACCGCATTATTTGCGACATCCCCGGTACCAAGCCCGTAAAGCGACTGTACCGCATCGTTGATAGTGACACTGGCATTGCGTGACTGCACATGGATATGTGCCCCCTGCGCGCCACCACCGAGAACATTCAGGGCTTCCTTACCATCTGCTGCAGCAAATAGCTGACCGGAAACAGTAACAGCATCCTCGGCGACAATATTAATCGCCGCGCCAGCCTTGGAAATGGGTTCAATCGGAAAACCACTGGTGGAAAAACTGGAACCTGTTGCCCTGGCATCGGCAATGACACTAATGCCGCCACTATGGGTTGCACCGCCAGTAAAACTGATCGACCCACTACCGATCGTAGTCAATACCGCTTCCGCTCCGGCCTGAGCTGAGGGGGTAAATGCGAAGCTGGCAGATACTGTAGTCAAAGCGTCAGCGTTGACGGAGATGTTCGCGTTATTGAAGGTGATGGCACCGGAACTGGCAGAGACGTTGACCTGCGCATTGGCAGTGACAAAGCCTGATCCAGAAGAAGCACTGATGGTTGCGCCGACGCCGGCCTCGACCAGACCGTCATTGACAGCTACTGATCCATTTCCGGCAGCCAAACTCACCGTCGCCGAAGCCGATCCAGAGAAAACGCCAACAGAAGTGATTTCAGTGGCCAGCGCTCGGATGTCGCCCGTGTGGCTGATAGCAGCGCCATTGTATTGAACCGATGCCACCAGCGCAGACCCGCCAGACCCCCCACCGGATCCAGAGCGGCTTGCCCGTGCCTCTACCTCTGCATTCACGGTTAACGAACCGCTCTGGGCATTGAAGGTGACACCTGCTCCGACACTACTGCCGCCGCCACTTCCAACGACCTGCACAGACGGACTGGCCCCGACTCCATCAACTGCGATTCCCTGGCCCAAAACGGAAAAGGTGGCCTGTCCGGAACTAGCGGAAACATTTACGTTAGCGTCGATATCAACCGATCCGCCGGCAGAGATTGACAAAACCGCCCCGGTAGAGCCGGATACCGCAATATTGCTGGCAGCGATCGCGACATCGCCACCTGCGGTGACCTGCGTCAGATTATTTCCGGTCCCGGCGCTGATGGACCCGCCAACAGCGGCAAGATCAACGTTGCCGCCGGCGCTGAGGCCGTTGACATTATGGATACTGCCCGTAACGCTGCCGGCGCGGATGGTCAAATTGCCATCGACAACCAGATCGACGCCGTTAAGGTTGACCGTACCGTCTGAATCGGCCACAAACCCCGGCGGCAATGGACCAAACGATCCGGTGCTGGTACTGAAAAACCCTGAACCGGATCCGGCGATAGAACCGATACCAACGAACAGGTCGCCACCCTGAAGGATGCCATTGCCATTCAGATCACCACCGGTAAAAGCGCCGTTAAAACTGATGGAATCGGTCGCCACCAAAGCAACATTGGCACCCGAACTAACGCTTCCACCTTGGAGCAGACTTTCAATAAAAAATTCGCCGATCACCGCATTGCCCGCCGTACTACTCGGCGTCAATCCAGTACCGCCAGAGATGGTCAGGTTAGCCGGATCGATCAACAACTGGCCGTCGTTGCCGACGCGCACGTTGCCTTTCAGCGCGAGGCCCTGGTGACCACTCACCTCAACAAAACCGCCGCGCTCGCCCGGCGCGCCAGAAACGTCGATCTCCGCACCCGCCTGAAAATCGAGATTCTGCTCGGCAACCACCCGCACCACGCCACCCTTGCCAGCACCACCGGTGGCGTCGATACGCGAGCCGCTGGTCAGAGTCACATCATCGGTGGAGCGAACCCGTACATAGCCGCCATCACCGCTGGGACCGGAGACGTCAAGTTCACCAGAGAGCGTAATATCTCCGCCGTCAGCCACCAGATAGATGGCCCCATCCTGCTCCAAAACCCCCTGCGCCTGCACACGACCACTATTATTGACCGCAGCATGGACCAGGTTGGCAGCCACTTTGGCGGTCATGATCACCCGACCACCATCAGCATACAGCTCACCGGCATTGTTGACACCCGCCAGCTGACTGACCGATGCGCCATCAACGGTGAAATTAATCAGACCGTCACCCGCCACATCGAGAGTCATCGCCGAGCCGGCCGCCAACGCCACAGTCCCCAGGCGTGCTTCGACGATGCCGCTGTTTTCGACATAATCACCGGCAAGCACCACGTAGCCGCCCTCACGAGCCGCGATCACCCCGTCATTGACCACCGATGCGCCGTCCGGCGCCACCAGGTTGCGCTGAAAAACGTAGTTTCCAGCCATGAAGTCATCGTTATCAATGTTCAGCGTGGTGGCGAGCAGCCCGGCAACATCGACCGTCGCACCCGAGCCAAAATAGACCCCCGACGGGTTAACCAGAAACACCTGACCGTTGGCACTGAGGCTGCCGAGGATCGAGCTGGGGTCACCACCCACCACCCGGTTGAGCGCTACGGAACTGGTGCCCGGCTGGATAAACTGCACATACTCATTGCTGCCGATGGAAAAGCTATGCCAATCGAGCGCCGCTCGCTGGGAGGTCTGATTGATTAGCGTGGTTGATCCATCAGGGTTACTGATGGTGGCGGCACCGGCAACCACACTACCACCCTGGGGACCCGCCAATGCCAGCCCTGGCACACCGGCAGCAACCAGACCGGCTCTGGCCAGCGGATTGGCCAGCCAGGCGATCGACAGCGGCAGCGGCGCAAAAACAAATGATCTGGTTCTTTCCGCCCACGGTCGCCTTTGCGGTCTGTCTAGATTGGTCCGGTGTTTGCTCATAGGGCGATACTCTTAACCAGATAAAGTGCTAGTGCGGGTCTGTTTTTGGTCACGGTCAATGATCAGAACTGGGTGGAGAGGCTGGCCCAGTAGCGACTGCTGTGGCTGCCGTCACTGGCCTTGTGACCATTGGTGGGGAAGGCCATGTTGAGATCAACCTGGAGCCTCTTGAAGGGACTTAGACTGACGCCAAAACCGAGACTGGAGAGCGACTGAGTACGCTCCACCAGCGGTAACCGGTCCTTTCGATAAACCTTGCCAACATCGAAAAACGCGCGGGCCAGCAGATCCTGCCCCAACACATCCTTGAATGGCCTGCGTAGCTCTGCAGTAAGCGAATATCCCTGGTCACCACGAACCTCTGAGGTGGGAAAGCCCCTGACATCGGCCGGTCCGCCGATACCGAACTTCTCACTTTCCGGCAGTGCATCGACCGCCAACACTCCGGCAGCGCGCAGAAACAGACTTGAATCCCAGTAAAAGGAGCGCAGGTGGTTGGCATCAATCCGCAACTTGCCTCGTAACCGGTTTCGATCACCGCCGCTGGCGGGTGCTCCGGCATCATCGACAGCAAACGGGTCGTTACGGCGTTTACGGAAATTGGTCCAGAAAACTGCTGCAACATTGGAAATCGAGCGGTCAGCGTGGACCTGGCTCATCACCACCGAGAGGTCGAGCAGGTTGATGGTATCTTCACGATCGAATGCGTGGGGCTGGGTCAGACTTGCTTCATCTTCGGAATTGGCGTCCTTATGCAGCAGGCCGACTCCCAGAAGAATGTTGCGATCCCGCGAGCGAACCAGCGGGTGAGATAGTTGAATCCGCGCACTGCGGGTCACCCCTTCCAGTTGCCCGCCGCTGAAGGCTGCCTTGATGGCGCTGTCCAGCGCTACTTCAAACTCTGCTTCGGAATAGCTGAACGCCAGCCGAGTGCCCGCTTTGGTGACCGGCAGGCTGTAATTAAACGCGTAGTAATTGAGCAGGTCGGCCTGGGTGTGCATGAAGTCAAACGAGAGTCGGTCACCAATACCGAGAGGGTTGTTGAGACTGACGCCCCCTTCCAGTCGCCACTCGCCAACATCTTCGCGGCCATAATTGTTGCTGCTCAGATAGCCGTCATAGATCTTCTCGCCGGCGTCAATTTCAACCACCGAGGTGCCGTAAGCGGTTCCCGGTTTGATCACCGAGCGGGCACTCAGCCCCGGTATATCATTGAGCAGAAGCATCTCCCGCTCCATCGCCTCCAGCGACAGCACCTCACCATCTTCGAGCTGATCGAGCTGTTCGCGGATAAAAGTCTCGGAGAAGTGGTTGGTCTGGGTAACCTGCACCGATTCCAGAACACCCTCGGTAACCTCAAGGCGGATTTCGCCGTCGCTGATTTTCTGTGGCGGCACCGTTACGGTTGCCAGCCGATAGCCTTTGTCGCGATAGGCAGCCCCCAACCGGTCAGCCAATTCATAAATTTCAGCAAGAGTTAGTGCTTTACCCTCAGCTGCACCCAGGAACTGGGCAATCTCGTCCTCTGTCAGTTTGGTATTGCCCTCGACAATAAAACGGCTAACGGTGATTTTTCTGCCGTTTGTGGGCCTGGCGCTCTCTTTGACCGGCGTCGGCGCGACAATATCTTCAGCCGCAGGTGGCGGGGCGGTGATCCCCTGCTGCCCCGGCAGGGTGCGCTCAATGGTGCCGGCTGATGAAGGCAAAGCGGGCGCCGCCTGCAGTTCCGTTACCGCTAGCAGGGCAACGACCAGGGTTACCAGCGCGCCGACAGACATTTTTAAAGAATACATCCTTCCCGACCCTTGATAGTTTTTGGCCCCGTCGACCACTGTTTTTTTTACTTCTACACAGGGAGCTCATCATTAGCGGCGGCTTCCGTTGAGCAACTTTCTCCGCCAACGCTCTGGTGAGCACGTATACCCCGCGCCATACTCATTTAGCTATTTTTTGGGGCTAAAAATAACACAACAGTAGATAGGGTACGAATAGCCGGAATCGATAATAGCCAGGGTTAAATAAATTCTGCCGTCGGAATTTCTCAACAAACCTTGCTTTACGGAATTAGCCGATGAACTTGAAGAGCGGGTACGGGCTTGCCGGTCAGTTCTATAATCAAGCGGTAAAGGTATCCCACATGTCAGACTGAATGATCTAAAAGACCCCATTTTAAAAGCCAAACCAGGATTGCGGGAGCGGAAATTGAGAATTGCGATCAGCGGCTGTGCCGGTATCGGCAAAAGCACCCTCGCCCGGGCGCTGGCTGACCGACTCGATATCAGCCACGTGGACGAGCATTACAGCGCGCTCTTCTCACCGCCGGGAACCTTCAACAGTGAAGCGATTAAATTGATACCGCTTTTTAATCGCGTGCTGGCAGAGAAAAACCAGCTGATGCAGCAGACCGGAACTTTTGTGGTTGACCGTACCGCGCTCGACCTACTCAATCTCTGGATGGCCAGGGGGCTGACCAGCTATCCGCAGGCCACCGCCGACTTCAGCAAACTCTGCCAGGCGGAAGCTGCAACCTATGACCTGGTCATTTTTCCACCCTGGGGGACTCTTCCTCACCGCCCCCACGATGCCACCGATGGCAGAATCCGGGTTAGCGACCCGTGGATACAGCTACGCAACCATGCCGCAATCCTTGGCCTGACGCGGATGTGGGTCGATGAGAAAAAAATCATGTGTCTACCGACCGACCAGCTAACTCTGGAACAACGGTTGTCGTTCATCCTCGCGGTCATTGACCCTTCAGGGTAGTCGGAACGGCA
>JBPEXY010000114.1:0-10093 GCA_052031065.1 Immundisolibacteraceae bacterium | reverse complement strand
ACTGCTGTAACGCAGCGAGGTAGACCAGGATCGCCGGTGCGATACCAAACGCCACCATGTCGGTCATGGAGTCGTATTGGGCACCAAAGGCACTCTGAGTGTTGGTCATGCGAGCCACCCTGCCATCGAGCCCATCCATGATGCCGGCGAGAAAGATCGCCAGCGCGGCAGTATCAAACACTCCGTTCACCGCTGCGATAATTCCGTAAAACCCGGCGAACAACCCGAGGGTAGTCAGCAGGTTTGGCAGCAGGTAAATACCTCGTCGGCTTTCTACCAAGGTCGCCTACTCGCGAATGCGCCGGTGCGGCACTGGTGGCCTGGCGCTGCTAGTTGCGGCTACGATCAACAATTTTGTTCTCTTTGATCCACGGCATCATTGCCCTGAGTTTTTCGCCAACCTGTTCAATCTGGTGCTCGCGGCCAATTCTGCGCCGCGCCTTCAGCGTTGCTGCTCCAGCCTGGTTTTCGAGGATGAATTCACGGGCAAACTCGCCATTCTGGATACGGGTAAGTACTTTCTTCATTTCTGCCTTGGTCTGCTCGGTGATGATTTTAGGACCGACAGTAAAGTCTCCATACTCGGCGGTGTTGGAGATGGAGTAGCGCATGTTGGCGATACCACCTTCGTACATCAGGTCGACGATCAGCTTGAGCTCGTGCAGACACTCGAAGTAGGCCATTTCCGGCGCATAACCAGCCTCAACCAGAGTTTCAAACCCCGCCTGAACCAGTGCTGTAGTCCCTCCACAAAGTACCGCCTGTTCACCAAACAGATCGGTTTCGGTCTCCTCCTGGAATGTTGTTTCGATCACACCAGCTCGACCGCCGCCAACTCCAGAGGCATAGGCCAGCGCCACCTGCTGCGCCTGACCACTGACGTCCTGCTGTATGGCGATCAAACAGGGCACACCGCCGCCACCGGAATAGGTAGCACGAACCAGATGACCGGGGCCTTTTGGCGCAATCATCACCACGTCGAGGTCGGCTCGCGGTTCGATCTGCTGAAAGTGGATGTTGAAACCGTGAGCAAAGGCCAGCACCGCACCCTCCCGAATATTCGTGGCGATTACATCACGATAAAGGGCAGCCTGATGCTCATCTGGCACCAGCACCATCACCAGATCGGCCTGGGCAACGGCTGCGGCTGGCTCAAGCACGGTTAAGCCCTCGCCTTCGGCCTTCGCAACCGATGCGGAACCGCTACGCAGGCCCACGGTGACATCGACGCCGGACTCTTTCAGGTTAAGCGCATGAGCGTGGCCCTGAGAACCATAACCGAGAATGGTTACCTTGCGGCTCTGGATAAGCTGAAGGTCTGCATCTTTATCGTAAAAAATCTTCATCGATTTACCTTGAATGGTTGAAATACCCGTTCCTGGGCGAAGTGATTAATGGTGGGATTGGTTGCCGGGAACGCCTAGAAAACCATTTTGGCTCTACCGCAATAGCAATCACTAAAACCACGATTTTACTAACTTTAACGGCTGTACTGATTAACGAATAGTCGGTCAGGTCAGCCGCAGGGATTTTCCGCCACGTGAAATGGCGCAGGGTCCAGACCGAACAACCTCAATCAGGCTGCCTGATTCAAGCACATCGAGAAACCCTCTGAGCTTATCGTTGTTGCCGGTGACTTCGACCACGACACTCTGACGGGTAATCTCAACAATCCTGGCGGCGAAGGCTCGAGTCAATCGTTCCACTTCATCCCGCGCCGACCCACTGGTGGCCCTGACTTTTACCAGCATCAGTTCGCGGTCGAGATGTTCTCCGTCGGTGATGTCCATCAGCTTAATGACATCGACCAACTTGTTGAGCTGTTTGACAATCTGCTCCAGCGTGCTGCTTTCGCCGTCGGTAACGATAGTCATCCGCGACACTGACGGATCATCGGTTGGAGCAACAGTTAAAGACTCGATGTTGTAACCACGGGCTGAGAAAAGCCCCGCCACCCGACTCAGCGCCCCAGGCTCATTTTCCAGAAGCAATGAAATGATTCGGCGCATGGTTATGCCAACTCCTGATTCTGGAATGACTGGTAGGGTGAGTAGCGCATCTCGTGGTGGCCCCGGCCCGCTTCAACCATTGGGTAGACGTTCTCCTGCTGGTCGGTAATAAAATCCATGAACACCAGCCGGTCTTTCAGCGCCAGTGCCTCTTTGATCGCCGGCTCTACATCCGCCGGTTTCTCGATGCGCATACCGACATGCCCAAAGGCCTCAGCTAGCTTCATAAAATCGGGCAGCGCATCCATGTAGGAATGGGAGTAGCGGCTTTTATACTGAAACTCCTGCCACTGCCGCACCATGCCCAAGTAGCGGTTATTAAGGTTAACCACCTTGATCGGCAGATCATATTGCAGGCAGGTGGAAAGCTCCTGGATACACATCTGGATGCTCGCCTCACCGGTCACGCAGATAACATCTGACTCGCGATCAGCAAACTGCGCGCCCATCGCGGCAGGCAGACCATATCCCATCGTGCCGAGCCCACCGGAAGTCAACCAGCGCCGGGGACGATCAAAACCGTAATATTGTGCAGCCCACATCTGATGCTGGCCAACGTCAGTAGTCACAATGGCATCCCCTCCTGTGAGGCGATGCAGCGCCTGAACCACTGACTGTGGCTTAATCAGCTCATCACTCGACTCATAATCGAGACAGTGCTGCTCCCGCCAGCTATCAATCTGCGCCCACCAGGCAGCCAGAGCCTCCTGATCAACCTCTCTTTCGGCCTTGCCCAGTTCTTCCAGGCAATTTTCAAGCACCTCGGCGACTTCACCGACGATCGGCACGTCAACCGGCACATTCTTGGCGATTGAGGCGGGGTCGATATCGATATGAATGATCTTGGCGTAGGGACAGAACTTTTCCAGCTCACCGGTCACCCGGTCATCAAAACGGGCACCGACCGCCAGCAGCACATCACACTCATGCATCGCCATATTGGCTTCCATGGTGCCATGCATGCCGAGCATACCGACAAACTGCTGATCTGATGCCGGATAGGCTCCCAGACCCATCAAGGTATTGGTAATGGGAAATCCCAGCTGCCGGGTGAACCGGGTGAGTTGCTCCGATGCGTTACCGAGTACGACGCCGCCACCGGTATAAATCATCGGACGGCGGGCACGCAGCAGCATGTTAACCGCTTTGCGGACCTGTCCACCATGACCTTTGACAACCGGGTTGTAGGAGCGAATCTCAACGCTCTCGGGGAAGTTATAGGCAGTCTTCGCCGCCGTCACATCTTTGGGAATATCCACCAACACCGGCCCAGGCCGACCAGTCCCGGCAAGATAAAAAGCCTTCTTCAGCGTGATTGCGAGGTCCTTGACATCCTTGACCAGAAAATTGTGTTTCACGCAGGGGCGGCTTATGCCGACGATATCAACTTCCTGGAATGCATCATTACCAATCAACGGCGTAGCCACCTGACCGGTGATTACCACCATGGGAATGGAATCCATATGTGCCGTAGCGATACCGGTGATCGCATTGGTAGCACCCGGCCCAGATGTAACCAGAGCAACCCCCGGTTTGCCGGTTACCCGCGCATAGCCATCCGCCGCGTGAACCGCTGCTTGCTCATGCCTGACCAGCACATGCTCAACACCACCACGCTGGTAAATCGCATCGTAAATATGAAGAACCGCGCCACCGGGGTAACCAAAAACGTGCTCAACCCCTTCATCCTGAAGGAACTGAACAACGATATCTGCGCCTGTTAATTCCACCAAACACTCCAACCATCATTTAACGCTTTATTTAACTTTTATCTTTCATCACGGCGGCTAACTTAAAACCCTGATGCAAGTGACTGTCGTATAAGCGCATATGTTAACAAAAGAAGACGCAAGATAAGTAATTTCTCAATTAATAATTAGCAGATATAGCACTTCCTGTTCGGCACTAACCATCTAACCTTTTTTATTACTTTTTTTCAACAATCTTCCCGACAAGCAATCAAGGCAACCAGCTACCTGCCGATACATAAGAAACTGAGCGGCCCAGGTTCCGATCGTTTGGGTTAACCGGGTCTAACTAAACATCCTGCGGTTGTAGACCAGATATGCAAGCATCATCATCAGAAACACGCCCGAGCCAGGACTGGAAGGCACGTTACACAGACCTGGTCAACGAATTTGACCGCGCTGAAGAGCAGCACAGGGAACAGATTGATGGCTGGTGCAAAGCCGTTTCACGACTCACTACCAGCCTGACAGACCTCGCCCCCAGCGTTACTGAGCAGGCGCAATCGCTGCTACGGCTGGCCGATCAGCAGGAAAACGGCGAACAGGCCGCCCAGCAGAGCACAGACCTATGCCGACAGCTGGCAGACCTGCCATCACCCGGTTCAGCTGTAGACCAGAACGGCACGCAGATCGTGGAATACAGGGAGCAATTGGCCAAGATGTGCGGCCTGCTCGGTCTGGGGATTGAACACCAAATAGACATTATTGGCACCGATGAAGACAACTTCCCGGGCCTGGAACAGGCCCTGAAAAATCTGGCAAAAGTGCTTGCACAATCAACGACAACCGCCACTGGCGATCAGGAGGTTAAAGAACTGACAAAAGGTTTAATCGCCATCGTCGACGGATTACCCATTTTTCCTGAAACCCGGCAAACGGCGAACAGCCTGGGCTCTCGTCTACGCGAATGTGATGCTGCAGAAAACCTGAATCCATTGATCACGGAACTTGCTGAACTGGTGGGTATTACCCACCAGGAACTCGCCACCGAACGTGAACAGACAACGCAGTTTCTATCTGGCATGTGGCAACGGCTAAAAGAGCTCGGCGACTATTTTGCCGACGCTGATACAAACCATAAAAGCAGTGTCGCCGCCTCCAGCGATCTGCAGCGAAACATTCACAGCCAGGTGGATGCAATCATATCGGAAGCAAACTCCGCAGACTCCCTTCCCGACCTGCAGGCGCTATTACAGAAATCTGTCGATCAAATTCGCCACCAGGTTTCGGATCACCTACAGCACGAACAGCAACGGCTGATAGAAACCGAAAACCAGTGCCGGTCGCTTGCCAGTAAAGTCAGTGCTCTGCAACAAGAGAGCACGGATTTACGAAAGGCGCTGGAAGCCCAACAGACCGAAGCAAACCGCGACCCTTTAACCCGGCTTGCCAATCGCCGCCTGTTTGACCAGGCACTGGCGCAGGAACACCAACGCTGGAAAAGGTACCAGCGGCCACTGTCGGTAGCGTTTCTGGATATCGACCACTTCAAACGGATCAACGACGACTACGGCCACCAGGCCGGTGACGTAGCGCTGAAGTCCGTCGCAAAAATTCTTCGCAAATCAATGCGTGATGCTGATCTGTTAGCCCGCTATGGTGGCGAAGAGTTTGTCGCGCTGATGCCCGATACTGATCAGATCCGGGCTACTGATGCGGTGGAGAAACTGCGCCGCGCGGTGATGGAAACCCGCTTCCATTTCAATAACCTGGATGTACAGATCACGATCTCCTGTGGCGTCGCCGAATTCAGCGCTGACTTGCGGCCACAGGAAGTGCTGGAACGAGCCGACCAGGCTTTATACCAGGCAAAAAACAACGGCAGAAACCAAACTGTTTCCGCAGGTCAGGAGGCGCAATAATCTGCTCTTTTCAACATCACCTCAATTAGCGCTGAACCGCCTGCTATCCGCTCCCGACTCTCTCCCGGTTTGTTAAACGTGAATTTGTGACTGGCGATTGCCAGCTGATAGAATGCCGCCCACGAAATTGACTGGATGGTCACAAGACAAATCCACAACGAAGGACCGCGATACCAGTGTCGGTATACGGGATCCTTCAACACGACTCGCAATAAAACGAATAGTAATGCAGTTGGGTCATTAGAGACGCACGCATTTCACTTCTCTAGCAGTACCGGAGATTGATCCTAAGGAAGGCTAATGTCGAATCCAGACCACGCAATATTTGAAATAGAAGGTGAACGGCACGAATTTCCGGTAGTCATCGGCTCGGAAGGCGAAAAGGCGATTAATATCGGCAAACTCCGCTCCACCACCGGTTATGTCACCCTCGACCCGGCGTTTGTGAACACCGCCTCCTGTACCAGTGACATCACCTATCTGGATGGCGAGAACGGCATCCTCCGCTACCGCGGTTATCCCATCGAACAACTGGCAGAACAATCAACCTTTCTCGAAACAGCCTACCTGGTCATCTATGGCGAGCTACCGACAGAAAACGAACTGGCGGAATTCAACAATACCATCACCCGCCATTCACTGATCCACGAAGATCTCAAAGCGATGCTCGAAGGCTATCCAGTTGGTGCCCATCCCATGGCGACACTGGCGTCCATGGTTGCCACCCTGTCAGCCTTTTACCCGGAGATTTCCAACGAGAATCAAACCCCGGAACAGACCAACCTGTCGATTGCACGGCTGATTGCCAAAATCACTACGCTAACTGCCTATTCCTACAAAAAGGCGATCGGGCAGCCACTGCTCTATCCCGATAACCGTCTGGACTACTGTGCAGATTTTCTGCGCATGATGTTCGGTGTGCCTTCAGAAGACTTTGAAGTCGATCAGGATATTGTCGATGCCCTTAACCTGCTGCTGATCCTCCATGCAGACCATGAGCAGAACTGCTCCACCTCAACGGTGCGCCTGGTTGGGTCGAGCCGTACCAATCTCTTTGCTGCGATATCGGCTGGCATCCTGGCACTCTGGGGGCCACTACATGGTGGTGCTAATCAGGCAGTGCTGGAGATGCTGCAGACCATCGACTCTGCTGGCGGCGATTACAAACAGTTTCTTGCCAAGGCAAAAGATCCGGACGACCCCTTCCGACTGATGGGATTTGGCCATCGGGTATACAAGAATTTTGATCCACGTGCGAAAATCATCAAAAAAGCATGTGACAAGGTTCTCAACAAGCTTGGCATTCACGACCCACTGCTGGAAATCGCAAAAGGACTTGAAGAAGTAGCACTTGAAGACCCCTATTTCGTCGAGCGCAAACTCTACCCCAACGTCGATTTCTATTCCGGCATCATTTACCACGCCCTTGGCATACCAACCGACATGTTTACGGTGATGTTCGCCATCGGTCGTCTGCCGGGGTGGATCGCGCAATGGAAAGAGATGCTCGACCAGGATTCCAAGATCGGTCGACCTCGACAGGTCTACACCGGTGCAGTAACCCGCAACTACCAACCGCTGGCAAATCGCTAGGTCGCCTGCTACAGCGCTACCAGGTCTCTGAAAACCGCGTCTCTGAACGCGGTTTTTTCGTTTTGACCAGCAAGGCTGACAAACCCCAGGTGGCATCGAGTGAAGCCTGTTGTACTGACTTACCATGAAGATGATGAATATCTCACTGAAGAGCTTTGCTATATCAATGAGTTAAGTAACAGCCACCATGACCCGGCTGTCTCCATAGCCCAGGCGCGTCTGGAGCCGGGTGTTACCACCCGCTGGCACCGTTTAAAACACACGACCGAACGCTATTGCATCCTCTCCGGCTGTGGCCTGGTAGAAATTGAGGGCTTAGCGCCAACGGCAGTTAACAGTGGCGATGTGGTGATTATCCCTCCCATGTGCGCGCAAAGAGTCACCAACATTGGCGACGATGACCTGCTGTTCCTGGCGATCTGCTCACCCCGGTTTGAGCCACATAGCTACCTGGATATTGAACCCGATAACGACTAAGAACAGGTACTTCCCCCTCCGGCAGCTGTTCACTCCCAATTAAAATCGACGAATCTGAACCCGATGAACAGCCTCCCACCCGATCGTCGCTCTCCAGTGTCTGCCCTGTCTGAAATTACCCGGCTGGCACGTTATTTAGCCCCCTACCGTGGCCGGGTCACCATTGCCGCGATAGCGCTGGTTACCGCCTCAACCACCATGCTTGCACTGGGTCAGGGGCTGCGCTGGCTGGTCGATGCCGGACTCGCGGCTGGCCATCCGCAACTGCTCGACCGCGCGCTACTGGTGATCCTTGGCATAGTGGTACTGCTGTCACTGGCAACGGCGGTCCGCTATTACCAGGTGACCTGGATCGGTGAGCGGGTTGCAGCTGACCTGAGAAAAGCAGTTTTTAACCACCTGTTAACCATGGAGCCGGGCTTCTTTGAGACTCAAAAAACCGGCGAACTGCTTAGTCGCCTGAGCGCCGACACCACACTCCTGCAATCGGCCATAGCAACCTCGCTTTCCATTGCCCTGCGTAACCTGCTCCTGCTGATCGGCGGCACTACCCTGTTAGCGATCACCAGTCCCAAATTGACTGCGCTGGTGACGCTCTGCATTCCGTTAGTGATAGGCCCGATCGTCATTTACGGACGCAGGGTCAGGCGCCTGTCAAGGGCTACTCAGGACCGGGTTGGCGATGTTGGCGCTTATGCCGATGAAATTTTTCACGGTATTCGAACAGTCCAGTCTTTTGGCCACGAAACGATTGACCGGGACAATTTTGGTAACCGTGTAGAAGGCTCCTTCTCGACTGCCCTGTCGCGCATAGCCACCCGCGCCAAACTGACTGCAATCATTATTTTCCTGGTGTTTGGCGCCATCGGACTCATCCTCTGGGTCGGTGGCCACGACATGCTGGCAGGGCGCATAAGCGCCGGTGATCTCTCTGCATTTGTCTTCTATGCGGTACTGGTAGCTGGCTCGGTAGGCGCTATCGCGGAGGTAATCGGCGAACTACATCAGGCTGCAGGTGCGACCGAGCGACTACTGGAACTACTTGCCAGTAAGCCCGCCATCACCGAACCGGCGGACCCTGTGGCCCTGCCCACAGAGCAACGCGGCGACGTCGCCTTCAAGGCAGTGACTTTCTGTTACCCGGGTCGCGATAACCACCCGGCGCTGAACCAGTTCACCCTGAACATCAACGCCGGTGAAACAGTTGCGCTGGTCGGCCCCTCTGGCGCCGGTAAAAGCACCGTGTTTAATCTCCTGCTAAGGTTTTATGACCCTGCTTCCGGTGAACTGACGCTGGATGACATTGCACTTAGCCGGATAGCCCTGTCAGACCTGCGCAAACGCATCGCCATCGTTTCCCAGGAACCGACCCTGTTTGCCACCTCTGTACTGGAGAATATCCGCTACGGTGACCCAGACGCCGACGAAGCAGCGATTTATGCGGCGGCAGAGGCCGCTTTTGCCACCGAATTTATCGAAAAGCTCCCCGACCGCTATGAAACCGTCCTCGGCGAGCGCGGGGCACGCCTCTCCGGCGGGCAGAAACAGAGAATTGCAATCGCCCGTGCGGTGTTGCGCGATCCGGAATTATTACTGCTGGATGAAGCGACCAGCGCACTTGATACCCAAAGTGAACTGGCCGTGCAAAAAGCGCTGCAGGGGTTAATGCAAAACCGCACCACTCTGGTCATTGCCCATCGGCTTTCGACGGTTGTCCATGCAGAGCGCATCGTGGTGATGGAAGATGGACAGATTGTCGCCGAAGGTGATCATCAAACCCTGATGCGAGAAGGCGGACTCTATGCGCGCCTGGCTGAATTGCAGTTCGATCACCCCGAAGCAGCGCTTTAACCCCCAGATTCCTGCAAACCACCCCTTTTCGGCTGCTCTCGTTCCCGCTTGACCAGCTGCCGACACCCCTCCCTGCTACTTCTTTACTGTCCTCGCAAACAGAAGAGTTAGACGACCCGCCAAACCAGGCTCAGCCAGTTGAGGCTGATTGCCGCCCCCGTCACCCTTGCCTTCTAGCGGCCACTATTCAGTGCTTTAACGGAGTCAAGAATGCAAAAAACAGACCGATAACGTTGGCAACACATTCCAAACGCCCCTGACGCAATCCACAGCGATTACGAACTGCCCCGACGTGATTAATGACAACGTGACCGACCCAGCGCAAAAAAAGGTAACACCGTGGCCTGGTCGCCTGGCCCGAGCACTGTTCCTCGGAGCAGGGATCGCTGTCGCACTGCTACCCACGGCACAGGGCACGGTAACCAGAAACGAGGTCGACCAAACCTGGGAACTGGTCCAGCAGCTGTCCGAACGTTTTATGACGGCCATGCGACCCAACCCAAACCGCTCGCTTTCGGAACTGCTTTCCCAGCCCTGCAACGAGCTGCATATT
>JBPEXY010000113.1:0-29929 GCA_052031065.1 Immundisolibacteraceae bacterium | reverse complement strand
CCGTACTGGCGGCGCGGGAGGCATCTGCTGAAAGTGTCGGTGATCTTACGCTTTGGCAACGGCATTTCAGTTTAAAACTGGACCTGCTAGCGTCAAGCCGGCCAACGGCGGTAAACCTGTTCTGGGTGCTTGCACGTGTCAGAGAGCGGGTCGAGGCATTGATAGCAAATGATGCCTCGACAGTTGTGGAGGTGGCGGAAGCGGAACTGCTCGGTTTGGCCGATCAACTGCTCCAGGAGGATATTGAGCAGGGGCAGTTGATGGCGCAGCTTGGTGCTGATCGGATCGACCCGGGCTCCGCTGTTGTTACTCACTGTAATGCTGGCGGACTGGCGACCGGTGGCGTGGGTACAGCCCTCGGGGTGATCAAACGGGCCTGCTCGCAGAGCAAAATTAACCGCGTCTATGCAAGTGAAACCCGCCCCTGGCTGCAGGGATCGCGGTTGACCGCCTGGGAGCTGTTGCAGGAGGGAATCGTGCCCTGTGTGGTCGTTGAAGGAGCGATCGGGGCATTGATGCGCAGCGGCGTGGTGGACTGGTTGATCGTCGGTGCAGACCGGATCGCCGGGAATGGAGACGTTGCTAACAAGGTGGGTACTTATAACGCCGCACTACTGGCCCGAGAGCATGGCGTCAGAACCATGGTCGTGGCGCCGTCGTCTACCGTCGATCTGTCGCTGGTAAATGGTGACGGAATTGAAATTGAACAGCGCGGCAGTGCAGAAATCGTCGAGGTGCAGGGCGTTGAATTGGCGCCGGCGGGAGTGGAAACCTGGAATCCGGTATTTGATGTAACGCCATCAGCTCTTGTTGATCTTCTGGTGACTGATAAAGGTGTGGTCGAGCCACCGTTTGAGGGTCAGCTTGCCCGTCTGCTGGGTTAACTGAATATCTGTGCCGGGGGGTGGTCAAATGCCGCCGAAAACAGGGGCTCGCGTGCTACAATTTGCGCCCTTAAACGAGGCGCTGATTAAACGCTTTTTTTGATCTTTGCGGTGATGCTCGCCGGGCTCTCCTCACGCCTGTAGGCAATCACCGATTCTCTGTTTAATTTACCTCTCAACGGGCCGTCTGATTGTGGTCGTGCGGTGGAGTTGAACCAGGTGTCTGGCGGTTTGATTACGCCGGTTAATTCTCAGTAGCTGAAGCAGGGGGCAGGACGTTACGCATGACAGATTTTGCCAGGGAAGTGATATCCGCCAATATTGAGGATGAGCTAAAAAGCTCCTACCTTGACTATGCCATGAGCGTGATTGTCGGGCGCGCCCTGCCCGATGTGCGCGACGGTCTCAAGCCGGTTCACCGGCGCGTCCTGTTTGCAATGAACAGGATGGGCAACGACTGGAACAAGGCTTACAAAAAATCGGCGCGTGTGGTCGGTGATGTTATCGGTAAATATCACCCCCATGGCGATTCCGCCGTTTATGACACTATCGTGCGTATGGCGCAGGATTTTTCCATGCGCTACATGCTGGTGGATGGGCAGGGTAATTTTGGCTCCGTCGATGGTGATTCAGCGGCGGCGATGCGTTACACGGAGATCCGTTTAACCCGCCTTGCCCATGACCTGATGGCCGATCTGGATAAAGAGACCGTCAACTTTATCCCCAACTACGATGGCAGCGAATCAGAGCCGCAGGTGATGCCTTCCAGGCTGCCGAATCTGCTAATCAACGGTTCCACCGGAATTGCAGTTGGTATGGCCACCAACATGGCGCCGCACAATATCGTCGAAACCATTAACGCCTGTATTGCCTTTATCGATAATCCGCAAATTTCCGTGGATGGGCTGATGGAGCACCTGCCGGGTCCTGATTTTCCCACCGGCGGGATGATCAATGGTGCGGAAGGTATTCGTGACGCCTATCGTACCGGCAGAGGCAAAATCTACGTTCGCGCAAAAGCTGAGGTGACGGAAGATAACAGCGCCATCATCATCTCTGAGCTCCCCTACCAGGTCAACAAGGCGATGCTGCTGGAGCGGATTGCCGAGTTGGTCAAGGATAAAAAACTCGAAGGTATCCGCGAAATTCGCGATGAGTCCGATAAGGATGGTATGCGTGCGGTGATCGAGTTACGTCGTGGCGAGGTGGGCGAGGTGATCCTCAACAATCTCTACCGCCAGACACAGATGCAGTCGGTATTCGGCATCAACATGGTCGCGCTGGTTAACGGCAAGCCGGAACTGCTCAGTCTGCCGCGCATACTCGATGAGTTTGTCCGCCATCGGCGTGAAGTGGTCAGCCGCCGAACGCTGTTTGATCTGCGTAAGGCGCGGGAGCGGGCGCATATTCTCGAAGGATTAGCAGTTGCGCTGGCCAATATCGATGAGGTGATTGCATTAATCCGGGCTTCCAAGAGTAGTGATGAGGCGAAAAGCCGTTTGCTTGAGCGCCCCTGGCAGCCGGGTGTGGTGGCTGATCTATTGAAACGGGTCAACGAAGATGCCGGCATCGGGGAGGCGGAGGGGGCCGAGTTTGGTCTCAAGGCAGATGGTTATCGTCTGTCACCCAGGCAGGCTCAGGGTATTCTTGATATGCGTCTGCAGCGCCTCACCGGCCTGGAGCAGGATAAAATCCGCGATGAGTACGTCGAACTGCTCGAGTTGATCGGCGAACTACTGGAAATCCTGTCCAGCGATAGCCGGCTGCTGCAGGTGATCAGAGACGAACTGCTGGAGATGCGTGACCAGTACGCAGATGAACGGCGCACCGTGATTCGTCAGCAGAAGCTGTCGATGAGTTATGAGGATATGATCGCCGAGGAGGACGTGGTGGTGACCCTCTCCCGCGCTGGTTATATCAAATCGCAGCCGGTGGAGGAGTACCGTACCCAGAAGCGTGGTGGCCGCGGTCGGTCGGCGACAAAGGTCAAAGATGAAGACGTCGTTGACCAGATGTTTGTCGCCAGCACTCACGATACGGTGCTGAGTTTTTCCAATGCGGGCAAGGCTTACTGGTGCAAGGTTTACGAACTACCCAAGGCCGGGCACGGTGGTCGTGGCCGACCGATGGTTAATCTGCTCTCACTGGGTGAAGAAGAGAAGATTACCGCGGTCTTGCCTTTGCGCGGTTACGATGAGGACAAGTTCCTCTTCTTTGCTACCGAAAACGGGATCGTCAAAAAAACAGCCTTAACCAATTTTTCGCGCCCGCGTAGTAACGGCATTATCGCGGTCGATCTTCGCGATGGTGACCACCTGATCGGTGTCAATATCACTGATGGCAGTGATGATGTGATGCTGTTCACCGATGCCGGCAAGGTGTTGCGGTTTTCAGAGCAGGCGGTCCGTGCCATGGGGCGTACGGCTCGCGGCGTTAAAGGTATCACTCTGAAGCCAGGGCAGAAGGTGATCGCGCAGATCATCGCCGGCGATGGGACCATCCTCACCGCGACCGAAAATGGTTATGGAAAACGGACCGTCATCGATGACTATCCCGGCTACGGTCGTGGTGGTCAGGGGGTCATTTCCATACAGACCTCTGACCGAAATGGCGCGGTGGTCTCAGCCCTGTCGGTTGCTGATGAGGATGAGGTGATGTTGATTACTGATGCTGGCACGCTGATCCGAACCCAGGTGGAAAGCATTTCCGTTCTGGGTCGGAATACCCAGGGAGTGACTCTTATTGGTCTGAATGAGGGTGAAAAACTGGTGGGTATGGCCAGGATAGATGCCGGTGACCTGGTGGTGGAAGAGAGCGGTGAGTCGGCGTCGGTGGGTGATGATGAACGCAGCCCGCCTTCCGAAGATGAGTGAATGAATAATCCGCTTTTAGCCTTTTAGTAAGTTGTAACCAAAAATATCTTTATTGGCGGCCGGGAGCGACGGGGGCTGGGGCTGGCTGTTAACCTTCTGGAGTCTATTTCCAATGTCGAGAGTGTTTAATTTCAGTGCCGGTCCTGCAACCCTTCCGGAAACGGTGCTGAAGCAGGTACAGGCTGAACTGCTAGAGTGGCGTGATGAAGGCATGTCGGTGATGGAGATGAGCCATCGTGGCAAGGCCTTTGTTTCCATACTCGAACAGGCCGAAGCAGACCTGCGCCAACTGCTCGCTGTACCGGAGAATTACAAGGTACTGTTTCTGCAGGGTGGGGCCACAGCGCAATTCAGCATGGTGCCGTTGAATCTGCTGCGCGATAAGGCGTCTGCTGATTACATCAATACCGGTAGCTGGTCAAAAAAGGCGATTGCAGAGGCTAAACGCTATGCTCAGGTCAATATCGTCGCCAGCAGTGCTGAGGAGAATTTCAGTCGTATCCCCACCCAGGACGAGTTAGAGCTGGATGGCGGTGCGGCCTACCTTCATTTTACGTCCAACAACACCATTTTCGGTACTGAGTTTCATTACCTTCCTGATAGTGGCGACGTGCCGCTGGTGTGTGATGCATCCAGTAATATCCTCTCGCGACCGGTGGATATCTCCCGCTTTGGTGTGCTCTATGCCGGAGCGCAGAAAAACATTGGGCCGGCGGGTATGGCGGTAGTGATCGTGCGTGAGGACCTGATCGGCCATGCGCGAGCCGGAACGCCGACGATGATGGATTATCAGCCCCACGCCGACAACGACTCCTGTTACAACACGCCGCCAACTTTTTCGATTTACATTGCCGGGCTGGTGTTTCGGCATCTGTTAGAGCAGGGCGGCTTAACGGTGGTGGAAGAACAGAACATTGCCAAGGCCCAGCTCCTCTACGATGCCATTGAGCAAGATGATTTCTATCACTGTCCCACTGAAGTTGCCAGTCGCTCAAGGATGAATGTTCCCTTTACCCTGGCTGATGCAGAACTTGACGGTGAGTTCCTGCAGCAGGCTCAGAAGGCCGGGCTGGTCAACCTCAAGGGGCATCGGTCGGTCGGCGGCATGCGTGCCAGTATCTACAACGCCATGCCGGAAGCTGGTGTCAGAGCGCTGGTTGAGTTCATGGGCGAATTCAGCCGCCATCACGGTTGAACGGATTGGTCTAGGTTGACAAATAAGGTCACAACGCTCCTTCCGTTAGCCATTGTTGGGTTATCCAGCCGGGCGCAGTCCCGGCTCCGCTCCTTTTTGCTGGAGATCGCTGATGATCTCTGTCAGGTCGTTGAAGTCCAGAAAGCGCAGGCGTTTGTTGCCGATATTGATGGGGATGAATCGGTCTGGATGGAGTTCAGGGCTCGCTACAGGAATTTTCCAACGATTGTGCTATCGCGCCAACGCCCAGATCTGGATGATGTGATCTGGGTGCCCAAACCAATTATGGAAGTGGCCCTCATTGAGGCAATTCACTGGGCAATCAACCATGCAAAAGAATCCGCTAACGACACCATGGCCGGCAGTCGACACGGTGCGGATATGGTGTTTTCACCAGCGCTGGCTACCGGTAGAAGGGATAAGGACTCAACGCTCAAAATATACAATTTTAAGGATAGCGAGACGGTACTGGCCCTTTTTCGTGCCGCCTGTGAGAGGGCCGTCGACGTTTCCAGACCGGTTTCATTGAAATTTAAAGAAGGCGGCGAGCTGCTGATTTTACCTCGTGACGGGCTGGTAGCCGTCTCCGTGCAGTCGACTTTGCTGATGGAGCTTGCCCACCAGGAGCAGGTACAAGGACTGGTAACGGTGCATGGGCTGTCAGTAGCGGAGGAGCGGGCGGCCATGACCAGGCTTGAAAGCTACAGCGACGTGGAGCCCGTTACCGCGATGTCATGGAAACTGGCGGTCTGGACGGCAAGGGGGCAACTGCCCACCAATACTGATCCCTATGCCCGCTACTATTTGCGCTGTTGGCCGAACTTCACCCGCTTGTTGGTGATTCCCCACGCCATTCGTATCGCATCGCTATGGGTGCGGGAGCCGATGTCTCTTATTTTTATTTCGGAACAGCTCGAAATCGCCCCGGCTGACGTTTTTACCTTTTACTATGCGGCGAAAAGCATTGGCCTTGCTGGCGCCGCCAAGCGCGAGGATGATTATCTTTTTGCTAATCAGACTGCTACTGGCGACGGCGCTTCAGGTGCGCGTCGTGCAGTCACGCATATTGGCAGGGACATGAGCTGAACGGGTCAATGTCTAAGGAAAAAAACGGCCTCAGAGCAGGCGCCGAAATCTCTCATTATCAGGTGATCCGTGAGCTTGGTGCCGGTAGTTTTGGTATTACCTATCGCGCTCGGGATCTGGAACGTGGTTTTGATGTCGCTATCAAGGAGTATCTGCCTCGAGAGATTGCCAGGCGAAGCGATACAGATGATGTCGTCCTGAAGTCGGCGGAGCAGGACCGGTTCTACCAGTGGGGGATGGATCGCTTCGTTACCGAGGCACAGATACTCGCCCAGTTCAGGCACCCCAATATCGTCAAGGTGCTGAATTACTTTCACGCTAATCAGACCGCCTACTTCGTTATGGAATACCAGGCAGGTCTCGATTTAGATAGAGTGATAAAAAAACTCGATCAGCCGATGGGCGAAAAGCAGCTACGTGCCTGGTTGGTGCCAGTTTTGAGTGGTCTTAGAACGATCCATAAAAAAAGTTATCTGCATCGCGATGTAAAGCCGGGCAATATTTTTCTAACCCGTGCGGGTAGTCCGGTCCTGCTTGATTTTGGCGCTGCCTGTTTTGCGATGGGTGACGAGATTCGTAAAACATCTGATGTACTGACCCCGGCTTACGCTTCGTTGGAACAGTACGGTCAGCAACAGCCGCTGGGGCCCTGGTCAGATATTTATGCTCTGGGAGCCACGATTTATCGCTGTCTGGTAAAACAAGCACCGGTGTCGGCGCTAAAACGGGCAGAGGCAGCTGAAAAAGGCCAAAGTGACCCTCTGACACCGGCGGTAAAGGTGGGGGAGAAGGTCGCAAGTCAGTCCTTTCTTAAGGTGATCGACTGGATGCTGTCTCTCCAGGCCGTTGAACGTCCGCAGACCGCGGACGAGGTGCTAGCCGCACTGGGGGAGGTGATCCCGCATAATAAAGATTTTGCAGCGGACGGTGGCGGTCCCGAAGAGGATGTTGGTGAGCGTGCGATAAGCCCTTCGGCAAGGCCCGGAGAAGAGTACAAGCTTCTGATTTGTGGGAGTCCGGGTGCCGGTAAATCGACTGCGGTAGCAACACTGGGTGATCAATCAGCAATCAACACAGATATTTGGCCGGGCGCGCTCGGGGGAAAAGTGAGCCGCGCCACTACCATAGCGATGGATTACGCCTATCTGGATCTCGGTTCCAATGAGCGGCTCCATCTTTACGGAGCGCCGGGGGAGCCGCGGTTTTGGTTTATGGCAGAGGTCCTAAAACGTGGTGCCTTTGGTATCGTTATCCTGGTTGATAACCGACAGCAGAAGAGGTTCGAGATGCTGGCCGAGCTATTGCAGGCCCAGACCGGGTTCCTTGATAACGGACATCTGGTGATTGGTGTCACCCACATGGATTTGGTGAGCAAACCAGCTATTATCGATTATCAGAACTGGCTGCATGAATATTGTGTTAACCGATGGACTATTCCGGCGGTGTTTGAAGTGGACCCGCGCTCGGCCAAGGATCTGAAGGTTCTGCTACAGGCGCTGTTTTATTCTTATGCACTGGACCGGGAGACCAGCCAGGGATAGGTTTGGTCCAGAAGTCGGAAAATACCAGATTGAGGTTAGTGGGTATGCGCCAAGCGTACCCGTGATGAGTGAAGCAGGATGGCAGAGGCGGTAAATTGACGCAGAAAGACCCTGTGGTTGAAGTGCTGGAGAAATTGGTCAGCGATATTCCCGGGATGACCGGGAATATGGTGGTCGGTCGTGATGGTGTTGTCATTCGGTCAAATGTGCCGGCAAATCTGGGGGTTGATGATCTCGCGGCGATGACAACATCTATGGTGGCGCTTGCTGAGGTTTTGCTCGCCAGTGCAGCCGGCGGTAGTCTCGATCGACTTCGTGTTGTTGGCACGCAGGGACAGGTGCTCGGCGTACCGATTGCCGATGATGTGTCGTTGATTATGTTTGCGCGCAGAAGTATTGATCCAGACATGGCTTTTGAAAGCGCCGGGAGGGCCGCCCTGCAGATGGCTCAATTTTTGTAATTGTCTGTCCAGGGTCTGCATGGGATCCTACAGGCATTGGCAAACGCCTTGCTGAAACCGGTTTTCGGCTGGCCTCTCCAGACCCATGCTTAGACAGGTCCTGTTTTCAGGTTTTCATTTAAATCGAAAGGAAGCAACAGTGTTCAAGGTATTGACCCTAAACAACATTTCTCCGGTCGGGTTGCAGCGGCTTGACCCGGAAAGTTACGATCTCGAAGCAGACCAGGCTGAAGCCGACGTTATTCTGGTTCGTTCGGCAAAGATGCATGATATGGAGCTGCCACAGACATTAAAGGCTGTTGGCCGTGCCGGAGCAGGGGTCAACAATATCCCCATTGCAAAGCTGAGCGAACGGGGTGTTCCGGTGTTTAATACGCCAGGGGCCAATGCCAACGCGGTCAAGGAGCTGGTGGTTGCCGGCATGCTGCTTTCTGCGCGTAACCTGGTGCAGAGCTGGGACTACACCCGCAAGCTTGAACAGAGCGGAGATGTTTTAAACAAAGAGGTTGAAGCCGCCAAAAAACAGTTCGCCGGACATGAGCTGCCTGGTCGTACGCTGGGAGTTATTGGTTTGGGTGCGATTGGGCGACAGGTTGCCAAAGTCGCTCTCGATCTGGGTATGAAGGTTATTGGGTTTGATCCTGGATTGACCGTTTCTGGTGCCTGGCAATTGCCAGCGGAAATTGTCCAGGCGGCGAGTGTTGACGAGCTGATGGCTAAAAGCGACATGGTGACCTTTCATGTACCGCTTAACGATCAGACCCGTGACCTGCTAGATCAAAAACGTATTCGTCTGCTGAAAAAAGGCGCTACTGTTCTGAACTTCGCCCGCGAAGGGATCGTTAATAATGAAGCGGTACTCTCGGCACTTGAGGCCAACCACCTGCACTGCTACGTGTGCGATTTTCCGGCCGCAGAACTGCGTGGTAATGACCGCGTGATCTGCCTCCCGCATCTCGGTGCCTCGACCCGCGAGGCGGAGGAAAACTGTGCGGTGATGGTCGTCGAGCAGGTCCGTGACTACCTGGAAAATGGCAATATCAGCAATTCGGTCAATTTCCCGGATGCCAACCTGCCGCGTTCGGAGGGGTACCGGGTGGCAGTGGCCAATTCCAATGTGCCCAATATGGTTGGCCAGATAGCCACCTATCTCGCTGATGCTGGTCTGAATATTCTCGATATGTTGAATAAATCACGGGGTGATCTTGCCTATACGCTGCTCGATACCGACGGTATGTTGCCCGATGAAGTGATCGCCAAGATCCGTCAGATTGACGGCGTGTTAGCGGTGAGGACTTTGTAAAAAACGTTCACCAGAGCGGCGAAAGAGAGCATGAACAGCGACGACCCACTGCAGCCGGTTCGAGAGGCAATTGATCAAATCGACACCCAACTGATTGAACTGCTCAGTCAGCGCGGGCGTCTGGCGCTGCAGGTGGCTGATCTCAAACGTGCTGCTGCTGACGGTGAGATTGTCTATTACCGGCCAGAGCGGGAGGCGCTGGTACAGCGACGGGTCGCCGGGATGAATCAGGGCCCTTACGCTGCGCAGGGATTGCGGGCGCTGTTCAACGAGCTGATTTCGGCCACCCTGGCGCTTGAACAGCCACTGCGGGTGGCCGTGGTTGATCGTCCCGGTGGTGTTGCGATGCTGGCAGCCCAAAATCATTTTGGCGCGTCCGCCAGTTACCACCGGACTGCTTCATATCACCAGGCGCTCAGCGACGTGGCCGCTGGTATCAGTGATGTGACTCTGTTACCCGTTCACGATTCCGCTCTCCGGTGGTTTCCAGAGTCGATTGATCTGTTGCTTGAATCTGGTCTGTTGCCGGTGGGAGAGATGGAAGTTGACGCCAGGTACCTGCTATTTGATTCGGGAACTGCAGATGATAAAACGATTCAGCTACCCGATCCGGTGGTTGTTAGATTGCGAAAATCAGTCAACGAGTCGTCTGGTCCAGGCGACTATCAGGTGCTGACCGATGCCAGCGCTCCTGGCCAGTGGCCACCTCCAAGCCATGTAATGGTTCCAGAACGGTTCAACGAGCGTCGCATTAACTGTGACCGACCAGTGCTGGACGGGTTGTCACTAAATCTCCAGGTAAACGACGATGTTCAGGTCAGTTGTCAGCAGAAGTTGCTGATTTTGGCGCGAATCGAAACGGAGCCGACCGGCGATGATAAGACCATGTGGTTGGTTAATGGCGGTGAGAGGCCGCTCCAGTATGAACAACTGTTGGCAGTGAGCGACGATCTGGCTGAGGTTGGTTTGCTGGATGAGAAAAAAAATCGCGCGCTTGTCGTTGTACAGGGCCACCACCTTGAGCCTTCTCCGAAAGCGATTGAGCAACAACTGCAAGCGCAATTTGCCGAAGTGAAATGGGTCGGTTCGTGGCCCGCCGCGTTGGCGGTATGAGTGGCGCTGCCGGTTTTATCCAGCAGCTGGCGGCTCCCGGTCCCTGGGGGGTTACGCCCTATCGTCCAGGCAAGCCGATTGCAGAACTGGAACGCGAACTGGGTATTTCCGGTTCAGTCAAACTTGCTTCAAATGAGAATCCCCTTGGGCCAGGCGTTAAAGCGCTGGCAGTGATAGAGCAGCATCTGGCAGAAATAGAACGCTACCCTGACTCCAACGGCTACTATCTGAAGAGTCGGTTGGCTGACACACTTAACATCTCGCCTGATCAGATCGCTCTGGGCAACGGCTCCAACGAACTGCTGGAAATTATCGCCAGGGCTTTTCTCACTGCTGGTACCAGTGCGGTATTTTCGCAATACTGTTTTACCGTCTATCCCATCGTTACCCAGTCATCCGGCGCGCGCGCGATTGCGGTGCCGGCAATAAAGTGGGGGGCTGATCTCGATGCGATGGCGCAGGTAGTGGCCGCCGACACCCGATTGATCTTTATCGCCAACCCCAACAATCCAACCGGCACCTGGGTAGACCGCACTGCCCTCGAAACGTTTCTTGATAGCCTTCCAGAGCATCTCCTGGTTGTGCTGGACGAAGCCTATATTGACTACATTGACCAGCCGGACCACCCGGATGGTCTGCAGCTGCTGGAGCGTTTTCCGCGCCTGATTGTGCTGCGCACTTTTTCCAAGATCTATGGGCTGGCGGGACTGCGCGTCGGCTATGCTGTTGCTGCTGCGCAAATTATTGAACTGCTAAATCGTGTGCGCCAACCTTTCAACGTCAATAGTCTCGGTATGGTCGCAGCCACCGCAGCCCTTGATGACCAGCAGCATCTGCAACAATCGCGACAGGTGAATCGCGATGGACTGGTACAGCTCAGTCAGGGATTGAATGATCTGCGGTTGGCGACGATTCCCTCGCGCGGCAATTTTGTCACTGTCGGCCTGGGTAGACCGGCGGATGAAATCTATCGATTAATGCTGGAAAAAGGCGTTATCGTGAGACCCCTTGCAAACTATCAAATGCCCAGCCATTTACGTATTTCTGTCGGTCTGGAAAGTGAGAACCGGCGCTGTTTGCAAGCCCTCGCTGAGTGTCTCGCGGACGATACCGTCAATTCCAGTCTGCGGTCTGGTGCTGCTGTTTATGGAGAGCGAAGTGATTAAACGACTGGTCATCATTGGCCTGGGGCTAATTGGTGGATCTCTGGCGCTGGCGGCGCGCAACCGGGGTCTTAGCGCTGAGGTGGTTGCCTGTGGTCGCAGTGTTGACAAAATCAAACCGGCGGTTGATCTGGGCATTGTCGATCGGGTCGCCGAATCGTGGCAGGAGGCGGTGACCGGCGCCGATATGGTGGTGCTGGCGGCACCGGTAAATGTGCTTGAAGAGAATATGCGCACCATTGCCCCCTGGCTTGGAGCGCAGACGATCCTGACTGATGTCGGCAGTACCAAAGGGTCGATTGTGGAAGCAGCAGAGCGGGTGTTTGGCGCAGTGCCACCTGGCTTCGTTCCGGGCCACCCCATAGCTGGTACCGAATACTCCGGGTTTCAGCACGCGCTGGAAGATCTGTTTGTCGATCACAAGGTGATCCTGACACCACACCAGCAGACCGACCCAGCGGCGCTGGCGCGGGTTGAGCGGCTCTGGACCGCGGTGGGGGCTGAAGTGGTTGAAATGGACCCACAGGAGCATGACCGGGTACTGGCAGCCACCAGCCATGCACCGCACATGCTTTCCTATGCACTGGTGAAAATGCTCGCCGATCGGCAGGATCACCAGGCGATATTTGATTTTGCCGCAGGTGGTTTTCGCGATTTTACCCGCATTGCATCCAGCGATCCGGTGATGTGGCGGGCCATATCGATGGCCAATCATGGTGAGATTACCCGGCTGCTGGTGGAGTACCAGGCGTTGCTGGGAGAGATGATAGAACGGCTTGATCAGCAGGACGGAGACTATATGGAACAGCTCTTTCGGCAGGCGCGAGAAGCCCGCGAAACCCATCTGTTAAAAACGGGAAAAGCGGAATGAGCCGAATCATCGCCACAGGTGGCGGGCCGTTGGCCGGTTCACTGCGGGTACCGGGAGATAAGTCGATATCCCATCGTGCGGTCATGTTTGGTGCGCTTGCAGAAGGGGTTACTGAAGTCACCGGTTTTCTGCCCGGTGCTGATACGCTGGCAACGCTGGCGGCTTTCGAGGCTCTGGGTGTGCGTGTTGAACGTCACGGACTGTCGCAACAGGATGCCGAATCGGCCAGGCTGGTGATTCATGGTGTTGGCCTCTCCGGTTTGAGCAGACCATCCGCAGCGCTGGATATGGGCAATTCCGGAACCGGCATGCGTTTGATGGCGGGTATTCTCGCCGCCCAGCCTTTTGCATCGGTACTGGTTGGTGATGAATCCCTGAGCAAAAGACCGATGGGGCGCGTTCTCGATCCGCTGGTGCAGATGGGGGCGCAGATCAGTAGCGCGGCCGGGAAAATGCCACCGCTGGAATTTTCACCGGTAGCTGGGCTCACCGGCATCGACTATCAGTTACCGATGGCCAGCGCGCAGGTGAAAAGCTGCCTGTTGCTGGCAGGCATTTTTGCCCGCGGTGAAACCCGTGTTACTGAGCCTGCGCCAACCCGCGACCATACTGAAAGGATGTTGCGAGGTTTCGGTTATCAGGTTGAGCAGCAGGGGTCGACGGTTGCCCTGCGGGGAGGGGGCCGGCTGACTGCCTGCAACGTCCACGTTCCGGCGGATATCTCCTCGGCAACCTTCCCCTTGATCGCCGCGTTGATTACCCCCGGCTCTGAACTGCTGCTACGTGAGGTGGGTATCAACCCTACCCGTGACGGTGTGCTGCGTATTGTCGAAAAAATGGGCGCCAGGATTGAAATGGTTAACCGACGTGAAGAGGGTGGTGAACCTGTCGCCGATCTTAAGGTTACTGCTACGGAACTGCAGGGTGTTGAAATTGGTGGTGATCTGGTGGCTCTGGCCATTGATGAAATCCCGGCCCTGGCGGTCGCCGCTGCTTGTGCGAGCGGCACTACTGTGATCCGCGAAGCCGAGGAGCTACGAGTTAAGGAAAGCGACCGAATCGCCACCACCGTCGCCGGTTTGCGCAATCTCGGGGTTGAGGTTGAAGAGCTGCCTGATGGCATGGTGATTGAGGGCGGCACTTTTAGTGGCGGTACTGTTGATGCGGCGGGAGACCATCGCCTGGCAATGGCATTCTCGGTTGCTTCGCTACGAGCCGAAGGCCCCGTTGAGGTGCTCGACTGCGACAACGTGGTGACCTCTTTTCCGGGGTTTGTCCCGCTGCTCTCTTCTGTTGGTGTTCGCCTGCAGCTGGAACAGAGTTGATGGTTCCGGTTGTCACCCTGGATGGTCCCGCTGGAGTCGGCAAAGGCACCGTCAGTCAACGTCTGGCTCGTCACTTGGAGTGGCATTATTTAAACAGTGGTGCCCTCTACCGGGTGCTCGGCGTAGAGGCCGGTCGGCGTGGTGTGGAATTAGCAGATGTGTCCAGGCTGGTAACCCTCGCGGAGGAGCTGAGGGTTGAATTCACTGCAGGTGAGGAAGAGAGCAGAACCCTGCTCGCCGGCCTTGATGTGACTGATGAAATGGCGACAGAACGAGCCGGAGAAGCGGCGTCCCGGGTGGCGGCGATACCGGCGGTGCGGGAAGCACTGTTGAATCGTCAGCGACGTTTTTGTCAGCTGCCCGGCCTGATTGCCGAAGGGCGCGATATGGGTACGGTAGTGTTCCCCGCTGCGGCGCTAAAAATATTTCTTGATGCCAGTGCTGAAGAACGCGCCGAAAGACGCTGTAAACAGTTGAAAGCTAACGGTCTTGATGTTAGTCTGCGCGCCGTTTTAACGGAGATTCGCAATCGTGACGAGCGGGACCGGAATCGGTCAGTCGCCCCGCTGGTTCCAGCTGCGGATAGTGTCACCATAGACTCGACGGATTTATCTGTCGATGAGGTGTTTAACTTAATTCTCAAATTGTGTGATGAGCGGCGACTGCTTGTCACCACTTCAGCTCCACTCCAACTCTGAATAGTCCGGTCCGCAGTTGGCCGGTCAGTTCCGCCTTGCCGGGTTGTCCTCGCGTTCTGTCGTCGGGTTATTGAAGGGTAGGTGACTCCTGTTTTTTTAAGGGCGTGCCGGAGTGGTTTATTTAACTTCAACAACTGTTCAAGCAGGAAAATTCATGTCCGAATCCTTCGCCGATATGCTCGAGGAGAGCCTGGCCCAAACCGAACTCAAACCGGGAGCGTTGATCTCAGCCCGGGTACTGAAAATTGATAATGATTATGTGTTGGTTAACGCCGGCCTTAAATCCGAAGGGTTGATTCCGACCCGGGAATTTATGGGCGAAAACCGCGAGCTGGAAGTAGCGGTTGGGGATGACGTCGATGTTACCCTCGAACTGGTTGAAGATGGCTTTGGTGAAACCGTACTGTCGCGCGAAAAAGCACGTCTGGCCGCACAGTGGGTCACCCTTGAAAAGGCATTTGAAGACGAAGAACCGATTGATGGCCTGATGTCGGAGAAAGTAAAGGGCGGATTCACGGTCATGATTGGCGATATCCGTGCATTCCTGCCTGGGTCGCTGGTCGACGTACGTCCGGTTCGCGATACCGCCCATCTTGAAGGTCGGGTCCACAAATTCAAATGCATCAAACTTGACCGCAAGCGTAATAACGTTGTGGTTTCGCGCCGCGCAGTGCTGGAAGCGGATCTCTCCGAAGAGCGTGATGCGCTGATGGAGAACCTCGAAGAGGGTCAGGTCATCAAGGGTATCGTCAAGAACCTGACCGATTACGGTGCCTTTGTCGACCTTGGTGGTCTTGACGGCTTGCTGCACATCACTGATATGGCCTGGCGACGGGTTCGACATCCGAGT
Organism: Immundisolibacteraceae bacterium; assembly: GCA_052031065.1. Taxonomy (GTDB): domain Bacteria; phylum Pseudomonadota; class Gammaproteobacteria; order Immundisolibacterales; family Immundisolibacteraceae; genus JBPEXY01. The sequence goes on along the minus strand of JBPEXY010000113.1, from coordinate 14,566 downwards.
GAAATCGTCAACGTCGGTGATGAAATTGATGTTCGCGTGCTCAAGTTTGATCGTGAGCGGGTGCGGGTCTCCCTCGGCCTCAAACAGCTCGGCGAAGACCCTTGGAGCGATATCAGCGCCCGCTATCCGGTGGCAAGCAAGCTCGGCGGTACGGTTACCAATGTCACCGATTACGGCTGTTTTGTTGAACTGGAAGAGGGTGTTGAAGGCCTCGTCCACATGTCGGAAATGGACTGGACCAACCGCAACGTGCAGCCCAACAAACTGGTGCAGATTGGCGACCCGGTTGAGGTGATGATCCTCGATATTGACCAGGAGCGGCGGCGTATCTCTCTGGGCATGAAGCAGTGCAAGGTCAACCCCTGGGAAGAGTTCTCAGCGCTCTACCGGAAAGGTGACAAAATCAGTGGCGCGATCAAGTCGATCACCGATTTTGGCCTGTTTGTCGAACTGCCGGGCAATATCGACGGCCTGGTCCATCTCTCCGATATTTCCTGGGATGTCGCCGGTGAAGAAGCGATTCGCAATTACAACAAAGGCGATGAGGTTGAAGCGGTGGTACAGCTGGTCGACGCCAATCGTGAGCGTATTTCCCTGAGCATCAAGGATCTTGCTGGCGATCCGGTTGTTGACTATCTGGCCAGTGTCGGTGGTAAAGGGGCTATTGTTAACGGCACCGTCAAAGAGGTGGATGCTCGTATTGCCGTGATCACTCTGGCCGACGGGATTGAGGGTGTGTTGAAAGCTGGTGATATTTCCCGCGAGCGGGTTGAGGATGTCACCAAAATCCTTCGTCCCGGGGACGAAGTGGAAGCCAAAATCATGGGTGTGGACAACCGCTCCCGTGATATCCAGCTTTCTATCCGTGCCAAGGATGATCAGGAAGAGAGCGAAGCTCTGAGCAGTTACAAGGAATCCAGCAGCAGCAGTTCCACCAATCTGGGTGAACTACTGAAACAGCAACTGGATCAGCAGGAAGACTAACCCTTCCTTTAGCTACAACAAACCCCGGGTTGAAGTCGTGTGGCTTTGACCCGGGGTTTTTTTTGCTTTGTATAACCTTCATCAGTCGCGCCTAACGGGCGTTGTTTTCTGATTTTGCGGGCATTCGCTCTTTTTCATCGGTTTTTATTAACATCGGGGTTGGGTCAGTTACTCTGCTGAGTAACGATGTTTCAATAGTCCATGAACGGTTTCTGAATCCGGCTGGGGAAGGACTAATGTTGCTGAAAAAATCTGCTGACAGCCGACTGAATGTCGACGATTTCCTTGCCGGAATTGCGGCCGCTGCGGTGGTTCTGCCGCAAGCGATGGCGTTTGGTGTTGCACTCTTTACCCTGTTGGGTGCGACGCCGGCCGAAGGGGCGCTGGCTGGCCTGATCGGTGCAGCATTGATGTGCCTCACATCGGGTATTGTGGGCGCAACCCGGGGCCTGATCACCGCGCCTAGCGGACCGGTGCTCATTCTGCTATCGGGTGCGGTGGCCGCGCTGCAGGGCGCGGGGTTGGGTGGCAGTACGCTGCTCACCGCAGTGATGATGATTCTCGTTACCACTGGTCTGTTTCAGATTTTGCTCGGCTTGACCGGGGGTGGACAGTTGATCAAATTTATTCCCCACCCCGTCGTCGCCGGGTTTCTGACCGGTTCCGGGCTATTGATGGTGATCTCGCAGCTGGGTCAGTTCCAGGTCGCGGCTTCGGTGGCAGATTGGCTCAACTTGCAGTGGCTGCCGGTGGCCGTGGTCGGGCTTACTTTTTTGGTGATGAGCTGGGTGCCGAGGTTATTCCCCGCTATACCCAGTACTATCGCCGGACTGGTTGGTGGCACTTTGCTGTTTCATCTGCTGGTTGCGGTAACCGCTGTTTCGGTTCCCGATATTTGGGTTATCGGCACCATCCCCGGCCTGGAGTCGATTCGCTTCGACATTGATCTTGCTACTCTGCCCCAGTTACCGTGGGTAATCGTGTTGAGCTCGGCGCTGGCGTTGGCGCTGCTGGCATCGCTCGACACGCTGTTCACCGCGGTGATAGCTGATGTTGAAACCGGTCAGCGGCATCGCTCCCGCGTGGAACTGGTCGCACAGGGGGGTGGGCAGCTTCTGACCGGCCTGTTTGGGGGGATGGGCGGATCAGGTACGACCGGTGCCACCGTGGTTTCGGTAACTACCGGTGGTCGTCGCTGGGCGGCAGTGGTTACCGCTATCGCGCTTACGCTACTGATAGTGTCCGGCGGTGCTTTGGGTCGCCTGCTTCCGGTATCGGTGCTTGCCGGCATTATTATTCATGTTGGTTGGCGGATGTTGGAGCGTGACATTCTGGTATGGATGCGCCGGCGCCGTACCCGTCAGGATGGCGTCATTGCAGTCTTGGTAACCCTGGTGACCGTCGCTTATGACCTGATGGCCGCGATTGCGGTTGGCGTTGTCATTGCGGTGGCGTTTTTTATCCGCTCGGAAATTCAGGCACCGGTCATTCATCGGCGTTCAACAGCACAGCAGCGCCGTTCAGTGCGCAGCCGTTCGGATGCCGAGCGTGCAATACTCGATCAGCAGGGAGACCGTATTGTGCTGTATGAACTGCGGGGAAACCTGTTTTTCGGTAGTGTTGATCGACTGTTCACTGAACTTGAAGCCGACCTTGATAGACCGGTCTGGATGATTCTGCATCTGCGCCGGGTGGCGCAGGTGGATCTGACCGGTATGGTGATCCTGCAGCAGATTGCCAGGCGATTAAATGAACATGGTGGTCAACTGATTTTCTGCAATGTCCATAAAGCTATCGGCATGGGCCACCAGGTGCGCAAAACCTGGCGCAAACTGGCTGCTGATCAGCAGGGCCCCACCGTTAAAACTTTTAACGGCGCCGATGAGGCGCTGGAGTACGCCGAAAACCAGCTGCTCGAACAGGCCGGCATGGCGCCGGTAGAGAGGACGGAATCCGTCGGCTTAGCGCAGTCTGATCTCTGTCGAGATATGCCCCGCCCGGTATTTGAGTCATTGCAGCAGGCGGTGCGTACTAGAAAGCTGGAGAAGGGTGAGACGCTGTTCGCCGCTGGTGATTTCGGCGACGCGCTTTTTGTTGTTATCAGCGGTGAGGTGGATATCCGCCTGCCGACAACCAAACATCACTACAAGCGGCTGGCTAAATATCTCCCCGGCAGTTTTTTTGGTGAGATTGCGCTGATCGAACCGGGAGCCCGTACCGCAGATGCGGTTGCCGTCTGCCTCACAGAACTGTGTGAACTGGATCGTGTAACCGTGGATACCCTGAAAGATCAGGGCGAAAGCGAAGTGGTGATGTGCCTCTATGATGTGCTCGCCCGCGCCCAGGGGCGCTATCTTCGCTGGTCTGCTGCTGAACTACACCGCCTTGCCCAATGGTGATCGCCGCTCAATGATTGTCAGCCCGTGTTGCGCAGCCCAGCTAGCGGCCTAACCGGTTATAACCAGCCCCTCATAGCCATTTTCGGCGACCTGGGTGAGCCGCTTGAAGTAGTCCGCGCCACCGACATGGACCGCAAACTGCCGATGTTTGCCCGGTATGTTGCTGCCGTTGTACCAGGAGTCAGTGAGCGGGAACAGTGTCTGGCTGGCCACTTCGGCCACCTCCTGGCCCCAGCTGTCTGCCGCGCCGCTGGTCGGCTCTATGGTCTGCTGCGATTTTTCGCGCAGAGACACGATGCAGTCGCGAATCCATTCTGCTTCCAGTTCCGCGCCCAGCGGCATGTTGAACAGCACGCAGGGTGATTCCGGTCCGTGAATCATGAACAGGTTTGGATAACCTGGAATCATCATCCCCAGGTAGGTCGAGAAACGCTCTTTCCACGCCTGTTTCAATGTGTTGCCACCACGACCGACAGGGTTGAGTTTGACCAGTGCGCCGGTGACCGCGTCGTAACCGGTTGCCATCACCAGCATATCAAGCGGATGGTATCCCGACTCTGTGGTGACACCGGTCGCATCAAATTGCTGAAAAGGGTCCTCACGCAGGTCCACCAGGGTGACGTTGTCACGGTTGTAGGTCGCATAGTAGCCAGTATCAAGTATCTGTCGTTTGGTTCCGAGGATATAGTCGGGTAACAGCTTCCTGGCCACCGCCTGATCGTTAACAATGGAGCGAATCTTGCCGCGCACAAATTCTGCCAGTGTTTCGTTAGCCTCCTGGTCAGTGAGTATGTCGTAATAGCTATTGAAAGCGATTCCCAGCCCACCCTGCTGCCAGTGGGCTTCGTAGGTCTCCTGGCGCTGTTCAGGGCTATCTTCCAGCGCCGAACGTGTTGGCGGTACGAAGGGTGTACCAAACGGTGAGTTGATCATCTGTTGGCGAAGCTCCGGCCAGTTCTCGCGATTCTGGCGAATAAACTCCGGATCAAGCGGACGGGTGCCCGCTGGCAGAGTGTATTGGGGTGTTCTCTGAAAAACCGTCAGCTGATCAGCTGTTTCGGCGATGATTGGAATCGCCTGGACCGCCGATGATCCGGTGCCGATAACCCCGACCCGTTTGCCTGCAAAGCTGACGGGTTCTTCTGGCCAGAGGCCGGTGTGATAACACTCCCCGGCGAAGCTCTCGATGCCAGCGATATCGGGCAGATAAGGAGCGGAGAGATTGCCGACCGCGCAGATCAGATAGGACGCGGTTACCCGCTCACCGTGATCGGTCTCAATGGTCCACAGGTTGTTGGCCTCATCAAACGCTGCCCGCTCGACGCGTGTTTGCAGTTGAATGTCTGTGCGCAGATCAAATTTGTCGGCAACATAATCGAGATAGGCGAGCACCGATTTCTGGTCCGGTTGGGTGTCGGCCCAGTCCCATTCATTCACCAGTTCCTGGGAAAAGGTATAGCAGTAGTAAGGACCGCCGGGAAAGTCGACCCGCGCACCGGGGTAGTTGTTGTAGCGCCAGGTGCCACCGACACCGTCTGCTGCATCATAAACCCGGGCGGATAATCCCGCTTCTCTGAGCAGGTGCAACGAATAGAGTCCGCCAAATCCGGCGCCGATAATAATCGCATCAATCGTTCTGGCTCTAGTCGATCCTTCCTGAGCTGTCATCGGTTTCCCCTCTCTGTGATTCGCTCTCTGTTCACGATTGTCCCTTCCATCAGTTAACAATGCCAGTGTTCAGGTCAACCAGGTGTAACCAGCTGATCGGTAATCGCCTGAGAGGGGGGAACTCCGAAAATACCGAATAGAACAGTATTGTTGTTGACTAGCATGTTGTGCAGCGACAGTTTGGAGTCCGTTACTGGGGATGTGGTAGATTGCTTGGCTAACCGTTTTTCCGATACCGGCGAGCAGACTGCCTCCTGGGTCACTGAGTATTGGAAGCGGTGGGCCAAAACCCACGTTGAACAAATAGATGCCAAGCGCCAACCTGGAGAGAGCAACATGAACGCACCCGATACCGATCTGTCACCGCTACTGGTCTGGCCAGAAGAGGGGGAAACCCGCGCGCCCTACCAGGTCTATCTCGATGAGAAAATTTTCGAACAGGAGCAGCAGAACATCTTCCGTGGGCCGGCCTGGTCGTTTCTCGGTCTGGATGTTGAGGTGCCCGAGCCGGGAGATTTCAAATCCACCTTCGTTGGTGATACACCGGTGGTGCTTAGCCGTGACAGTGAGGGTCAGCTTCATGCCTTTGTAAACCGGTGCGCCCATCGGGGGGCGCTGGTTTGCCGCGAACTGCGCGGCAATACCGATGTTCACACCTGTGTATACCACCAGTGGGCATTCAGCCATGCCGGTGACCTGGTCGGTGTGCCGTTTCGCAGGGGGTTGGCGGGCAAGGGCGGCTATCCAAAAGATTTCGACATGGCCGAGCACGGCCTGCAGAAATTGCGAGTCGACCAGGTGCAAAACATGGTTTTTGCCACCTTTGACCAGAATGCTCCAGAACTGGAACAGTTTCTCGGTGATGAGATGTGCGGCAACATCCGCCGGGTGATGCAGCGGCCAATAAAGGTCCTTGGCCATGCACGGCAGTTCTTCAATGGCAACTGGAAACTCTACTCCGAAAACGCCCGTGACAGTTATCACGGCGGCCTGTTACATCTCTTCTACCCGACTTTTGGCATTTACCGTCAGGGTCAGACCGGGTCGGTACACGTGGACGACAGCGGTATGCACATGCTGCTTAAAGTCAGCGAACCGGATCAGGAACAGAGTATCGAGGCCTATCAGCAAGCCAGCTCCCGCAAAGCTGATGAAGGTGCAAGCCTGGCGGACCCAAGGCTGCTGGAGTACCGGCGCGAGCTGGGCGACGAAACCATGCTCACCATCCAGAGTCTGTTTCCCAGTGTCGTGGTGCAGCAGATATCCAATACTCTTGCGGTACGCCAGATTTTGCCCAAAGCGGTGGATCAGACCGAACTGGTCTGGACTTTCTACACCTTTGCCGACGACAGCGAGGAAATGATTGAGCATCGTCAGCTGCAGATCAACATGGTCGGCCCTGCTGGTTTTATCTCCATGGAAGATGGCGAAGCGGTAGAAATATGCCAGCGGGCCATTGTTCGCGATGGCGACAAGGCGTCCTTCATCGAAATGGGCGGTATCGGTACCGGTAGCATCGACCACATGGGCGTGGATGAAAACCCGATCCGGGGATTCTGGAAAGGCTATCGAGCGCTGATGGGCGTATAGAGCCAGGGGGCATTACGGCGTCGTTTGTCGGCTGAAAACGACGGTCGGAACTGTCAGCCCCCAGTTAGCGAAAAAGGTGAGATTTATCGATTGCAATTTTGATCGTTCCGACTAGAATTCGTCGCCCCACTTCAAGCTGTTGAGGTTTTATGTACTTCTAGCCCAAGCGTTCGATCCCGATAGGAAAGGCGCGTAAGCACTTTTTGGATGAACCGCCTTTTTTGGCGCTTATCGGGAGATCGCACTGTTGGCATCAACCATGCTCTCTGTGTGTAGCGATACGCACGCTGAAGATCCGGCCCGCGTGGAGTTCACGCAGGCTTCTGTTAAACCGACGCTGGTGACAATCGATCAGCAGTCGGCAGCGCTGGACCATTTCATTGTTGAAGATGGCGTCGCCTATGCCGGGCAGCATCTTGTCTTCGATTTCTGGGGTGCGTCACAGCTCGATAACCTGGCACTTCTGGAACAGGCGTTCCGCGATTGCGTCGATGCCTGCGGTGCTACGCTACTGCACCTTCATCTGCATCATTTCACGCCGACTGGCGGTATTTCCGGTGTTGCCGTGCTGGCTGAATCGCACATCAGTGTTCACACCTGGCCAGAAATCAATTATGCGGCGTTCGATGTTTTCATGTGCGGCGATGCGCGTCCCCACGAGGCGATTCCGGTGTTACAGCGCGCCTTTGCCCCCGCCCAGATAGAGTTAAAAACCTTGAAGCGAGGCCAGATTGGTGACTAACCGGGTCTGGCACGAGACGCTGTATGACGCCTATGGGCAGAGCTTCAGTATCGATCGGGTCGAGTTCGAGTCAAAAACCGACCATCAGCATTTGATGATCTTTCACAACGCCCGATTTGGCCGGGTGATGGTGCTTGACGGCGTGGTGCAGACTACCGAACGGGACGAGTTCATCTACCACGAAATGCTCACCCACCAGCCGCTGCTGGCCCACGGCAATGTGGGCCGGGTCCTGGTGATCGGCGGGGGGGATGGCGGCATTGCCCGAGAGCTGTGTCGTCACGCCAGTGTTGAATCGATCCATCAGGTGGAAATTGATCGTGCGGTGGTCGACATGGCGCGGGAGTATTTCCCCAACCACAGCGCTGGTGCATTTGATGACCCCCGGTTCAATCTGATCATTTCTGATGGTAACCAGTTCGTCGCCGACACTGAGCTGCGGTTTGACCTGATCATTGTTGATTCCACCGACCCTATCGGGCCGGGTAGCTCGCTGTTTACGCAGACCTTTTATCGCAACTGCAAACGCTGCCTGGCAGCGGGTGGTCTGCTGGTAACCCAGAACGGGGTGCCGTTTTTCCAGGTCGACGAGTGTCTCGGCAGCGCCCGTGCCTTTGCCGAAATTTTTGCCGACTGGGCCTTCTACAGCGCTGCGGTACCCACCTATGTGGGCGGTATCATGGCGTTTGGCTGGGCCAGTGATGATGCCGGCCTGCGTCACGTCAGCGCCGAGCAGCTGCAACAGCGGTTTGTGGCCAGCGGCATCACTACCCGTTACTACAATCCGCAAATACATCAAGCAGCTTTTGCCTTGCCTCAGTATCTGCAGAGCCAGCTGAATGAAATCGGAGCCCGGTGATGAACGAGCTGAATCGTGAATTGGCCGAACAGCTGGCTGCCGAGCACGGCACGCCGCTGTTCCTGATTGACTGTTTCCGGCTTCAACAGCAGGTAGAGCGTCTGCAGGGCGCGCTGCCTGGTGTGCAGCTCTACTACGCGTTGAAAGCACTGGCGCACCCGAAAATCGTACGCGAGCTGGATGCCCTGGGCGTCGGCTTTGATATCGCCAGCGTCGGCGAATCAAACCTGCTCAGAGATGAGCACATTAACCCTCGCCGTACCATCCATACCCACCCGGTAAAAAGTGACCGCGATATCCGTGATGCACTCCGTTTTGGCTGCACCACCTTCGTGGTCGATAACCCGCTGGAATTGGAGAAATTCAAACCTTATCGTGACCGGGTGGGGCTACTGATCCGTATCGGCTTTCGCAACACCAGTGCGGTGGTCGATCTGGCGCGCAAATTTGGTTGTCAGCCAGCTGACGTCGAACCCCTTTTGGCCCGCGCCGCAGAGTTGGGCGTTCTGGTCAAAGGGTTCTCGTTTCATGTCGGCTCGCAATGCAGCAGCCCGCAGCAGCACGAATACGCTATAGAGCAGTGTGCGCAGTTGTTTCGGCAATTGCGGTTTAGCCATCCTCAACTGAGCGTGCTCGATATAGGTGGCGGCTTTCCAGTCGGCTATGACACCGCCGTACCGGAAATAGATGCCTTTTGTGCGCCCATTCGCGCTGCGCTGCAGCACCTCCCCGAGCAGACACAGGTCATCGCTGAACCGGGCCGATATCTAATCGCTCCTGCCGGTTACTCCATTAGCCGGGTGGTTGGTCAGGCAGAGCGGGGAGGGGTGCCCTGGTACTATATCGATGACGGCGTTTATGGCTGTTACAGCGGTCAGCTATTTGATCATGCCCGCTACCCGCTGCAGGTGTTTGCAGAGGGTGAAAAACGACCCGCCGTTATCGCCGGACCCACCTGCGACAGCATCGATGTAGTGGCCGAGGATATCCCCCTGCCGCCACTGACGATTGGTGACCTGGTAATCGGCAGCCAGATGGGTGCCTACACCCATGCCAGCGCTACCCAGTTCAATGGGATACAACCAGCAAAATTAGTCGCCATCAACGGCCGCGCCGAAACCCCAACGGTCGCATATATTGGTTGACCTGGGTGGCTTGAGGAGCCTCGAATATTAGCCCCTTAGAGGGCGGATGCGGCGCTTTGTTTATGGAAACGACCAGGTTTGTTTAGTTGTTTTTCGAACCTGACATGCCCGCGCAGCTAACGGGGTCCGGTAGATCCCAAGGCCACTTAGCTTGCTGAGGTGCGTCATGCTGTGCTCCACCGCCTGTTTGTGAGGTGTATTTATTGTCGCCAGGGTTCGCGATGGTCGACGTGTATGTCCATGATGAAATCTAGTGGTCTTCTCAGTTGGCGTAAGTCGTCATTTGAGGCACATTGGCCCTCAATAGCTATCAACATGTCATCCAGCTCATGGGAGTTTCCCCGATCAATATCCAATCGGACCGAGTAGACCGCCAGCTTTTGGTGGATGCGCCGCCCGAGGTTGCTGACTTGCCGGCGGTGCTGGAAATGTCTTTGGGTATGCAGTTCACCGCAGGCAATTCTGTTGAGGTGTTATGCAACGGGGCCGAAATTTTTCCAGCGATGATTGCGGCGATGGAGGATGCCCGGGAAACCATCGAGTTTCTGACTTTCGTCTATTGGCAGGGGTCCATTGCTGGGCGATTTGCCGATATTCTGGCGCGGCGGGCCGCAGACGGGTTATCGGTAAAGGTGTTGCTGGATGCTTTCGGTGCGGCCACTATTGATCACCAGCTCGTCGACCAGATGCGCGATGCCGGAGCTCAGGTTGTCTGGTTTCGGCCGCTGAAAAGGTTGCGTTTCTGGGCGAATAACCGACGCACCCACCGTAAGTTGCTGATCTGTGACGGGCGAGTAGGTTTTACCGGCGGAGTGGGGATTGCTGGCGAATGGGAAGGTGACGCACGTAATCCGCGGGAGTGGCGGGATACCCATTTTCGTGTTGAGGGACCGGCTGTAACAGGCCTGCGTTCGGCGTTTATCGGTAACTGGGCAGAGATGGTCAGCGACCGGGAGTTTGGCATCCCTGCTGCACAGAAAGAGTTTGATAACGGCGTCAAGGTGATGGTGCTGCGGTCGGTAGCATCCCGCGACTGGAGTGACGTCGCCACAGCGATTCGCCCACTGTTACATGCGGCGAAATCGCAGTTGCGAATCACCACCCCTTATTTCGTGCCCGATCAGGAGTTACTTGCTGATTTGGTTGCCATAGCTCGGCGCGGCGTGACGGTGCAAATACTCACCGCCGGCCCCCATCAGGATCACCCCTTTGTCCGCTGGGCAGGCCAATATCATTACGAAGCTCTGCTGGAAGCCGGAGTCCAGGTCATTGAATACCAACCCACCATGCTCCATGCAAAGGTAATTACCGTTGATGGTCACTATTCAATGATCGGTTCCGCCAATTTTAATCGGCGCTCAATGGGCAAGGATGATGAGATTTGCCTGATATGTGATGACAAAGGGCTGGCGCAGCATCTTGATGCTCACTTTGATGCTGATCATGCTCGTGGGACGGTTATTGACCTGACTAGATGGCGCCAGCGCGGTTGGCTGCAGCGACTGCGGGAACGCTTGGTACGGGTGTTCGAATCACACCTTTGAGCACCTGGACCCAGCACCTCCAACCGCGCAGTGAGCGGCTGGAGGTGTCGTCTAGCCGCAGATCATTCGATGTCGAAACGGTCAGCGTTCATCACCTTGTTCCATGCCGCGATGAAATCGTTGACGAATTTCTCCTGATTGTCATCCTGAGCATAGAGTTCAGCATAAGCCCTCAAGATAGAGTTGGAACCAAAGACGAGGTCAACCCGTGTGGCAGTCCATTTCACAGCACCCGACGTCCGGTCTTGTATCTCGTACAGGTTGTTCGCCGCTGGCTGCCAGCTGTAATTCATATCAGTCAGGTTAACGAAAAAATCGTTGGTCAACTGACCGGCCCGTTCAGTCAATACACCGTGCCGGGACCCACCGTGGTTGGTGTCGAGTACACGCATACCGCCGACCAGAACAGTCATTTCAGCGGCGGTAAGGCCCATCAATTGTGTGCGATCCAGCAGCAGTTCTTCCGGGCGCACAGCATAGTCTTTTTTCAGCCAGTTTCGGTAACCATCATGGATTGGTTCAAGCACCGCGAAGCCTTCTACGTCGGTCATCTTTTCACTGGCGTCACCGCGTCCGGGTGTGAACGGTACGGTGACCTTATGGCCGCCGGCACGAGCAGCTTTTTCAACACCCACGTTACCGGCGAGCACGATGATATCGGCCAGGCTGGCCCCCACCTCCTCGGCAATCGGTGTGAGGGTTGCCAACACTTTTTGCAGTCGTTGAGGTTCGTTACCCTCCCAGTCCTTCTGTGGAGCCAACCTGATGCGTGCTCCGTTAGCACCGCCGCGCATATCGGAGCCTCGGTAGGTTCTGGCGCTATCCCATGCCGTCGAGACCAGTTCGGCAATGGTTAAATCGCTGGCGGCAATTTTGTCTTTCGCCGCCTGCTGATCATAGTTGGTGGATCCTGCAGGGATCGGGTCCTGCCAGAGCAGCTCGTCGTCTGGCACGTCTGGCCCGATAAACCGCGATTTGGGTCCCATGTCGCGGTGGGTCAGTTTGAACCAAGCTCGGGCAAATACCTCAGAAAAGTAATCCGGGTCGTTATAAAAGCGGTCGGAAATCCTGCGGTAGGCCGGGTCTACCTTCATTGCCATGTCTGCGTCGGTCATGATCGGATTGTGACGGATTGCCGGGTCCTCGACATCCACTGGTTGGTCTTCCTCGCGAATATCAACCGGTTCCCACTGCCAGGCACCGGCCGGGCTTTTCTTCAATTCCCAGTCGTAATTCAGCAGTAAGTGGAAATAGCCGTTATCCCACTGGGTTGGGTGAGTGGTCCAGGCGCCTTCCAGACCACTGGTTACGGTATCCCGCCCGATGCCACGACTGGTATGGTTGTTCCATCCCAGCCCCTGCTCGTGCAGTTCTGCCCCTTCGGGCTCAGGTCCTATCTCAGCAGCGTTTCCGTTACCGTGAGTTTTGCCAACAGTGTGGCCGCCCGCCGTCAGCGCGACCGTTTCCTCGTCGTTCATCGCCATACGCGCAAAGGTTTCGCGGACTTCGTCAGCGGTTTTCTGTGGGTCAGGTTTGCCGCCGACGCCTTCCGGATTAACGTATATCAGCCCCATCTGAACAGCGGCCAGCGGGTTTTCAAGTGACTCCGCTCTGCTATCGTCGTCATAGCGGTCACGCCCGAGCCATTCCGTTTCCGACCCCCAGTAGATATCTTTTTCAGGGTGCCAGATGTCTTCCCGACCAAATGCAAAACCGTATGTTTTAAGGCCCATGGATTCATAGGCGATGGTGCCGGCATAGGCAATGAGGTCGGCCCAGCTCAGTTTGTTGCCGTATTTTTTCTTGATTGGCCAAAGTAGGCGGCGCGCTTTGTCCAGATTGGCATTATCTGGCCAGGAATTAAGCGGGGCAAAGCGCTGGTTGCCCGTTGCCGCGCCACCGCGACCATCCGCTGTGCGGTAGGTTCCGGCTGCGTGCCAGGTCATGCGAATCATCAGCCCGCCGTAATGTCCCCAGTCTGCGGGCCACCAGGACTGACTGTCGGTCATGAGCGCGGTGAGGTCTTCCTTCAGTGCGGCGAAATCAAGTTGCTGTAGTTCTTTGCGGTAATCGAAACCTGTTCCCAGAGGGTCGGTTTTGCGGTCGTGCTGATGGAGGATGTCGAGGTTCAAAGCCTTTGGCCACCAGTCGGCGTCAGCCATGCTCGCTTCTGTTTTTCCGCCGTGCATTACCGGGCATTTTTGTTCAGACATGGTGTACTCCTTGCTGCTAGTTGGTGTGGGTTTGAAGTGATCAGGTTGATCGAGCAGTCCTGGCAAAGATGCGCGTTATTGGTCAGCGAGTCCAGTGGGTTTAATCATTCACCACGATCAGTAATATCGATTGAGGGCTCTGCACAGGGTGTTGGGTTGAACGTCCACCCATGCCAGGTTTGCACCGTTTAGGATCGGGCGGATCTTTACCAGTTGCAGACGATTGCGTTTTTGGCCATTTACCTATAATCCTACGCAGTGCACGGTTGATGGATCACTGCTTGGTTATACGAACGCTACTTGGTCTAAAGGTAACCCTGAGGCTAAATCGACACCAGGAACGGTCGTTTCGATGACTCATGTGCCATTTTGGGCAGTTTCTTGTTCCTGATCAGTGGGTCTGGTTGTACTGTTATGCTGGCACTGTATTGTCGTTCCCCATCGGAGTCGTGAAGAGTGGGTACTTGAAAATCGACGATCGCCGGGTTATTCGCCAGAGTGGTTGCCTTCAGGTCGGCCGCTGAGACGCAGATAAATGTAGAATGAGCGCGTACCCCAGGCGATAAGTGTCCCAGGTGATAAACGTTCACACTGAAGTGTTGGCAGTTAGAACTGGACGAGAGCCAGCCTCGGGGTAACTCACAGTGAACCCCGGTGGTTCATCGAGATCTCCCTGTCCCTGGCAAGAGGAAAACTGCTCATATCCCGGATTTGCGGCTTGTGCCACGAATTAGGGGAATCGGCTGTTACATACCATTCCGTGAATCGCTGCGCCTGGGTTGGAAATGACCCGATAATGATCAACTACCATGACGCGGAGTGGGGTGTGGTTACCCGCGATCGGCAGCGACTGTTCGAAGCACTGCTGCTGGAAGGGGCTCAGGCTGGGCTTAGTTGGCGCACCGTTTTACAAAAGCGAGCTGCTTATCGCGATCTTTTCTGGCGGTTCCGGCCAGAACGAATTGCCGCGATGACATCCGCAGAAATTGATCAGGTATCGACTAACCCGGCGATCATCAGGCATCGGGGCAAAGTGAATGCATTCGTGGCCAATGCCCGCGCCTGGCTGCAGCTGGAAGCACAGGGTAGCGATCCGGTGGAGCTTCTCTGGCAGTTTGTTGACGATGTTCCCCGACAGAATCAATGGCAAAAACTGGCCGAGCTTCCAACACAATCAAAAGAATCTGTTGCGATGAGTAAAACGTTGAAGAAAGCTGGCTTCAAGTTTGTCGGTCCGACCACCTGCTATGCGTTCATGCAGTCGGTGGGCATGGTGAATGACCACCTCTACTCCTGTTTTCGGTATCACCAACTGGGGGGGCAGCGGTGATTGATCGTCCTCTCGTGTTCCTCGACATCGAGTCTACTGGAGGCTCGGTAGCCGATGATCGCATTACCGAAATTGGTCTTCTTACCGTTGAT
>JBPEXY010000112.1:0-9478 GCA_052031065.1 Immundisolibacteraceae bacterium | reverse complement strand
CCTGAGCCGTGAGCAGGACTACCAGCACAATCTCGATCAGGATCGATACAGCGACTAGTTTGATCCGCAGTGAGCGCCGTTTCCAGACGTTCAAAACGGTTGCTCAGCTGGGGTTGAAGGTTGCCAGTGTTCTGCCAGTGCCGAAAACTGTCGGAGTTGTTTCGCGCTGATGCGGGCAAAGCGGTATCGGGGTTCTCCCACTACTGGTTTCAGGGTGATTTCTGCTTGTAGTGATTTAGCCTCGAAGTTGTCCAGCAATACCCCGAGTCTGGCGGCTGACTCTTCACCAGAGTCAGCGGGCACCAACAGGAACGGATAGCCCACCAGTGCAGACTGCTGCACCGTTTTCACCGCAAGTGTATCGTGCTGCGCCGGATCATTATGGGGCAGTCGCGTAATGTAGGCAGCGTCTGCAAGACCTGTATGCAGGGACCGCAGCGCAGCCGCATGGGTTTTTTCGTAGCGTACAGTCGTCGAAAAAGGGCCGAGAATTTGTAACTGGTTGATTTCATAATCGAGGTTCGCAGCAACGAAACTGTCAGGACTGGCGGTAACGATTATCCGGTTTCTGAGATCGGATAGCCCCTTTATATATGAGTGGTTATGAACCACCAGTTGACTGCGGAAAGGTACCGTCAGATAACGTACTGGCAGCGCTTCACCACGGGAGATAGCAGCGACTGCGCTGTGTGGGGTACTCACATAGAAAAAATACTCTCCTCTTTTTGCCCGACGCAGAAATTGTTGATGATTTGGTGCGCTGACGGTCGCTATCGGTTGTTCCAGTTCAGCCTCCAGGTATCTGACCAGCGGTGCCCAACTGGGAATCAGGCGCGAGCTGGCAGAATAGGGGGCGATGCCAAATTTCAACCGCTGTGCCGACTCCGGTGGGGTCTCTGCTGTGGCGTCAAGCGGTGCACATAGCACCCCGATGACTCCTGCCACCACAAGGGGTTGTAACCACTGTAACAGGGCGTTGTCTCCACCAGCAGAAAGGTTGATGTTGGCTAACAGGTGCTGGCAGCAGCGCACCAGCGAAAAATTGGTGAGTCGGACGTTCATCGACGGTGGGAAGAGATCCTTTACAGGCTTGTCAGCGGCTAGCGCATCTCTACTGGCAACGATAGAGGGCGGAATACGACTGCCATAAGTCACTGGCCATAAGCCACTGGCCATAAGCCACTGGATGGTTGAGACAATCTGACGGACAGCCTTTATTATTGCGGATAATCGTACCGAACTTAAATTAAACCGGTAGATAAAATAACCATGTCGTTAACCAACAGGGTTCTCATCGCCATGATTGTCGGGCTGGTAGTCGGCAGCCTGCTTCACCAGCTGCCCGCCGATCTGGCCTGGCGGCAGTGGTCTGACCGTTATCTTGTTGACGGGGGCTTCTCGCTGATTGGCGGCCTTTTTCTCAATGCGCTGAAAATGGTGGTGGTGCCGCTGGTCACATTCTCGCTGATCAGCGGTGTCTGTGGTCTCGGCGATATTGCGCTTCTGGGTCGTGTCGGGATCAAGGCTTTTTTGCTTTATCTGTTAACCACGGTCGCCGCGATTTCACTGGCGCTGCTGGTCGCCCTGATAGCAGCCCCCGGGTCTGGAGCGGATCGACCTGCCCTGGCGGTGGCTTCAGCCTTTATCCCTCCTGAGGCACCACCTTTTACCGAGGTTGTTGTCAACCTGTTACCCAGCAATCCGGTGGCTGCCTTTGCCCAGGGTGAAATGCTGCAGATCATTTTTTTCGTGATTCTGTTCGCGCTTGCCATGCTCATGGCCGGGGAGCCGGGCAAGGCGCTTGCACGCAACGTCGAGCATCTCAATGAGGTCATGATGCAGGTGGTGACGCTGGTGATGAAAGCGGCGCCGTTAGGGGTCTTCTGTCTGCTTGCCAAAACCTTTGCCCAGCAGGGGATTGGGCTGGTTTTGCCGATGCTTGACTATTTTCTGTCAGTCACCGGGGTGCTGTTGTTGCACCTTTTGCTTACCCAGAGCCTGTTGTTACGTTTCGGTGCTGGTATCAACCCTTTGCTGTTTCTGCGCAAGATGCGTTCGGTGCTCGTTTTTGCTTTCAGTACCTCCAGCTCGAATGCGACCATACCGGTAACCTTGCAGTCTGTTGAAAGGCGCATGGGGGTAAGTAATTCAGTTGCTTCGTTCACCGTACCGTTCGGTGCCACCATTAATATGGATGGCACCGCAATCATGCAGGGGGTGGCGACGGTTTTTATTGCCAATATTTATGGCATCGATCTGTCGCTGCAGCAGTATCTAACGGTGGTCGGAATGACGGTGCTGGCGTCGATCGGCACGGCGGGAGTACCAGGGGTTGGATTAATTATGTTGGCGATGGTATTCAATCAGGTGGGTTTGCCGGTCGAGGGTATTGCCCTGATTATCGGTGTTGACAGGTTGCTGGATATGATGCGCACTGCGATCAATGTGAATGGCGATGCGGTGGTGGCCTGCCTGGTCGCTCATAGCGAAGGGGCGATTGACCGCAGGCTTGCCGACGATCCCGATGCTGGCCAGATTAACGATATTGAGTTGCCGCATCGCTCTGCGTAGTGGTAGCTGGTGAGCGCAGAGTGTTATATCGCCAACAGCGAATTTTTTGATTTCGGACTGCAGCAAACTGGAGTGAACAGATGGCGCGATTTAACAATAAAACGGTGATTGTGACCGGTGGGGGTTCAGGGGTTGGCAAGGCGACGGCTGAGGCTTTTGCCCGTGAAGGGGCGCAGGTGGTGGTCGCTGATGTGATTGAAGAGGATGGCGCGCAGGTGGTCGAGCAGATCAACCGGCGCGGTGGCGATGGGCTGTTCCTGCAGGTCGATACAAGCCACTGGCACAGTGTTGAGCAGCTGGTTAACGATACCCTTGGAGCCTATGGATCGCTGGATGTTTTTGTCAATAATGCCGGGGTTTTTGACGGTTTCGCCAGCTGTATGGAAACCACCGATACCCTTTGGGACCAGGTGATTAATGTCAATCTTAAAGGCTATTTTCATGGTTGTCGGGCAGCCCTGCCGGCACTTATCGAGAGTCAGGGCAATATAGTCATGACCGCATCCATCGCCGGTTTGGGCGCCGGTGGTGGGGGTACCGCCTACACGGTGTCCAAATTTGGTACCGTTGGTCTGATCAAACAGGTTGCCTGCGAATATGCTGAACAGGGTGTACGGGTAAATGGTGTCGCACCGGGTGGCCTGTTGACCGGCATGACCGAAGGTCTCAGTGATGATGATCAGGTTGGCGCGATGATCGCTGGCAGGACACCGCTGGGTCGGTGGGGCGAGCCTGAAGAGGTGGCCAGTTCGATTCTGTTTCTGGCTTCTGCGGAGGCCGCCTATATCACCGGCACGATCCTCAGCGTTGATGGTGGATGGCGCGCGCAGTGACTCTTTGGTGCGGGTAACCAGGGTCGCCGAGGTGCTGAGTGAATGAAGACCCTGGTCGGGGTAATCAGTGATACCCATGGTCTGGTCCGGCCGGAAGTGTTGAAGATATTTGCCGAAGTGGATCAGATTCTGCATGCCGGTGATATCGGCAAGGGGGGCGTCATTGCGCAGTTGGAAGCGATAGCACCAGTCACTGCAGTGAGGGGCAATGTCGACCTGGGCCAACCGTGGGCCAGACAGCTCAATGAGACCGAAGCGGTGAACATTGATGGCTGGCGGATATTGCTCTGCCATGACCGTGATCAGAGCGCCGACCAAATGGCCATGAAACATTACGACCTGGTGGTTTACGGCCACTCTCATCGCCCCGAGTGGGATGACAGGGGTCAGGAAAATGGGCCGGCGCTTCGGTGGCTCAACCCCGGCAGCGCCGGTCGTCGTCGATTCAAACTGCCAGTGTCGGTGGCGCTGCTAACGGTGACCAGCGCGGCTCTAGAGGTTGAGTTAATCAACCTGCTTTGAGAGTCGTCGTTGGCGGCGGGATACATCTTTTTCAGTTAGCGTCTGGGAGGGTTAGCAGCGCGGTTTTGGCCGCAATGTACTGTTCCAGAAGCCTTGCCAGCAGTGCCTGCTGCTGGTTTGCGGTAAGCGAATGGCAATCTCGTTCCAGTTCTGCGCAGGTCTCCATCAGTTTTATCGCGGCGAGATTGCCGCAACTGGATTTTAGCGCGTGAGCGTTGCGCTCCACGGTTTTCAGGTCGCCGTTCTCTACAGCGCGTTTAAGGTCACTGATGATCTGTTCTGATGATTCGACGAACAGGGTGACCAGTTCCGCTAACTGCTCCCGGCGCCGCTGTGGATATTGGTTGAGTAGCTGCTGCAGAGCTGTCTCATCGAGTGCTGACAGCGGTTCGCCCGGTGTCTGGCTGCTAAGCGGTGGGGGGTTAACCGCGGAAGTTGCCTGGTATGGAACCGAAAGCCAGCGCTCGATTAACTGTTCCAGCGTGGCAAAGTCAACGGGTTTGAAAATGACCTCATCGAAAGGTCGGGGTTGGCTATCGGCTTGTTCCTCACCCCAGAGGGTGGCCGTAACTGCCACAATTCGAGGCTGGTGCAGCCCACCCTCAGCCCGGATCAGTGCTGCGGCCTGGTAGCCGTCCATCAACGGCATCTGCAGATCCATCAAAATCAGGTCAAATTTGCTGTTGCGGGCGAGTTCTACCGCCTGCAGACCATTGGTTGCGGTAAGCGGGTGGATGTCCATTCCGGACAGCATTGCTGATAGCAGATTGACGTTGACCGGGTTATCGTCAACGATCAGTATCGCCGGGGGGCTGTTCGGTTGGTCGGGCATAGGGGTCATGTCACTCCCGACAGGCGCTCCGGGCAATTTGCGGCGCTCTGGTGTGACTGGCGCGGCTAATGCGGGTAATACGAATATTGATCCGGGTGGACCGATGTGGCGATGATTCAATAAATAATCTGGACTGGCTGAAGTCGCTCTTACGTCATTCGACCGGCCCCTCTATCTGAACAGGAATGGTTATGCTCGCAGTCAATAAGGTCAAGGAAAAAATTCATCAGGGCCTGGTGCAGTTTGGTTACCTGCAGGCGGTGCCTGAACCGGCGATCACGGAGATTCTCGGTCACGTGGGTTACGATTTTGTGATGCTCGATGGGGAGCACAGCCCGTTATCACCGGCCGCTATGGAAAACCTGTCGCGGGCTGCTGAAGTGAGTGGGATCTGTCCGATCGTGCGTGTTCCTGGTTGTCACTCCAGGGATGTCTGCCGACTGCTCGATGCTGGCGCGGCAGGAATTATTCTGCCCAATGTCCGGTCAGTCGAGGAGGTAGAGGAAGCGGTCGCTGCTGCCCGTTACCCGCCAGACGGTACCCGCGGCCTGTCGATGCCGCGACAGGCCGGTTTCGGCGCCATGCCGATGCCGGAGTTCGTCGGTTATGCTAACCACAACCTGCTGTTTGCCGTGCAGATTGAAACCCCGGAAGCACTTGCGAATATCGATGCAATTGTTGCTGTTGAGGGGGTTGATGTTGCTCTGCTGGGCCCGCTTGATATGAGCGCTGCCCTCGGTGTGCTGGGTCAGTTTGACCATCCGTCGATGATCGATGCCCGGCGTAAAATTGTCGCCGCCTGTGAACAGGCCGGTGCGGTCGCCGGAACCTTTGCCCTTTCTGCAGACCAGGTGCAACCGTTGGTCGACCAGGGTTTCCAGTTTATTCTGCTGGGCGCCGACCTGATGTTCCTGCGTCAATCCGCCGGACAGATGTTGGCGCAGTCGCGTGAGGTGGTCGGCGCTTCTCAGGAGTGAACAACCAGCTCTTTACAGACCCGGTCAAGATCGGTCAGCACGTTTTGATATTCCTGTTTAATCTGTTCCAGTTCGGCGACAGCGCCGCCGAGCTGTTGGCTACGTGCTTTTTGCTCCATCGCTTCGAGCAGGGAGGCAAGCTTGAGAGCACCGAGATTGCCGCTGGACGACTTCATTTTATGTGCTGCCGAGGCGATGGTGTCGGCGTCATCGCCGCCGACACCGCGTTGCAGGTCGGTCAGTGAATCAGCTGAAGTGTCACGATAAATGTTGATCAGCCGCTCCAGCTTTACGGCACGTTCATCGCGGTAGAATTCCCGCAACTGGGCGATGGTGTCCGGATCGAGAGCAGGTTGAGTGGGCATGTCGGGTTCCTTGTCGGTATCCTGGTCAGCTACTTCAGGGGTACTGGATTCGTTGGTTGTAGTGGCAGACGGCGGTTCTGTTTCTACCTTCTCAACTGGCGCCGGAAGCGGGTCTGGAGACGAGTCAAGACTCATGGCGATGACCTGGCGTTGCAACAGCTCCCGTAACATCTGCTGTTGAAAGGGCTTGCCGAGGTAATCATCCATACCGGCGGCCAGAAAGCGTTCGCGGTCTCCCTGCATGGCATTGGCAGTCAATGCCACGATATGGGTATAGGTGCCGTTGCTTGCATCGATCTCACGAATCCTGGCGGTGGCTTCGAGGCCGTCCATTACCGGCATGTGGATATCCATCAGTATCAGTGGATAAGGGGTCTGTTTAACCATTTCCACCGCTTCGGCGCCGTTGGACGCTATGTCGACGCTAACGCCTATCGCCTCAAGCATGTCTCTGGCAACTTCCTGGTTTACTTCATTATCTTCTGCCAGCAATATCGGCTGGGTAAGGAGTACGCTGTGTTGTTCCGAGGGCAGTGTCCCGAGTGTCGCCGGTACCAGCTGCTCAGGATAGTGACCGAAAATCTCTGTCAATGTTGTCCGCAGAGTCCCTTCGTCAAGCGGGTTACCCAGCAGGGTGACAGCGCCTGCGTTGCGTACTTCGTCGAGGGACAGGGAACAGTCGGCACTGATCATGATCACCTTCGTATCACGGGTTGCCGAGAGTTTTTTCAGCGTCTGCGTTAACTCTTTGCCGTCAATCTCCGGCATGTTGAAGTCGATCAGCGCTACATCATAGGGTTGCTGGCGTTGGCTTGCTGCAATTGCCAGTTGCAATGCCTCAGTTGCGCTTGCCGCTATGTCAATCTGGCAATTCCATCTGTTTAGTTGCTCCGTGAGTAGTTGACGGTTTTCCTCAAGATCATCGACTACCAGAAAACGGCGGTCCTCGAGCGTTACTGGTCCCGTTTTGGGGATCACCAGAGCAGAACAGGGCTCGGCGGCGAAGGAGAAGGTAAAGGTGGAACCCTTACCGGGAAGGCTGGTGGCGGTCAGGCTACCGTTCATCAGCTGCGCCAGTTGACTGGAGATCGCCAGCCCCAATCCGGTGCCACCAAACTGTCGGGTCGTTGATCCATCGGCCTGGGTAAAAGCCTCAAAAATGGATTGCAGCTTCTCTTCGGCAATGCCGATACCCGTATCACTGACCGAAATTTCGACTAACCTGGCACTGCTGGAACTGCGAGCGGCGATGAGCACCGACAATTCTATCTTGCCATGCTCGGTAAACTTGATTGCATTGGTTAACAGATTGCTGATGACCTGACGGACCCGTGTTGGATCTCCGATCAGATGGACCGGGTCATTTCCCGGGAAACTAACGGTTAGCCGGTTGCTCTTTTTTTCCGCCAGATCATTGACCAGATCGCTGGTTTGATCAATCAGACTCCGCAGGTCGAATGGAATCTGTTCGAGATGCATTTTGCCAGCCTCGATTTTGGAAAAATCGAGTATGTCGTTAATCACATTGAGCAGAGCCTCACCTGAACTGCGGATGATTTGCAGATAGCGCAGCTGCTTAGGGTCAAGTTTGGTGTTTTCAAGAAGCTCCGCCATGCCCAGCATACCGTTCATCGGGGTGCGGATTTCATGGCTCATGTTGGCAAGAAACTGTGATTTGGAGCGGTTGGCGTCGTCGGCCTGATCACGCGCCTCATTCAGGGCGGTATCGCGAATCTCGATCTGTTCGAGCATTTCGTTGAAACGTTGAGTCAGGTCGCCGAGTTCATCCGGGTTTTCCACCACGGCTCGCAACGTGTAGTCATTGCTGTCGGAGATACTACGCATCTTCTCTGTCAGGTCAGTGATCGGCCCGGAAATGACTTTTTGCAGTCTGTTGACTAGCAGGGCGGCGAAGATAAATCCGACGACAAATACGGCGAGATGAAAAAAGGTCTGCTCAATGATCGACCGATAAACACCGGTGAGGGTCGCTTCAAGCAGGATGGAGCCAACCGGTTTGCCGTTGACGCGAATGGGTTGCTCTGTCGACAGGTAGCGGGCCGATTGTGAAAGCGCTAACTCCACCAGGGGCAGATAGAAAGCGTTGCCGGTAGCCGGAGTTTGATTGCCCTGTGGGGCAGCGTGCTGGTCGATCGGAGTCTTCGGTGTGGGTTGTTGCCCGGCGTAGAGCTGCGCAAACAGGCGACCATCATTGTAACGGACCACCGCGCGGGTAATGGCCGGGTGGCTCGACAGCGAGGAGAGAATTTCCCTGCCGGTGAGCGTGTCTTCAAAGGCGACGGCGGCGCTGATGGTAACAGCGGTACTTTGACCGAGTATCTCCAGGGAGTCCACCAGAGCTTCGCGCTGCTGCTGCCAGCTGTTGTAGATCAGTGCGACAAAAATGATCAGCATCGCGTTTAACCCGGCAATACTGATCATCGCCAGAATCTTTGAGCGGATCGGAAGTTTGAGAATCCAGTTCACCTTGCCGTCCCGGTCAGTCAGTCTGGCGGTCAGAAAGCCGCAATAGCTGTGAACTAGCGGATAAGCCTGCACGATCCAGTTGGTCGACCTGAATCAGCGGGCGTATCCGGCTGTTTAAGGTTCTCAGTTCGATGATGCCACCGCTGGCAACAAAGTTTTCCTGGTCACTGACCAGTAGCAGCCCGGGGATTTGGCCGTAGCCGGTTTCTGTGCGCAGATCGCTGACAAACAGAAGCTGGCATTCCAGCGGTGGTTCTCCCGAGTCAAGGGTGCGCACGACGAGTCTGCGGCCGTTGATTGTCTCCCCTGCTGTCAGCCTCTGCAGATGCTGCACTACCTCATGGTCTGCTTCATAACTACAAAAATGAAATTCCTCCGGGTGCGGTTGGAAGCTTGTCTCTGGCCAGCGGACAAAGTTAGCGAAGTTGTAGAGATAGACTGCTTTTACCTGACTCTCGGTAAACGTTTCTGCCTTCACTAACGGCATGAACAAAATCAGTAGCAGTGCCCCCAACAGCGTTCGGGGCAGCCGTTGTCTACCGGCAATCCAGAGAAAATGAACGGCGCTCATGGATTCAGAACCGGTAGTTCACGCGTAGATGGAATTGACGTTCGTTTTCGGTGAGCTCAGTGGCAAAAAATGAGGGCCTGGTCTCCGGGTGTTGTTTGTCCAGCAGGTTACGACCCACCAGAGAGAGATCCAGTTTGGGAGTTAGCTGCCAGTTTAAATGAGCATCCAGCTCGGTATAACTGTCCACATTCAGGGCAGCCAGCTGGTCGACATGACGCAGGGCAAGGTCGATCCGGGTCGATGGTGTGGTCTGATAGCCCATGTCAATTCGAAACTGCTGTTCCGGTGAGCTACCTTCTTCAACAAGGTGGCGTTGGCTG
>JBPEXY010000111.1:0-28635 GCA_052031065.1 Immundisolibacteraceae bacterium | reverse complement strand
GCACGCCACTGAGTCCGGTCGCAAACCGTTTCCAGATCCGGTGCAGGCCAAATGACATCAAGTCGTTCATGATGTCGTAGTTACTGGCGACAGAGTCGAAAACTTCGCGGACTCGCCCGGTTTTTTCTGCTACCGGCAGCTCTTCAAAACCGAAATGTGTGGTTTGCCGCTGATCGTCAGCCATGAGAGGTTCCGCCCTGAACAGTTTTTATAGGTGTTGCTGTTGCCGACTGTAGCCAATGCTACGGTTCAGGGTTCAGTGTATCTGTTCTGGTGGTTGCAGTGCAGGGTTATGGCGCTGCCCTGACCGGGTCGGCAAACGCTGACCGGGCAGGTTGCCCCCCCGGCGCTACAGAATATAGCGGCTCAGGTCTTCGTCCACGGCTAAATCGTGTAGCTGCTGGTCAACATACTCGGCATCTATTTCGATGGTTGTGTCCGGCTGATCGGGTGCATCAAAAGAGATGTTCTCCAGCAGGCGCTCGATTAGCGTATGAAGCCGGCGGGCACCGATATTTTCTGTGGTTTCGTTCACATCGAAGGCGGTTTGCGCGAGCCGTTTGATGCCCTCAGCGGTAAAACTGAGCTGGCAACCTTCGGTAGCCAGCATGGCCTTTGCCTGTTCGGTCAATGAAGCGTCCGGTTCAACCAGAATGCGCTCAAAATCTTCTACCCGCAACGCCTGCAATTCGACCCTGATCGGCAGTCGTCCCTGCAGTTCCGGTATCAGGTCGGAAGGCTTGGCCAGGTGAAAGGCACCGGAGGCGATAAACAGGATATGGTCGGTTTTGACCGTGCCGTATTTGGTTGACACACTGCAGCCCTCCACCAGCGGCAGCAGGTCGCGTTGCACCCCTTCGCGGGAAACTTCGCCGCCGCCGCTGCCTCGGCTGTCGCTACGTTGGGTCACCTTGTCGATCTCGTCGAGGAAGATGATGCCGTTCTGCTCGGTGTTTTCCACCGCGCGTCGTTTGATCTCATCCTCATCAATGAGTTGTGATGCCTCTTCGTCGCAGAGTAGTTTCAACGCTTCTTCAACGCGCACGCGGCGTGTCTGTGAGCGGTTGCTGGAGAGGTTCTGGAACATTCCCTGCAGCTGCTGGGTCATCTCTTCCATGCCCGGCGGGGCCATGATCTCCACGCCGACGGATGGCGCGCTGAGCTCGATCTCGATGATTTTGTCGTTAAGATCTCCCTCGCGCAGTTTTTTGCGGAATTTCTGCCGGGTCTCCTGGTCGCGGTCGTCAGATTCGCTGGCTTCCTCGCTGGGCAGCCGCCGTGGCGGAGGCAGCAGAATGTCGAGAATACGCTCTTCGGCGAGATCTTCGGCGCGACGCCGAACCTTCTTGACCGCTTCTTCGCGGGTCAGTTTTACCGCGACATCGGCAAGGTCGCGGATAATCGAATCAACATCCCGCCCAACATAGCCCACTTCGGTGAATTTGGTTGCCTCAATCTTGATAAAGGGTGCGTTGCAGAGTTTTGCCAGACGGCGGGCAATCTCGGTCTTGCCGACTCCGGTAGGGCCAATCATGAGGATGTTCTTGGGTGTCACTTCGCTGCGCAGCTCATCATCTAGCTGCATGCGTCGCCAGCGATTTCGCAGGGCGATGGCGACTGCCCGTTTGGCATCGTCCTGGCCGACGATGTGTTTGTTCAGCTCATGGACAATCTCGCGCGGGGTCATCGCCGCGATCGCGTCGACCAGCTTCGGTGTGGATTCGTTGGCGTTCATCAAGGGTGATCTTCCGCTGTAGATAGCACTTCTATGGTGCGGTTGTGATTGGTATAGATGCAGATGTCCGCCGCAATTTGCAGGCCCCGTTCGACAATCTGTTGGGCATCCAGTGATGGGTGGTCGAGCAGGGCGGTCGCCGCTGCCTGTGCAAAGGGGCCGCCCGAGCCAATGGCGATAAGCCCGTTCTCTGGCTCGATCACATCGCCGTTACCGGAGATCACCAGCGAGGCGGTGGCGTCGGCAACCGCGAGCAGTGCTTCCAGACGGCGTAACATCTTGTCAGTGCGCCAGTCCTTGGCCAGCTCAACGGCTGCGCGAGTCAGGTTACCGGAGTGTTTTTCGAGTTTGGCATCAAACAGTTCGAACAGGGTGAAAGCATCGGCAGTACCGCCGGCGAAGCCGGCCAGTACTCTATTGTGATAGAGCCGGCGCACTTTGCGTGCGTTGCCTTTGACCACGGTGTTGCCCAGGGTGACCTGGCCGTCACCGCCGATGACCACCTGGTCTCCCCGTCGAACGGAGAGGATGGTTGTGCCCCGGTACTGTTCCAAAAGATTTCTGCTCCTGCTCGCACCATCCGTCTTCTGCGATCTGGCTAAAGCCGTTCATCGGCCGCGGGTGGTGGGTGTGTTTGAGTCTGTGGCGACTAAATATGGAGGTTTTGGCGCTGATTTCAAGAGCTGAAGTGCCGATGGCCTGACCGGGGGTGCCTTGTGTCTAGGTTTGGAGGCTGTTGCTGGGGAGTTCTTAAAGAGCGACAGCTGGATTTCATTGGTCTGTTTACCCACATCAAGGCTAGAATTTAGATGATCGGTGGTGTTAAAAAGGGCGTGAAATGGTTTCATGCTGAAAAATAGGTTCTATAACCGCTATTTTTTCTTTTTTGCTCTTGGGTGGGATTTGTCGTAGATATTGGCCAGGTGTTGATAGTCGAGGTGGGTGTATATCTGGGTTGTTGACAGGTTTTCATGGCCCAATAGTTCCTGTACCCCTCTCAGGTCTCCACTCGACTCAAGCAGGTGGCTGGCGAAGGAGTGGCGCAACATATGTGGGTGGAGTGGCTGTCTCAGACCTTTAATCGCCGACCACTTTTTTAACCGCAGCTGAATTGAGCGGGTGCTAATACGGTTACCGCGCTGGCTGACAAACAGCGCCGGCTCTCGCGTGCTGGCCAGTTCACTGCGAATTTTGAGCCATCGTTGCAGAGCCAGCAACGCCTGACGCCCCACCGGTAAACGTCTCTGGCGGTTGCCCTTGCCGGTGACGGTAACCGCAGCGTTTTCCATCTCCAGCTGGTTCAGGTCGAGCTGCTGCAGTTCACTCAGGCGCAGACCGGAAGAGTAAAACAGTTCCATCATCGCCAGGTCGCGGATCTCCAGGGTGCTGTTTGCTTCTCCATCAAGAAGCTGGCTGGTTTGATCAACATCGAGAGTGGTAGGCAGTTTCCGTGGCGCCTTCGGGGTGCTGATTTTATTGGCCGGGTTGTGGTCGCAAAACCCTTCCCGCAACAGATAGCGGTAGAGTCCCCGAAGTGCGGACAGAGCGCGTGAAATCGATCGGCTGCTTTTGCCCTGCCTGCGCAGCCAGCCGACGAAGCGGCGTACGTCCTGATGAGTAAGCTGTTGCCAGGTCGTCAGTTGGTGTTCATCGCAGTAATTGGCAGCCTGTCGCAGGTCGCGGGCGTAGTTGCTGGCGGTGTGGGGTGAGTAATTTTTGACGTTGCGCAGGTAGTGGCAAAAGCGGTTCAGCTGGTCTGTCGACCGCGGGTCCATGGGTTATTGCGCCCGATAGTCCGCGACAATGGTGTCACTATCGGACATGGGGTTATTCCGGGTTTAACGGGTTCAGATAACGTCCCAGCAGCGCTGACAACAATGCTGCCACCTGGGTGAGCAGGCGAGTCCCCAGGTCGGGGCGAAAGCGCTCATGCTCATTGCTGGCAAGTAGTAGCAGTCCGCCCGCCGCCACGCCTGTCAGCGGCAGGATGGCAACCGACTGGATCTCTGCGCCGCGTTCGCCAAACAGCGATGCCACCTCTATCGAATCGGGCGGTTCGCCCAGGTAGGGTTTATCGAATACGGTGTCGGGGCCGCTGGCGGGATGTGCGATCTCCGGCAACGGGTTGAGTCCATCGTCTGGTAGCTCTACCGCCACTGCGTCGACCGAAAAGTGGTCGGCAAGATGGTTGCAGAGGGTCTGTAGCAGTGATTCGAGTGAATCGGTTTCCACCAGCGCTACCGCAAGTTCGCCAATGCGGTCGTAAACAGCCTGGTTAGCGTCGGCATTTTCGATAAACTGCTGCAGGTGACGCTCCAGTTTCTGGTTACGATCACGCAGCTGTGCGATCTGTCGTTCGACCAGGGAAACGGTACCGCGCTCGCCATGGGGGATGCGCAGGTTTTCCAGCAGTGACGCGTGCTTGAGGAAAAAATCAGGGTTCTGTAACAGGTAGTCTTTAACCGCATCCGCAGTCAGACTCAGGGTCTGCACGGAGCTGGTTTTCTGCGCTTCAGGATCACTCATAGGTCGATCACTCCCTGGAACACCTCGACGGCGGGTCCGGCCATTTTAACCTCATCTCCGTGCCATCGAATGGCCAGCGTTCCCCCGCGCAGTTGAACTTCGACTTCAGTATCCACCAGTCCCCACCGGTTTGCCGCGACCACTGCTGCGCAGGCGCCGCTGCCACAGGCCAGCGTTTCACCGGCACCACGTTCGTAAACCCGCAGTTGGATATGGTTGCGATCGATAATTTGCATGAAACCAGCATTGACGCCGTTAGGAAACAGGGGGTGGTTGCTAATTTGAGCGCCCAGCTGTTCTACCGGCGCTGTCTGCAGATCGTCCACTTGTGTCACAGCGTGGGGGTTGCCCATCGACAGCACCGCAACCTTAACCGACCGCTGGTCGAGTTCAAGCTGGTAGTCGAGTTGTTGCTGTGGTGCCGTGAAGGGAATCTGCGCTGGTGCAAACTGTGGCCGGCCCATATCAACCTTGACGTTGCCATCGGCCAGCAGGCTCGGCTGGTACTGACCGGAGCGGGTCTCGACGGTGAGTGTATTTTTGTTGGTCAGGCGGTGGTCATAAACATAACGGGCGAAACAGCGCAGGCCGTTGCCGCACTGCTCCACTTCGGCACCGTCTGCGTTGAAAATGCGGTAGGCAAAATCGGCTTCACTGCCTGCGCCTGGGGTTTCAATCAGCAGTAGCTGGTCAAAACCGACGCCAAAATGGCGATCAGCAAGCGAGCAGATCTGTTCGGCAGTGGGTTGCCAGCCCAGCTGGAGGTTGTTGACCACCATAAAATCATTGCCGAGTCCCTGCATTTTGCTGAAGTTGATCTTCATAACCGCCCGCCCTGTTGGAGGCCGGACCGGCCCACCCAGTCTCGACAGAATTGCCAGGCAGTTCTGCCGCTACGCGAGCCACGGGTCAGCGCCCAGCGTAGCGCCTCTTCGCGGGCTGCGTCGAATTGATCGCCATGGCCAAACTGGCCCAGCCAGTGGTCGACCACCTGCAGGTACTGTTGCTGATCAAATGGGTGAAAGGCGAGCCAGAGCCCAAAACGGTCGGAGAGTGATATCCGCTCTTCCACTCCTTCGCCAAAATGAATTTCGCCGTCATCGTGGGTAGTGGCGAGATTGTCGCTGGCCGGTTCTGGCATCAGGTGACGACGGTTGGAGGTGGCGCAGACCAGCAGGTTATCGCCGCCGGTGGTCAATGAACCGTCGAGCACCACCTTCAGCGCCTTGTAGCCCGGATCTCCTGCTTCAAAAGAGAGGTCGTCGCAATAGAGTAAAAACCGTTCCGACCGGCCGGTGATAATCTGCGTGATCTGCGGTAGCTGCAGCAGGTCGACCCGATCAACTTCAATCACCCTTAATCCCTGCCGCGCATACTGATTTAACAACGCTTTTAGCAATGATGATTTACCGGTACCGCGGGCACCCCACAGCAACATGTTGTTGGCTGGCAAACCAGCAAGAAACTGTTCGATGTTGCGGGTGACGGTGTGTTTCTGGCGATCTATGCCAACCAGGTGGTTCAGCGTAATGGGATCGGTGCTTTGCAGCGATTCGAGCCAGCCCGA
Organism: Immundisolibacteraceae bacterium; assembly: GCA_052031065.1. GTDB lineage: Bacteria > Pseudomonadota > Gammaproteobacteria > Immundisolibacterales > Immundisolibacteraceae > JBPEXY01. The sequence continues at coordinate 22,807 of JBPEXY010000111.1, read as the reverse complement.
ATCCCCCCTGCGGTGCCAGCGAAAGGCGGTTGACCGCTCCCAGTCGGGCGCGCTGGCCGGTTCTGGCAATAGCTGTTCTGCACGTGCCAGCAGGGCTTCAAACCGGTCCAGCAGGTTGGCAATGGTATCGTCCATAGGGGGTGAATTCTGGTCGGCAGAGGGTGGGAAAAACGTTCAGAATTGTACACTAGCCCGGCCAATGCACCGTCTGTGGGGGTCCGCAAGATGAAACTTCAGCGCCCGCGCAGATCCCTCCCTGTTTTGCTGAGAGAGTGAAATGAATCTGAAAGATTACTGCCAGCAGGCGGCGCGTATTGCGGCCAGCGCCGGCGCCGAGATCCTGAAAGTTTATGAAGGTGAAATTGAAGTGGAGCTGAAGGATGACGATTCGCCGCTGACTCTTGCTGACAAGGCATCACACAATGAGATCGTGGCCGGCCTGCAACAGCTGGACAGCTCCATTCCGGTACTCTCTGAGGAGGGTGCGCAGATCGATTTCATTACCCGCTCCAGCTGGTCCACCTACTGGTTGATCGATCCACTCGACGGCACCAAGGAGTTCATCAAGCGCAACGGCGAATTTACCGTCAACATAGCGCTAGTAGAGAGGGGTGTACCGATACTGGGTGTGGTCTATGTACCTGTCACCGGGATCGCCTATTTTTCCTGGCAGGGTGGTGGCAGCTGGCGACAGCAGGCGAATGCGGAACCGGTGCGTCTGGAAGTCAAGCGCGCCTTACCCGGGTCGGCGTTGACGGTGGTCTGCAGTCGTTCCCATCGCGGCGAACGGCTCGACCAGCTGCTGGATCGGTTGGGTGAGTATGAAGCGTTACCAACCGGCAGCTCTTTGAAGCTCTGCATGGTTGCGGAGGGCAGCGCGGATTTCTATCCGCGGCTGGGGCCAACCAGCGAATGGGACACGGCGGCGGCCCATGCGGTAGTCCTGGGCGCGGGCGGAGTGGTGTTGGACCTTAACCTAGAACCCCTCGTCTATAACCAGAAGGATTCCCTGTTGAACCCGGAGTTTCTGGTAATGCCGGAGGCGAAGCCGGCGTGGCTGCCCGACCTTGGCGGTCTGTAGTTTCCGCGTTGATGGGATTGTTACCGAATAATTGATCTGCATCGGGAATTGGGTTGTAATATCATGAGATAAACGAACGTTAAGTAAGGGTTCATTCTGCCGTTAAAAAGGGAAGCGACGGGAATGTCAGCACCGGCCCAAGCTATGGAGTCGTGTTGTGCTGGGGCAGTTTGGCCCCTTGAGAGCAGCTTGCAACAGGTTAGTAGTGGGAGAAATAGTGATGACAGCAGTAACTAGACAAGAGGAAAAACGGCTGATGGGCGAGTACAAGGCGTCGCCCAAAATTGCCTGGCCGACCACGATCCTCTGTTTTGTAATGGTGGCTGTGATCGTCGCCACCTGGGTGGCGGCATTGAACGGGACCATATCGCTGTGGCTCGGCGCGTTGATCAACGGCATGGCCAGTTATGGGATGTTCAGTGTGATTCACGACTCGTCACACCGGGCGATTTCCTCCAACCGGTTTTTCAACGACTTCATCGGAACGATTGGTTTGCTGTTTCTGTTTCCCTATGCGCCGATGCCGATTTTGCGCTGGTTGCATATGCAGCACCACATGTATACCAATGCCGATATCGACCCTGACTGGTTTACCCATACCTCTCCGAAATGGCAGGCGCCGGTACGCTGGGCTATTTTTGACGGCTATTACATGTATTACTACTTCCGCAACGGTGGTCAATTCGTGCGCAAGTTCATGCCGACTTTCCTGCTCTACGTTGGCATCGTGGTGCCGGTGCTGGGGGCTGCTATTTACTATGGATATGCCCTTGAGGTGTTCATGCTCTGGTTTATTCCGACCCGCATCGGGCTGTTCCTGATTGATGTGGTGTTTGTGATCCTGCCCCATCACCCCGGTATCGTCAGCCAGCAGGAGGACCCCTTTCTGGCGACGACCATGCGCATGGGCTGGGAGTGGCTGCTGACACCGCTGATGGTCTACCAGAACTATCATCTGATTCACCACCTCTATCCCACCGTGCCTTTTTACAAGATGCATAAGGTCTGGGATTTGCGCAAAGAACAGCTGACCAGGCATGACGTCAGTTACCAGACCGCATTTGGCCTGGAGCCGGACAACATGGATGTTCACCGCAGCTTCCATGCCAACCAGGCCGCTCAGCCGGCCCAGGCGTAGCTGGTTTGCGCTAAAGCTGTGCTGTTAATCGGTTGAAACCCTGCGGCCCAGGGAAGGGCCGTGGGGTTTTTTATGACCGGCTAAATCTGATTAATTTAGAGGTAACTACACGTGCGCAGATGGCGATGTATCTATTGTGGCGAGATCTACGACGAATCCCTCGGGATTCCGAAAGAGGGGATTGCGGCCGGAACCCGGTTTGAGGATCTGCCGGATGACTGGGTTTGCCCCAGCTGCGGCGCAAAGAAAACCGATTTTGAGCTGATTTAAAAGGTTTTCCAGGTTCGGTGTTAATTGCTAGCTGGCGGGATCCGATGGCCCCAGCTCCATCCAGTCGGCCAGTTTTGCTGAAAGTTCATCAATCCCCATTTTTCTGGTTGCGGAGAAAAGCTGAACCGACCCGTCAAGTTCCATGCCTGTGAGTTGCTTCCTAACCGTTCTGAGCGTGTTTGCCTGCTGGTTTCTGCCCAGTTTATCGGCCTTGCTGAGAAGAATATGTACCGGTAAACGGGCAACTGTCGCCCAACCAAGAATCTGGTCATCGAAGCGGCCGAAGGGGTGGCGGCAATCCATAATCAACACCAACCCACGTAACGCCTGGCGATTTTCCAGATAGCCGTCAATCAGGCTATACCACTGCTGGCGCACCCGTTCGGGTACCTTCGCGAAACCATAGCCAGGCAGGTCTACAATTGCTCTCAGTGGATCAAGGCGGAAGAAATTCAGCTGCTGGGTTCGGCCCGGTGTCTTGCTGGTACGCGCCAACCTTGCGTTGCCGGTGAGGGCGTTAATGGCGCTCGATTTACCAGCATTGGAGCGGCCGGCAAACGCAACTTCATACCCCTCATCGGCAGGAAGCTGGCGGGCCGAGGCAACGCTGATTTCGAAACTGGCCTGGCGGAAGATGCTGGACATGGTGGGTTATCGGTCAGGTAAAGAGGTGAAATTACGGTTGTAAATATGGGTCAGGGTCGAGTCCAGATTTGCGCAGCGAATAGGCTCAATAGAGGCCACTTCCTCTGTTAGAATAGGCGGCTGCATTATCGATGCGCAACCATTAAGCGGTATAAAAGTCGGATCCTGATGGAATTGTGATCAGGATTTGAGGGGCTGGAGTTTTTTCCACAGCCGCCGTTATCCGGTTGTGGTGTTTGAATATCTGATATTGATTGGTAGAGTTTTTCAGGAGTGGTGAATGTCCATTTTTCGCACGGGTCGGGTTTTCCTGGTGCCTCTTCTAGCCAGCCTTGGGTTCACCGCAGGTGTGAACGCTGCAGATGGTTTGGTCGGTGATATTGATGCCGGTAAAGCGAAATCCTCCACCTGCGTTGCCTGCCACAGTGCTGATGGCAATAGCGTGGTCGCTATCTGGCCGAAACTGGCGGGGCAAAAAGTCAACTATCTGCGCCAGCAAATTCGTGCCTTTCGTGATGGCGAGCGCGAAGATCCAAGCATGCAGCCGATGGTAGCTAATCTGTCGGATCAGGATATCGCTGACCTGGCAGCTTATTTCGCAAGCCAGGAAGTGACCACCGGCGAGGCCGATCCCGAGCTGGTGCAGCTCGGCGCGTTGGTCTATCGGGGCGGAAATTTTGATAGCAGTGTGCCCGCATGTATGGGTTGCCACCTGCCTGACGGTTCCGGGAATAACCCTGCTGGTTGGCCGTCGCTTAAGGGTCAGCACGCCGAATATGTAGAAAAGCAGCTCAGGGCCTATGCCGACGGTAGCCGTACCTCCGACCCCAAGTCGATGATGCGCGAGATTGCGCAGCGGCTTACTGAGCAGGAGATCAAAGCGGTAGCGCAATTTGTTAGCGGGCTGCACTAAGCTGGTGTGGCCAGAGTCCCGGTGATGGCCGGTGTGGTCTTCCAGAATTGTTGGTTGAACTCATCGCTGCGAGATTGATCATAAACACCAGCCTCCGTAACCGGGGTGTATAACCAGTGACTGCGGGATTGTTCAGGGGAGTTCAAATGCTAAAACGTCTGGCATGGGCGGGTGCTTTACTGGCACTGCTGACAGGTAATGTTTTTGCCGCTGAGCGCTACAAGCTGCTCTCCACCGCACAGCCGACCAGTGTCAGTGACAAGGTCGAGGTGGTTGAGCTCTTCTGGTACGGCTGCCCGCACTGCTTCGACCTTGAGCCGGTGATGCAGGAATGGCTCGAAACCAAACCCGACTATGTGGAATATGTGCGGGTGCCAGCTATTTTCAGGGATAACTGGATACCACTTGCCCGCGCCTGGTATCTGATCGATATGCTCGAACTGGGTGAACGGGTGCACATGAACCTGTTTCGCGCCCTGCATGAAAAAAAGCTCAATATGAACAACGTTGGCCTACTGCGCAGTTTTTTTGAGCATGAAGGGGTCACCAAAGAGCAGTTCGACAAGCTCTACCACTCTTTTTCCATCGATTCGATGACCCGCAATGCCGCCAAGTTGACCCGTGATTACCAGATCACCGGGGTGCCGGCGATTATCGTCAACGGTCGCTACATGACCTCCGTCAGCCTTACCGGTAGCCATGAAGGGTTAATCGAAGAGATTGAGCGCCTTGCTCATCAGGAAGCTGAGGCGATGGGGCTGCTGCCAGCTGCCGCTGCGGGTGCAGCGGCGACCGAGACCGCTGCGGCTAACTAATCCACCTGTTTTTCGTTCGCCACCAGTTTTTCATTCGCTAGCGGGTGCTCAGCTGTAAGCCGCCATTGCTCCGTCAACGTCGATCTGGGTGCCACTGACGTAGCTGGAAAGATCGGAGGCGAGAAACAGCACGACATTGGCGATTTCCTGCGGGGTGCCAAGCCGTTTCATTGGTACCCCATAAAATTCCGCGCTCTGGGTCAAAAACTCTTCATAGCTGCCCTGTGCGGGGTCGTGATAACTCTCCCACACTTCGGTTGAGCAGAGTCCCAGTCCCACTGCGTTAGCGCGGATGTTATCGAGCGCAAACTCCTTGGCCAGCAGTTTGGTCAGATTCAGTGATCCGGCTCTGATCACGCTGGACGCGTAGAAGGAGAGGTCTGGCTGACGGGCAAAAATCGCATTGATATTGATGATGCTACCGCCGCCGCGCTGTTTCATCAGCGGCGCTACCGCACGGGCGGTGCGCACCATGCTCATCAACTTAATGTCGAATTCCCCCTGCCACTGTTCGTCGGTCAGGGTTGTCAGGGTGCCCGAGGCTGTGGTGGCCGCGTTATTGACCAGAACATCGACACCGCCAAAACGATCCACGGTCAGGTCGACCAGTTGCTGCACACCCGGTTGGGTACTGACATCAAAACCGTCACCGGCGATCTGCCCCGGATAGCGGCTTTCCCAATCAGCAATTACTGTCGCCAGAGCCTCTGCGTCGCGGCTGCAGGTAACCACCTTGCAGCCTTCCTGAAGAAAGTTACTGACCAGTGCGTTGCCCAGTCCCTGGCGACCACCGGTGACAATGACAACCTTGTCGCGTAAATCGATCTGCATGAGCCAGCTCCTGCCTGTTCTGAGTTTTTAACGGCCGCAAAAGCGCGGGGTGCGTTTTTCCTGGAACGCAGCGATACCTTCCTGATGATCTTCTGAGGTCAACAGCAGGCCCTGACTGTTTGATTCCATATCCATAAACGCATCGTAGGGCATGCGTGCAGCTTCGCGCAGCATGTTCTTGGCAATGCCCATCGCCTGGGTGGGGCCGTTGGCGAGTCGTTCCGCCCAACCGGCGACAGCGCTATCGAATTGCGGTTCTGTTACTACCAGGTTGTAGAGTCCCATTTCTGCTGCCCGTTCGGCGCTGATCGGTTCACATCCAAGCACAATCTCCTTGGCGCGCAGCAGGCCGACGTTTTGCACCAGTTGTTGCATGATGTCGCCATCAGGGATTAACCCGATTTTGCCAAAAGCGATGACCAGCGTCGCGTTCTCCACCGCGATCACCAGGTCGCAGGCGAGCGCCAGGCCAATGCCGGCACCGGCAACCGGGCCGTTGAGCGCACAGAGCACCGGTTTGGTCATGGTCTGTATCTGCTGTACGACCTGCCGCACACCGTTGTTGATGAAGCTGCGTAACTCCAGCGGGGTTGAGTTTCCGACCAGGCCGATGTCGCCGCCGGAGCAGAACAGCTCGCCAGTGCCGGTGAGGACGATGGCGCGTATGTCATCGTCGCTGGCCGCCTGGCGTAGGTACTGCAGCAGCTCCTGGCCCAGTTCGGCATTGATGGCGTTGCGGACCTCGGGGCGGTTCAACGCCAGGATCAGAATATTGTCATTCCGGGTTGCAATGATGTTGGACATGCAGAACGGCTCCGTTGGGGTCAGATGCGCCTGTCAGCGCATCAGGTTAAGGAAGTCCAGACCGTTTTGGTTTCGGTGTACATACGAATTCCGTCTTCGCCGTTTTCGCGACCGATGCCACTCATCTTGAAACCGCCGAATGGTGCGCTGGCATCGAGAATGCCATAGGCGTTGATGTAGACGGTGCCGGCTTTCAGTGCGTGGGCTACGTTGTGGGCTTTGGCAATATCGCGGGTCCAGAGCCCGGCGGCGAGGCCGTACTGGGTGTCATTGGCCTGGGCAATCAGCTCCTCCTGGTCCTTGAACGGGATAATGCTCAGCACTGGTCCAAAAATCTCCTCGCGCACCACTTTCATCTGGTTATTGACACCAGTAAGTACTGTTGGGGGATAGAAAAAGCCCTTGCCATCGGTCTCAATCGGATTGCCTCCGGCGGCAACCTGGGCACCCTCGCTGACGCCGAGTTCAACGTATTTGCAAACTCTTTCGAAGTGCTCGCGCGACACCAGGGCACCGACACGGGTCGATTCATCAAAGGGATCGCCGACACGCATTTTCTCTGCGGCGGTCTGTGCGGCCTCGACGGCCTGGTCGTAAATGGATTCCTCCACAAACAGTCGTGACCCGGCAATACAGACTTCGCCCTGGTTGTAGAAAATTGCTGCCCCAATCGCGCGCAATGCTGCTTTCAGGTCGGCATCGGCAAAAATAATGTGCGGTGATTTGCCGCCCAGCTCCAGGCTTACCCGCTTCAGGCCGTCAGCTGCTGTGCGCATGATGTGCTGACCGGTAGTGGTGGAGCCGGTAAAAGCAATTTTATCGACCTGAGGATGGGTGATCAGCGCCTGCCCGGCATCGCCACCAAGGCCGGACACAATGTTGACCACGCCGGCAGGAATGCCGGCTTCGTTAAGCAGCTGGCCCAGATAGAGGGCGGTCAGCGGGGTCTGTTCGGCTGGCTTCAGGACCACGGTGTTACCTGCGGCCAGCGCCGGAGCCAGCTTCATCGCCGCCATGAACAGGGGAAAATTCCACGGCACGATCTGACCGATGACACCAATCGGCTCATGGCGGGTATAGGTGAGAAACTTGCCCTGCACCGGGTTGGTTTCGCCGCGTAGTTTGCTTGGCCAGCCGGCGTAGTAACGCATCACCTGTACCGACAGCGGAATATCTACTGCCAGCGCATCTTTATAAGGTTTGCCGGTGTCAAAGGTTTCCAGCAGTGCGAGGTTTTTGGCGTTCTGCTCAATCAGGTCAGCAAATTTGTGCAACAGCCCTTCGCGCTGGTGGCTACCCATGTTGGCCCATTTGCCTTCGTCCATTACGCGTCGGGCCGCCGCTACTGCTCTATCAATATCTTCGGCACCGCCTTTGGCCACGCCACCGAGGCTGGCGCCGGTCGCCGGGTTGATGTTGTCAAACTGTTCGCCGCCGGCGGCATCACAATACTCGCCGTCAATGAACAGCTGACGGGGAGCGTTGAGTTCCTCGAATGGGGTCATGGTCTACTCCTCTGAAATCAGGTCTGGAAATTTAAATCTGGCAGGTGGAATTCACCGTGTTATCGGTCACTACTTTAGGTGTGGACTCACCAGGGAATGGGAGAAGATGATAACAGTTCGGCATGCTGATAGATCGGGTTGGCGAACAGCCTCAATGCAACGGATTGATCTTAATGGGCCTGGTCCCAGTTGTCGCCAATGCCAATCTCAACTTCCAGTGGCACCGTCAACGGGTTCTGTTCCGTCATCATGGTGTTGACAACGGCGGTGAATGAATCGATCTGGTTTTCCGGCACTTCGAAGACCAGTTCATCATGCACCTGCATGATCATGCGAATTTCGGGCGCTTCTGTCTGTAGCCAGTGGTGGATACGGATCATTGCCAGCTTGATCAGATCCGCCGCAGTCCCCTGCATCGGCGCATTGATGGCGGTGCGTTCAGCATACTGGCGGCGCTGGGCGTTGCGGTCGTTGATTTCCGGCAAATAGAGACGCCGGCCGAGTACGGTTTCCACAAAGCCCTGCTCCCGTGCCTGTTCGCGGGTCCGATCCATGTAGGCTTTGACGCCGGGGTAGCGGTTGAAATAGAGGTCGATATAGCCCTGCGCTTCATTACGGCCGATGCCGAGCTGTTTGCCCAGGCCAAAGGCGGACATGCCGTAGATAAGGCCAAAGTTGATCGCTTTGGCATTGCGCCGCTGTTCGCCGCTCACCTGTTCGGGAATCATGCCAAACACCTCGGCGGCGGTGGCACGATGGATATCCTCACCCGCGGCAAAAGCGTTAAGCAGCCCATCGTCCCCTGACAGGTGGGCCATGATGCGCAGTTCAATCTGTGAATAGTCCGCCGCCATCAGTCGGTGACCGGCGGGGGCGACAAATGCCTGACGGATACGCCGGCCCTCGGCGGTGCGGATCGGGATGTTTTGCAGATTGGGGTCTGAGGATGAGAGTCGGCCCGTAGAGGCAACCGCCTGATGATAGGAAGTGTGCACCCGGCCGCTGTCGGGATCGACCATCTGCGGTAACTTGTCGGTATAGGTGGAGCGCAGCTTTGCCAGACTGCGATGTTCCAGAATCAGCTCCGGCAGTCGGTAGTGTTCGGCCAGTTCCTGCAGCACATCCTCTGCAGTGGAAGGCTGTCCCTTGGGGGTTTTGCGAATAACCGGCAGCCCCATTTTTTCAAACAGAATCTCCTGGATCTGCTTGGGGGAAGCCATGTTGAAGGGCTGTTCTGCCAGTTCGTAGGCCTCCTGTTCCAGCTCCAGTGCGGCGCTGGCCAGCTCGCCGCTTTGCACCCGCAGCAGCTCCGTATCAATCTTCACCCCGGTGCACTCGATGGCTGAAAGCACCGGGATCAGCGGTAATTCGACGTCGCTGTAGATCTCGTGTGGTCGGCTCAATGCACAGAGCCGGGGATAGAGCGTTTGATGCAGGCTCAGAGTGACATCGGCATCCTCGGCGGCGTAGGGTGCTGCCTGCTCCATCTCAATCTGGTTAAAAGTAAGCTGCTTTTTGCCGCTGCCAGCAATCTCTTTAAAGGGGATAGTGGAGTGACTGAGGTACTTTTTCGCCAGCGAATCCATATCGTGGCGACTGGCGGTGGAGTCGAGAACATAGGACTCCAGCATGGTGTCGTGGGCTGGCCCTGGCACTTTCACGTCGTAGCGACGCAACACGTTCATATCGAACTTGAAATGCTGGCCGATAATTTTTTTCTGCCCCGACTCCAGCAGGGGTTTAAGTTTGTGTAACACCAGCGCCAGGTCGAGCTGCTGCGGTGCCCCCGGATAGTCATGTGCGACTGGCAGGTAGGCCGCTTCGCCCGCCTCCACAGCGAAGGAGCAGCCAACAATGTTGGCCTGCATGTAATCGAGGCTGTCGGTTTCCAGGTCGAAGGAGAACAGTTCGGCGGAGTCGAGTCGGTCAATCCAGCGGTCGAGCTCGATTTCGCTATACAGGGTTTCGTAGCCGTCGCGACTGACGATTTGTGTCTCTGTGGCTGCCGTCGACTGAGCGGCAACCCGTGGTCCACCGGGGGTGTCGCTGTTCTCTTCGAGGGTCTTCAGCCAGCTGTTAAACCCGAACCGCTGATAAAGCGCGGCCAGCTGTTCAACATCTGCTGGTTGCAGTTCCAGCTGTTCGGGCCCCTGGTCCAGTTCCACATCCAGCTTGATCGTGACCAGTTGTCGCGACAGCTCGATCTGGTCCAGAAAGCCGCGCAGGTTTTCTCCCACCTTGCCTTTGATCTCGTCGGCCTTTTCAATGATGGTATCGAGATCACCAAACTGGTTGAGCCACTTGACCGCAGTTTTTGGACCCACTTTCGGTACACCGGGAATATTGTCTGAGGTGTCACCGATCAGGGTCAGATAGTCGATGATGCGTTCCGGCGGGACGCCAAATTTTTCTGTCACTCCCTCGGGATTGAGAGTGACATTGGTCATGGTGTTGATCATGCTCACATGTTCATTGACGAGCTGTGCCATATCCTTGTCGGCAGTGGAGATCAGCGTCTCCATCTGCAGTTCACTGGCCTGGCGCGCCAGCGTGCCGATGACATCGTCCGCCTCGACTTCGTCGATGACCAGCAGCGGAAAACCGAGGGCGCGGATCAGCTCGTGGGTTGGTGCTATCTGGCTGCGCAACTCATCCGGCATGGGCGGACGGTTGGCCTTGTACTGGTCAAACATATCGTTGCGAAAGGTTTTCCCTTTGGCATCAAAAATGACCGCGCAATGGCTGGTCGGTACTTCCTGCAACAGGCGCCGTAACATGTTCACCACGCCGTAGATCACCCCGGTGGGTTCGCCGTCAGGGGCGGTTAGCGGTGGCATGGCGTGAAAAGCGCGAAACAGATAGGAAGAGCCATCCACCAGGATCAGCGGGCCATTTGCTGTGTTCGACGGGGAAGTTGAATTGCTCTCGGCCACGGGGGAATCTCTCGCTAGCGGGCCGTTCTGTAGCTGGTGCATTTGACCTGAATCGGTACTATGCAACGCTGCAAACGGCATCATTGAAAATGGCTATTATGCCTGCTGTCTCTGTCGCTGCGGGAAGACGAGTCGGGTCGCATCGGCTAGAATGCGTTTGTGCCCGGCTGGATTCTTCCGGCAGCGTGGCAGGCACAGGATTATGGGTTTCAGCAGCGACATTGCAGTCGCCGGACAGGTAGATCTATGGAATCAATCGGTATGAAATATCTCGCAGCCGTACTGGCAATGGTAATGATCGCCCTCCCGGTATCCGCAGCTGAGGATGAACCGGTGTTGCCACCGGTTGCTGTAGATAGTGATGACCTTCGGCGTCGTGTGGTCCCCAACCAACCCGCAGATGATGAGCTTGAACCACAGGTGGTCATCCGCAAAGCCGGGAAAAATACCGTCGAGGAATATCGCATCAATGGTCGGCTGTTCAAGGTCAGGGTCACGCCTGCGGTGGGTCCTTCCTACTTTATGGTTGACACCGATGGCGACGGCGTCATGGATCGTCGCTTTGACAAGGCCGGTCAACCACCGGTAACCCCTCAGTGGGTTCTGTTTAAGTGGTGATCGAGGCATCTGATCGGAATTCAAAATGTCGGTATTTACACAGGTTGGTGGCGACCAGCTTGAAGAGTTTCTCTGTGCCTACGATGTGGGCCAGCTGCAGGACTATCGTGGCATCTCCGCCGGTATTGAGAATACCAATTACTTTGTAGATACGGATCAGGGCCGGTTTGTGTTGACCCTGTTTGAACACCAAACCGGTGCCGAACTACGCTTCCCGATTAGTTTGATGGAATTACTGGCAGATGCCGGAGTTCCTACCGCCAGACCAATCCGGGGACGCGATGGCGACGCATTGCGTCAGCTGGCCGGCAAACCTACTGCACTGGTTACCCGTTTGTCGGGCAAGGCGGTTGAGTCGCCTTCGGTCACACACTGCGGGGTGCTGGGGAGCGCGCTGGCCGATCTGCACCTGGCTGGGCAACAGCAGAACATTGAGCAAAGTAATCCGCGCGGTGCTGACTGGTTTAAACAGACTGCAGGCAACGTGAAGCCATTTCTAAGTGGCGAACAGGCTGCCCTGCTTGATCAGGAAATGAGTTTTCAGCAGGGCTGGCTCGACCAGCACCCGGAAGCGGTGGAGGCGTTACCGACCGGCGTGATTCATGCGGATCTGTTCCGCGATAATGCGCTCTGGGACGGTGAGCAACTGGTGGGGATTATTGATCTCTATGCCGCTTGCCACGATCACCTTCTGTACGACCTTGCGATCTGTGTCAACGATTGGTGTATCGACGAAGGGGGAGAGATCGACGACCAGCGGGCGCGAGCTATGATTGGCGCCTATGCCAGCAAAAGAGCGCTCACCGAAAACGAGAAACAGAGCTGGTCTGCAGTGTTGCGCAGGGCGGCGCTACGTTTCTGGCTCTCACGACTGTACGACAAACATTTCCCCCGTCCCGGCGAACTGACGACGGTTCTCGATCCCGATCATTTTGTTAACGTGTTACGGGCGCGTCGGGCCAGCGCCGATTACCTCTCCGGATTGCTGGTCGCTGCGGTCGCCTGATCGTTAGCCCCGTTGTTGTGGACAGCCATTGAATCGCCAGCAGCTGCAATCGATCAGCGACCAGCTACAGCAATTCAATCGCTGCACTGGCCGGGCGATCAGCTGGCTGACACTGGCGATGGTGCTGATCACCTTTGTGATAGTCGCGCTGCGCTATCTGTTTGATCTCGGCTGGATCTGGATGCAGGAGTCGGTCACCTATCTGCACGCCGTGGTGTTTATGCTTGGTGCGGCTTACACGCTGGCAGAGGACGAGCATGTACGGGTGGATATTCTCTATACACGTTTTGCACCGCGCACCCGGGCCTGGGTCAATCTGCTCGGTGTGCTGTTTCTGCTGGTGCCATTCTGCCTGTTAATTCTGATTACCAGCTGGCCCTATGTGCTCTCGGCCTGGCAAATTCAGGAAGGATCACCGCAGGCGGGAGGACTTCCTGCGGTGTTTCTGCTTAAAAGTGCATTGCTGTTGATGCCGTCGCTGTTACTGCTGCAGGGGGTTGCATCACTGCTCCGCCAGTGGCTGGAGCTCACCCGGTCGACTGCCGATCATGGCTGAGTTTATGAGTATGGCCATGTTTGTCTCGGTCTGTCTGGTACTGCTGGCCGGCTATCCGGTGGCATTCTCGCTGGCCGGTACTGCGTTGGCGTTTGCGCTCTTCGGTGGGATGACGGGGCTGTTTGATCTGGTATTCCTGCAGGCATTGCCCAACCGTATTTTCAGCACCATGACCAACGACACCTTGATAGCAGTGCCGCTGTTTGTTTTTATGGGCGTGTTAATGGAGCGCTCCCGCATTGCAGAGAGTTTGCTCGAAAGCATGGCCCAACTATTTGGGCGGCTGCACGGTGGTCTGGCAATCTCGGTAACCCTGGTCGGTATGTTGATGGCCGCCAGTACCGGTATTGTCGGTGCCACCGTGGTGACCATGGGGCTGCTTTCCATGCCGACGCTGTTGAAAAGGGGTTACTCGCCATCACTGGCGGCCGGCACCATCTGCGCCGCCGGGACCCTGGGACAGATTATTCCGCCGTCGATCATTCTGGTGCTGCTGGGCGATGTGATTGCTACTGCCTATCAACAGGCACAGTTACAGATGGGTAATTTTGCGCCGCAGTCGATCTCGGTAGGTGACCTGTTTCTGGGGGCTCTGGGTCCAGGGTTGATGTTGGTGGCGCTCTACATCATCTATCTGCTGGGTATCGCATGGCTGAAGCCGGAAACGTCACCTCCGCTGGCTGCCGAGGAGCTGCCGGAGACTGGCGCGCTGGTGGCGCGGGTGCTGGTTGCGATGTTGCCGCCGCTGCTGCTGATTGTCGCGGTATTGGGCTCCATCATTGCCGGCGCCGCGACGCCAACCGAGGCTGCTTCGGTCGGTGCCATGGGCGCGCTACTGCTGGCGCTGTTGAAGCGCGAACTCAACCTTGGTCTGCTCCGAGAGGTGATGCGCGCGACCACCCGGGTTACCAGCATGGTGTTTCTGATTCTGATCGCAGCATCAGTGTTTTCGCTGGTTTTTCGCGGTTACGGCGGGGATGATGTGGTCCGTGACTGGTTAACCGGTCTGCCTGGCGGCGTGGTTGGTGCCATGGTCGCGGTGATGCTGGTGATGTTTCTGCTCGGCTTTGTGCTCGACTTTATCGAAATTACCTTTGTTGTTGTGCCGATTGTTGGCCCGCTGTTGCTGAGCATGGGGCTTGATCCGGTCTGGCTCGGAGTGATGATTGCACTTAATCTGCAGACGTCATTTCTGACCCCGCCGTTTGGGTTTGCACTCTTCTACCTGCGTGGGGTGGCACCGCCGCAGCTTGCGACTGGTGATATCTATCGCGGTGTGGTGCCCTACATCGTGATTCAGTTGATCGCGCTTGGACTGATCGCACTGTTTCCGGGACTGGTGACCTGGCTGCCGGATCAGGTTTTCGGTTCCTGAAGCGTCGCCAGAGGCAAGGGGAGTCCATGCGTAAACTATTAATGGTAGTCGGTGTCGTCGCCGGGGTGTTACTAATGCATGCCTGCGCCACCCGGCCGGTGGTTGAGCGGGCTGTTTCAGATCATTTTGACGGCCAGGTATTTGTTAATTACGAACCGGTTGAACGCACTTTTAAACAGTTTTTGAACTGGATGATGAACCGGGATCCCGGTCACTGGCCGGAGTATACGCAGCGCGCGCCGGGGCCGAAGCCGCTACAGCGGGTCAATGGTGACCAGCTGGTAGTCACCATGGTGGGTCATTCGACGTTGCTGATTCAGACCGATGGTCTGAATATTCTCACCGATCCAATCTGGTCTGATCGTGCCAGCCCGTTCTCTTTCGTTGGCCCCCACCGGGCGCACCCGCCGGCTTTAGCGTTTGATGATTTGCCACCCATTGACCTGGTATTGGTCAGTCATGGTCACTATGACCATATGGATCTGCCGACTCTGAAACGGTTGTATGAGCGCTTTCAGCCGAGAATTCTGGTGGGTCTGGGTCAGGGTAGCTATCTGCGCCGGGCGGGGATCAGTAATTACACTGAAATGGACTGGTGGCAACGATTTGATTACCAGAGCGGTGACGGCGATGTCGCCGGGAAAGTCTGGGCGGTACCGGTTCGGCACTGGAGCGCACGCTGGCTTGGTGATCGCAATCGGGCGCTCTGGGCCGGATTTGTTATTGAAACTGATAGTGGGCCGATCTTTTTTGCCGGAGATACCGGTGATGGTGACCATTTCCGCCAGATAGCTGATCGTTTTGGCGCACCGCGGTTGGCACTACTGCCGATAGGCGCCTATCTGCCTCGTGACTTCATGGTGCAGGCACACACCTCGCCGGATGATGCGTTTGATGTTCACCAGCGGATGGCAGCGCAGACCAGTATCGCAATTCATTTTGGAACTTTTCGCCTTGGTGATGATGGAGAGACTGAGGCCGCAGATCGGCTGCGAGAGTTGATCGCTGAGGCTGATCAGCCACTACGGCCGTTTCTGATTCCTCCGTTCGGTGAGCCGTTGACGATAGACTGAGCAACCCTGGCCGGACGACCAGGGGAGACGGTGGCGGTTAACAGGGGAGGCTATGGACAGCAGTCGCCAGAACAGTCACAAACCCACCGCTGAACCACTGGCGCGAAGCGGGGCAGTTTATAGCGAACCGGTGGCGCTACGCAGTGCAGTGCTGATGATGCTGGTGCTCATTGCACTCTGGGGTGGCAACTGGCCGGCAATGAAAACCGGCCTGCAGTTTGTGCCGCCAATGACCTTCGCCTCGGCACGCATGGTTTCGGCGCTGGTGACCATGGTGCTGCTGGCCGTTCTGCTTGGCGAAATGCGTCTGCCCCAGCGGCGTGACTGGGCCTTTCTGGCCAGCGCTGGTGCGTTGCAGATGGGTATCTATATCGCCCTGTTAACTTACGGTATGCAATACGTGCCGGCGGGCCGTTCTTCAATCCTTGCCTATACCATGTCGCTCTGGGTTGTGCCGGGTGCAATTCTGTTTCTCGGCGAGCGGTTGACCGGCTGGAATGGTGGTGGTTTTCTGCTCAGCCTGGTTGGCGTGGCTGTGCTTTTTAATCCACTGACGTTCGATTGGGGCGATCAGCTGGCGATTTTGGGCAGCGGTTTGATTCTGCTCGGAGCTGCGATTAGTGGCGGTGTCATGCTACACATTCGTGGACGCCAATGGAGCGCATCACCACTGGCGCTAGCGCCGTGGCAGTTTTTGGCTGCCAGCATCGTACTGGTGCCGCTGACACTGTGGATGGAGCCTGATCCAGATATCGTCTGGAACCGCGAGTTGCTGATCTCACTGTTCTATTCCGGCCCACTGGCGACAGCACTCGGGCTATGGATCTTTGTGGAGATTAGTCGCGCACTGCCGGCGATTACTGCTTCGTTAGGATTGTTGGCAGTGCCGGTAACCGGCGTCCTGCTCTCTGCGTTGATACTGGGTGAGCTCATTACTGCCACCAACACTCTCGGACTGGTGCTTATTATTGGTGGCGTGGCTTTGGTGACTATGGGCGGTATCCGCCGACGCTGAGCAGATAACAGCGCTCAGGCAGCGTGGGTCAGGTTTTCGCGGCGAAACGCCTCGCGCAGGAAATCCGGCTCTATCCAGTCGTCGATGTCGACATCTTTCTGCAGGTAATTGTGCTCGCAGAGAAAATTGATCTGGGTACGCAAGCGACCGATCATGGCCGGGCTTAATGATGGCCACACGGTGGTGTTGAATTCGCCCCGGTAGCTGTTATAGATATCGTCGACCTCTACACCAATTTCGCTGGCCCAGATGCGCGCCGTTTCCGCCTGGTGCCCAGAGCCGTAGTGAGCGCCACGTACCAGCACCTGCAGGTAACGGGTGACCAGATCAGGATCTTCCTTAACCACATTGCGGCTGATGGTGATGATCCTTGGATTGCCGTTAATGATGTGGTCCGGGTTTTTCGCATCCAGCAGGTCATAGATGATTCGCAGGCGGTCGCCAAACAGCCTCATCAGTCGAGCGGGCTGTACGTTTTTGGTGAAAATGACATCCACCTCACCGTCCAGCAGTGCCTGCAACTCGTGGTCGAACATGGTCGCCTCGAACTGTTTGCCGCCCTTGCCACTGTCCGGGTTGGCGCTCTGTTTGAAATCGTTATCGATTATGGTGTCCTCGAACAGCACATCATCGGCGCTCATGCCGTGTTCCGCCAGCGCACAGAGAAAGCCACGTTCGGTGTTGGCGCGCATAAAGTCGGTCAGTAGTTTCGGGTGCAGCGGCAGTGAACAGCGCCTGCCAGCGAGGTCGGAAAACTGCTGGATGTCGGAATCGGCGCGCACCATAAAGGCGAGGGAGTCCTTGACATAGGTGAGTCCGAGCAGCGCCGTATCGGCGCCGCGGCTGCGTGCCCAGATCGGTGGAATAGCGCCCCCTTCGCGGACTGAATTGTCGAGGTGATGATCGAAATGGGATTGCATCATCTTGTCGCGGCCGAGGCTCTTGATGTTTTCAAAGCGGATCGGGCCAGAGTCAGACTCGCTTCCAAACTCGGCCTCGAACAGACCGGTTTCCAGAGCGATTCCGGTAGCGGTGGCCACCGGGCAGCGGGTGTAGTAGATCGTCCGTTCCATTGGGTTTCCTCCTGGCAATTGCGGCGCCGGTATTGCCACTCGCCTGTCTCTCGCCGCATCTCATCTTGTTCAACCAGCATATTGTTCAACTAGCATATATAGCCTCAGCCATGCTGTCAGCCCGCTATAGCTCACATTGATCCGTAGTCGTATCCGGCTGACTAGCTGATGTCAGGTGTTCTGGCGGCATGGTGAGTTTCGGTTCACGATATCCTCGGCTACCCTTATCATAGCGATGGCTTTGAATATCTGGTTCGGCAATGAAGAGGGAGGGAGGAACATGGCCAAATACACCGCTGCAGAGGCGAAACAGTGGGCGCGCAAAATGATGGTGGATTCCACCAACGCGGTGCCAACACCTTTTAATACTGACTTTTCCATTGATCATAAATCGCTGGCCAGCAACGTTGATCGTTGGGCTGCCGATGGCCTGCATGGGCTGATGACCGGCGGCAACACCGCTGAAGGGTGGAACATGACCCCGACGGAGTGGCTGGAATACAGCCAGACCATTGCCGATGCCAACCAGGGTCGGATGATGCTGGTAGCGGTGATTCTCGAACCATCGCCCTTTACCGTGGTGGAAAAGGCGAAAGCACTCGATGAAATGGGTTTCGACCTGATTGAGGTGATCAACCCGGTGCTACAGCTGCGCTCCGACGATGATCTGTACGGTTTCTACAAATACATCAGTGACAATAGTCCGCTGGCTACGGTGCTTTACAATACACCGACCGCCGGGGTGACCCTCAATCACGGTCTGCTTAACCGGCTGGCCGATCTCGAGCAGGTGGTCGGCATCAAAAACGGCCTGCTCAATCCCGCCGATACTATCGCCATGCGCAAAATGTGCGGTGATCGTATGGTGGTGACCGAGCCGATGGAGAGTTTCTACCTGTGGGATGCCGCCGCCCATGGCGGTCAGTGCCTGTTCGGCACCTGCGAATACATCATGTACGGCAAAAAGCGCGATGTCTTTTTGCGCCAGATGCAGCTCGCCAACGAGGGTAGGGTGGACGAGGCGCTGCCGCTGTTTCAGGAGCTGGAACCGATGCGGCAACTGCTGCAGAACGCCATTGTCTGGCCTATTGTGCGCAAGAATCAGTACTCGCTGGCGCCAATCAAGTACTGGATGGAGCTACTCGGTTATCCGATGGGGCCATCACGTCCGCCGTTGCCCGCCTACGCGGATGACGAAATGAAGCAGATGATCCGCGATACATTACTAGCCAACGGCGCGATCGACGAATCACAGGCCGCAGCCTGAACGCCGCTTTCGAATCAACCTGGAGGATTAACATGGCCCACACACTTTGGTACAGCCGCTGCCCGGTGGCGACCGCGTCCGGTATTGCCTATCAGCGCAAAATGTTCGATGAGGAGTTTCAGGGCTCCGAATTTGAGGTGCGCAATATAAAAGAACTGGGTCGCCAGCAGGCGAGCACCCACTTTACCCATGTGCTCAAGGATTCGTTTCGTGAAGGCGGATTCATCCCGCCGCTTTGGGCGCGCCAGAACGGCGCCGATACCGTCGTGGTTGGTTTCACCTTCGTCGCTGAAACCTTGCGTTTCTATGTGCGACCCGACTCGGGTATTAAAACTTTTGCCGACCTTAAAGGTAAAAAAATTGGCCTGCCGGTACGACCGCAGCTGGAGATCGATTTCATGCATGTTAACGCCCACAAGGCTTTCTGGGGTGCGCTGCAAGAGCACGGCATGAGCGAAGAGGATGTGCAGCTCACCGATTTT
The DNA here is from genome assembly GCA_052031065.1 of Immundisolibacteraceae bacterium. GTDB lineage: Bacteria > Pseudomonadota > Gammaproteobacteria > Immundisolibacterales > Immundisolibacteraceae > JBPEXY01. The sequence continues at coordinate 3,407 of JBPEXY010000111.1, read as the reverse complement.
GAGATTGACGAGGATGTACTCGCGACTGTTAATGCCGATTATGGCCAGGGTGAGAAACGGGTCGTGCCGCCGCTTTATGCCGGTGAAATAGAGGCATTACTGCGCGGCGAGGTGGATGTGGTGTTCGCCAAGAACGCCGAGGCTCTCTACACCGAGCGCTGTTATGAAGGGCGCATTCAGATGCTTTACGACCTGATGACCAGTGAGCGTGACGAATATAAGAGCAACGCCAACCCGCGACCGATCACCGTCAGCGGCAATACCATCACCGAAAACCCGGAAGGGGTGATCCGCTATCTGCAGGTACTGGTCCGCGCCTCAGCTTTTGCGGCGGATAACCGCCAGCAGGCGGCAGAGGTAATGGCAACCGAGCTGGGGGTGGAAACCGATGATATCTTCAAAGCCTACCAGGCCGACTTCAACGAACACCTCTGGCCCACTTTTGATGAGCATGTGCTTGGGCTCGCCAGGTCGTTCATGGGGTTTATGGTCGACAAGGGCTACCTTTCAGACAAGGTGACTCTTGATGGCTGGATTAACCCGGAGTTTCTGCGCGAAGCCTATCGGCGCGAGCAGATCCCTTACGCGGCCTGAAGCAGGCCCGATTAGAACAGTTAACCCGGTTGGTGCAATGCCGGCCGGGTTATTTTTTTAAGTGTTACCGTTGGTCCTGTTTGATCTGTAGCGCGGGTGCGCTGGTCTACTCTTGCTGATGACTCCGCTCATGGGCCAAGGCTAATCCTATTCTGTTCAGCGGTTATTAAACAAAATCATTTTTCGGCCGATAAAAGGGCGAGTTGATTGCCACAGCCCTGAAACTGTATTGCCCAAAATTAGCCGATGGATCTGGAACTCAATATAGGCACGCCTGTTCAACTCCAGCTCAATCTGGGGGATCAGGTGAAACGCTACGCCTCTCGTATTATCGGCTATGCGCGCCCGCATAGCATTATGCTGCAGACGCCGTCGGTTAACGGCAAGGCGTTGTTGCTCAGAGAAGGACAGCTAGCGACCACGCGATTCATGGGTGGTGACAGCGTCTACGCTTTTGCCACCCCAATCATTGCCGTATTGTTAAGGCCATACCCCTACCTGCACGTTGAATACCCAAAAGAGATTGAGAAGGCATTCGTGCGTAAATCCGAGCGTATCTCTTCTAATCTTCCTGCCCAGGTCGAGTCGGCGGGCCAATCGCGTTCAGATATCACCATCGTCGATCTTAGTGTTGGCGGGGCCCGGTTTGTCGGTCCGCCGCAGCTCGGCAATATCGGCGACCGACTGCAAATTTCAGTGATTGTTGAATTCGATCAACAGCGTCAACGCCTGTCGATGACTTCTATTGTCCGCAACATTCAACCCATCGATGAGGTAGAAGGGCTGGCAAGTTACGGCGTTCAGTTCCAGCTTGGTTCGCTGACTGAGCAGTTGATGATCGGCGGCTTGATACAGATGCACTCTCAGCAAGCCGCCTGATCTTTCGTCACGCCGTGGATTCAAGCGACCCGAAGCGTCCTTCAGGTGATGAGCCCCATGTCGCCGGGTACTCCGTTGGCCACCAGTAGGGCTATTTTGCGCAGTGTGATCTGAAATCCTTCTGCCGGTCGTCGCAGACGCTGCTCACAACCGGGCCGCGTACCGCACCATCTAACGTGGTGGGGGCGACGAATTGATACTATTCCTCCCCTGATACCGGTAGTCGTGGTAAATCTGACCTGACCCACCCGGCGCACTGTTTTGCTGTTCTATCCCCGGATCACTACGGAGGATAAAGTGTCGGAGGTACCTACAGCCGGCACTAAAATGACTGATGGCTGAAAATCCCTGCGATGGACAGAAACAGTAGCCGACCACAATTATTGAGGAGACCCTGAATGGCTGAACAGCAGTTGCGCCGACCGCAGTCGATGGAAGAGATGCTGCAGCGAGCCGCCAATCTGATTTCTGAACAGAGTATCGGTAACGCGATGTCGTTCACGCCACGGCCAGACGATGTCTTTATCAACACCTACCCGAAAAGCGGTACCACCTGGCTGCAACAGATTGTGCATGGCCTGCGGACCCGGGGTGACATGCAATTTGAGGAAATCACCGAAGTAGTGCCATGGCTGGAAACCGCTCTGGATATGGGGCTCGACATTCACGGTGACCAGGTCGCGGCTCCCAGAGCCTACAAGCTCCATCTGCCGTTTCCGATGGCACCGAAGGGTGGCAAAACCATCATCGTCGTCCGTGATCCAAAAGATGTGGTGGTCTCTCAGTACCATTTCTGGAACGGCTGGTTTTTCGAGGCCGGTAGCGTCACCACGACAGAGATCGTGCAGGTGATGTTTATCCCCCGGGTCGGGCCGCTCAACTACTGGGAGCACCTGCTCGGCTGGTGGCCCCATCGTAATGATGAGCAGGTGTTGGTGCTCGGATACGAACTGATGAAACAGGATTTCCCTGCCACGCTGGAGCGTATCGCCGATTTTGTCGGGTGCAAACTGGATGATGAGCTGCGGGACATTGTGTTGCGTCAATCGTCGATTGAGTTTATGCGCGAACATGAGCGTCAGTTTGACGACCATCTGTTCAGCGATGCCCGCAACGAAGCGTGCGGTCTGCCGCCCGGCACCGGTAGCAAGGTGCGCAAGGGTGCTGTGGGCGATCATAACGCGGAGCTGACGCCTGAGGCAGCGGCGATGATCGACGAAGCGTGGCGACGCGAGATCACCCCGGCCACTGGCCTCGAATCCTACAGTGACCTGCGCGATCTGTTGGCAGGTTAATTGCTTTTGCCCAACGGTCAATAGCTGGCAAAAGCCAGCGTGACTGGTGTTGCGGAACAACAGGATCGCTAATGATCTGTATCATTCTTAAAATGAGGGTCAGGCCGGAAAAGGTCGCCTGGCTGGAGGGGACCATGCGCAAGCTGATTCCCGAAGTGCGCAGGGAACCAGGCAACCACGCCTGTTTTTTCATCGGGTACCCGGTGAACCGGATCGGTTTCTCTGCCAGCTGTTCGACTGATTCGGTTCGACCTCAAACGAATTTACCCAGTCTCCACCCGGTCAGGTGACAGAGGGCTCTTACCACAGGGAATCAGTCACAGGACTTGCGCAGGGCCTGGAGACGCAAGGAACGAAATCGGGAAATTAACCCCAGGAGGGAGAGCCATGGCAGCTGATAAAAAACTGAGATTTGGCGCTTTTATGCGTCCCGCGAGCATCCATACCTGCAGCTGGCGTTACCCCGATGGCATGGCCGATGCCAATTTTAATTTTCCCGGCCTGGTGCGTTCAGCGCAGACCCTCGAGCGGGGGTTGTTCGATGCCATGTTCATGGCCGACCATGTGAGTCTGCTTAACATGCCGCAGGAGGCGCTCAAGCGTAGCGCCACCTTGACCTCGTTTGAACCGGCAACAGTG
>JBPEXY010000110.1:0-15382 GCA_052031065.1 Immundisolibacteraceae bacterium | reverse complement strand
CCTTCCTTCAGCTGTCGAATCGCTTCAAGCTTGAACTCTTTGGTGTAACGCTGACGAACTTGCATCGAACATCTCCCTGAGGATAGGGTCCCCTATTTGAAGTGTCCGTTAAATCCGGGTTAGTTCAGGATGTTCAGTCTGACACCATTCTTGTGGCTGTAATGCGGGGCTAATCCTTAGCATCTGTGAATGAATAGGGCTGCCAACCACCGCCAAGGGCTGCATAGAGTGTTACCAGATCTAGTCGGACATCGATTTCGCTGATTGCGAGACTGTCTTCCACATCGATTAATGCCCTTTCAGCGTCGAGTACCGCGAGAAAATCCGTCTCGCCAGAATTGAACAACACTCGGGCTAATTCTGCCGCTCGCTGCTGGTTGACAAAAGCACGTTGTAATTTATCCCGCGTAGCCCGTTTTTCTATATACCGGGTCAGTGAAGACTCTACCTCGCTGAGCGCGTTTAATACCGTTTGCTCATAAAAATCAGCGGCGATGGCTGCGTCGGCTTTTTCGACATCGATCTGTGCGCGCAGGCGACCGCCGTTAAAAACTGGCCACTGCATCAGCTGGCCGAAGGAAAAGGTATTGCTGAGTTGATCGGCCAGGTTACTGCTTGAGCTGGAAGCCCGACCGATCTCGCCGGTCAGGAAAAACCGGGGAAAGAGCTCGGCTACCTGCACACCGATCTCCTCGGTAGCAGCAGCAAGATCCCGCTCGGCAAGACGAATATCGGGTCTTCTGCGCAATACATCGGAACGTATGCCGGTAGAGACAACCTCTGGGGGCAGCGGCAGGGGCAGAGACTGTTCAGGCGAAAAGTTATCGAGCAGGTATTCGGGGGGGTGACCCAGAAGCACCGACAATCGAAAGACGCTGGCTTTCATTTCGGCCCTCAAATCCGGGAGGCGAGAGCGGGTCAGCTGTTCCTGGGCGCGCGCCCGGGAAAGGTCGAACTCGGTGGCCTCGCCGGCATTGAACAGGTCTTCGATCAGCCGGAAAGTGGTGGCTTGCAGAGCGATGTTCTTTTCAACGATTTCGATGCGCTTTTGCAGTCCAAGTACATCGAAATAAGTGCGCCCTACCTCGGTGACAATGCCGAGCAATACCGTGTCCTTATTGGCAATGGCACTTTCCAGGCGGGCATCGCTGGCGCTGGTCTGGCGCCGCAAACCGCCAAAAATATCCAGTTCCCAGGTGGTTTCAATGCCAGCGTTATACAGGGTGCGCCGTGAGCCTGCCGAAAACGTATCCGATGTAGTGCCACTCGTGCCCTGGCGGCTGTGGCTCAAGCTACCATCAATGGTCGGGAAAACCAGGGATCCCGCCTGCCTGCGCAGGGCATGGGCACGCAGGATATTGGTCTTCGCGATGGACAGCGTTCGGTTGTGGGCCACGGCCTGATTAATGTAGTTTTCCAGCGTGGGATCGTTGAACAGGGTCCACCATTCGCTGAGCGGGGGAGCATCGGGGTTGACGGCGTTGGCCGATGTCGACCACTGGTCAGCGGCATCAATCGTTGGCGCCACATAATCAGGGCCGACAGTACAGCTCGACGAAACCAGGATGGCAAAAAATAGAACCCCGTATCGGGCCAGTGTGAATGGATCAGAATGGGTGGAAAACAGCCGATCCTGTCGTGTCGTCATCGACCAACCCCGCTCTTGGTCGCTTGTTGATCCTCAAGCGCGCGACGGACATCCCCCGGGGAGCCGGTATGTTTGCACAGAACACTATAAGTGACGGGTACAACTACCAGTGTAAAGGCTGTCGCGGCAAGGACGCCAAAGAACATCACAATGCCGATGGCGAAACGGGTTTCCGCGCCGGCACCGCTTGAAAAAATAAGCGGCAGTGAGCCGGCCACGGTGGTGATGCCGGTCATCACGATAGGACGCAAGCGCGTGCCAGAGGCTTCCAGGATAGCCTCGCGAAAGCCAGTGCCCTGATCCCTTAGTTGATTGACAAACTCGACAATTAAAATGCCGTTTTTGGCCGCCAGTCCCACCAGCATGATCAGGCCCACCTGGGTATAGATATTTAGCGTTCCACCGACCAGAAATAGCCCGGCCAGCGCACCGGTAATGGCCAGCGGCACGGTGAGCATGATAACCATCGGGTGAATATAGCTTTCAAACTGTGCTGCCAGCACGAGGAAAACCACAACCATGCCAAGCAGGAAGACGAACATCATCGAGGTGCCGCTGCTTTTCAAATCCAGCGACTGGCCCTTGTAATCGATGACTGCCGTTTCTGGCAGTTTTTGGCGCACCAGGTTCTCGAGGTAGGCGAGCGCTTCGCTGAGGGCGAAGCCCTCGGCAAGATCGCCGTCCAGAGTAATGGCACGCACGCGGTTGTAGCGGTTGAGTGAGCTTGCGTCAGCTATTTCTTCAATACTGACGACGTTCGACAGCGGAATCAGCTTGCTGCTGGTGGCAGAACGCAGATAAATGTTTTCGATATTGGTGGGCGTACGCTGGGAATCGCGCTCTCCTTCGAGAATAACGTCATATTCTTCGCCGTCATCGATGTAGGTGGTTACCCGGCGCCCCCCCAGCATGGTTTCCAGGGTTGCGCCGATGGTCTGGGTGCTGATGCCAAGATCGGCGGCTCGGTCACGGTTGGTGACGATCTGCAGTTGGGGCTTGGTCTCCTTGTAGTCGTGATCCAGGCCGACAAAGCCCGGGTTGTTGGCGGCGATTTCGGCAAAGATGATGTTCCGCCATTCTGCAAGTTCTTCGTAGCTGCCACCGCCAATCACAAACTGCAGCGGCTTTTGCGCACCCCCACCAAACCCCTGGCGCATGACAGGAAATGCCCTTACACCGGTCAGGTCGCTGAGCCGGTTTCTGACATCTTCCATGATGGCCCAGCCGGATCGGCGTTGATTCCAGGGTTCCAGCATGACGATGACAAAGCCATTATTGAAGCTGGAAATGCTACCAAACCCCCGCGGAGTTCTGACCAGTATTTCTTTGGCCTCGCCGGCATCCACCAGGGGCATCAGGCGGCTCTCGATCAGCGTCATGTACTCGCTCATGTAGTTGTATGACGCTCCCTCTGGACCATTGACCATAATAAAAAAGGCGCCGCGATCTTCCTTGGGCGCATATTCTGACGGGATATTGCTAAACAGCAGCAGCCCCATGAGCACCACCCCCAAAAAGCCCAATCCGACGACCCAGGGTTTATCGATACCACCTGTTAACAGACGAAGGTATTGGGTTCTGAAACGATCAAACCAGGCCTCCACTTTCAAACTGGTGCGATTTTTCTCGCTTTTGCCGAGTAATTTCGAGGCCAGCATGGCCGATAAACTCAGTGCGACCAGGGTTGAGAAGACCACTGCCGCAGACATGGTGAGAGCGAATTCAGAAAACAACCTGCCCAGGTCGCCGGACAGAAAAACGATGGGCACAAAAACGGCCACCAGTACGACGGATGTCGCGATCACCGCGAAGCCGACCTGTCGGGTACCGTAAAACGCCGCCGTCAGGGGCGGCTCGCCTGCTTCGATGCGTCGGGAGATGTTTTCCAGTACGACGATCGCATCGTCGACGATAAGCCCAATGGATAACACCAGGGCAAGCAAGGTCAACAGGTTAATGGAGAAACCCATCAGTAGCAGCACACTAAAGCTGGCGATGATAGCGACGGGAATGGTGACCGCAGGAATCAACATTGCCCGGGCGCTGCCAAGAAAGCTCCAGATAACCATCACAACCAGCGAAATAGCGATCCCCAGGGTTTTGTAGACCTGATTAATGGCGTCCTGTACAAAAACTGAGGTGTCGTAAGAAGGGGTAATTTGCATGCCCGACGGTAGCGTCGGCGCGATACGCCTGGCTTCGGCGGCTGCCGCCTGAGCCACAGCCACGGTATTCGCGGTCGATTGTTTGATCAAACCCAGGCCGACACGGGGCTGGCCGTTGGAGCGAAAAAAAGTCCGGTCTTCCACCGCGCCCTTTTCGATCCGGGCAACATCGCCGAGCCGAACCAGGTAATCGTTGTTGTCGCCGCGACCGATGACCAGTGCGCTAAAGTCAGCCGCCGTCTGGTAGGCACGCTGGGTGCGTGCGGTAAACTGTTTTTCCACCGATTCGATACTGCCGGCGGGTAGTTCAATGTTTTCGGACCGCAATGCCGACTCGATATCGGCGACGGTGACCTGCTTGGCGGCCATTTTGTTACGATCCAGCCAGATGCGCATGGCGTACTCCACGCCGCCGCCGAGCCTCACCCGCGCCGCGCCCGGCAAAATAGAAAACCGGTCCACCAGGTAGCGTTGTGCGTAATCCGTTATCTCAATAACGCTCATGTTTTCGCTGGTCAGACTGATCCAGATGATCACGTCGTCATTGGCGTCATTCTTTTCCACTTCTGGCGGATCGGCTTCTTCGGGCAGGTTATCCAACACGCCGGAGAGGCGATCGCGAATATCATTGGCGGCATTGTCGATATTTCGGCCGGTGGTAAATTCAATGGAAATTCTGGAGCGCCCGTCGGTGCTGGATGAGTTGATGAAATTCATTCCTTCGACTCCGGCGATGCGATCTTCTATGGGTTGTGTCACGCGGGTTTCCACCACGGTGGCCGCAGCGCCGGGGTATTTGGTATCAATGGTGACGATCGGTGGGTCGATATCTGGATACTCCCGCAACGGCATCTGCATAAACGAGACAACGCCAAAAGCCACCAGCAGCAGTGACATCACGCTGGCAAAAACCGGGCGCGTGATGGAAATATCGGAGAGTTTCACCGGAGGCCCTGACCGAGCTTGGTGCCTTCTAACATGCCTTCCAAGGGTTCGTCCGTCTGCTGTACGGCTTTCACGGTCACCTCATCGCCGTGACGGACGCGCATCAGTCCATGCACCACCACCTGATCGCCGGGACTGAGCCCCTCGGTAATTTCGACCTCGCCGGGTATTCTGCGGCCGCTGGTTACCTGCCGCTCTTCGGCGGTGACGGTGGCCCCGGAATCATTGATCACCAAGACGAATTTCCGCGTGTCCCGCTGGATGATGGCCTCTTCAGGAATTAACAGGGCGTTGCGCAGGTTATGGGACAGACTGATCTTCATCAGCAGGCCGGGTCGCAACTCGCCGCTGGCGTTGGCTAGCAACGCTCGTACCGTCAGGGTGCGAGTTGCCGGGTCTGCCTGCGTGGAAATCATATTGACCCTGCCTTCGAATACCCGATTACCGAACGCCTGCACCTGCCCCCGCACCGGTAGGCCGATACGTAATTCCTGAAGAAAAACCGACGGCACCTGAAAGTCGACCTTAATGGGATCCAGATCGTCGATAGTCGTAATCGGGTCTCCTGGCCTGAGCAGGGTGCCGGGGCTGATATTGCGAAGACCCAGCACTCCATCAAACGGGGCTTTAATGACACGATCTGCGATACGCGCCTGAATAGCCTCGATAATGCCTTCGCTCTGCTTGAGGAGCGCTTCACGCTCTTTGAGCGTGGCGGTAGACATGGCCTGCTTTTTTTCCAGCCCGCTGGCTCGTTCGAACGCAGCGCGACGTTCATCAAGTACGGCTCGCGCGGCTTTTAATTCTGCTTCTTCTTCGCTTTTTTCGAGCACCACCAACAGGTCACCTTTTTTAACCTGCTGGCCATCATCAAAATTGATGGTGCTGACGGTTTCGGTGACATTGGTGGTTAGCTCGACACTCTCGTTAGCACGGGTGGTACCCAACCCCTCGATGGTATCGGCAAATTCTGGCACCTGTCGTACCAGCGCAACAATCACTGGAAGTCCGCTAGAGGCGCCATTGCCGGCAGGAGGTCGTGCGGTCAGTAGCATCGGCGCTGACAATGACAGGAGGAAAAAAAGAAATGCGCTCCATTTCGAGCCTTGTGGCAAACGTTCGTAATGCCTTTGTAACGTCATAGTCGCGTAAAAACCTCTGAACGAGTGGTGTGGTGTAGCACGAGAGAATCGCTGCCGGGAATCACTTTCTGGTAGCCGATAGGACCGCTGTATGGTGTTTAAATTGCAACGAGAGTTCATTTGGCGGATGGATCTTCTTTGGATTTCAGTTAAATGTTTGTACCCGGTTCAAAAGAAGGTTTTAAGTCATTTAACGAGGGTAGCTGTCGGGTCCCGGCCGATTCTTCACTTGTTTATTGAATAAATGAGGGTGACTAGTTTGCCACTGTTCAAGGGCATGAATGGGTGGGTAATGCCCCAATCCCTGCTGAGGGATCTGCTGGTTGTATAAGTAAACAAACCGTCGGAGTGGTTCCGCCAACTCCTCACCGCTTTTAAGCCGGGTGGTGGTCAGCACCTCAGCAATGCGTCCGTTAAACCGCTCCACCATGCCATTGGTCTGGGGCCGACGGATAGGAATCAAGCGACGGTCGGTGCTCGGGCGCCCTGGGCCGCCACCCGATCCGTAAAAGCCCTGCCATTGTGCGTCAGTAAGGTTTTGATGGTAAATGGCGCCTACTTAATCACCTGGTTTAAAAAGACCCGGGCTCCGGCCGCCGATTTACTCCCCATAATCTCGACATGCACCCAGCGTGACGCCCGGTCAATGGCCACAAACAAGTAAGTTCGGTGATCCTCATCGGGAATCTGAGGCAGATAGTTAATATTCAGGAGAAACGATAGGGGTCAAACTGAACCTCCCCCATTTTAACGGACACGTTTAATCAGCCGCGAGGCTGTTCAAGGAGTGTTCAAATGACTAGGAAACGACGGCCTTACAAGACTTATCCGATAGAGTTCAAACTCGAAGCGTTACCGATGATGGAAACATCTGATCGACCGGCTGCGGACATTGCCAGAGAATTGGGGTTACGTCGTAACCAGCTGTACGAATGGAGAGAACAGTTGCAACAAAAGGGAGACCAGGCTTTTGTAGCTAAACGGGGCCGTCCAAAGAAGCCCGAGCAGAGTGAGCTGACCACGTTACGCCAGGAGAATCAGCAGCTCAAGGAGGAGATTGAAATCCTAAAAATACCCACAGGGCACAACGAGGCCGCCGCGTACTTCGCCTAAAGCGCCTACTGTTGGTGCGAAAGAACTCAAGTGAAGTACGCGTTTATTCAGCAACAGGGTGCGAACCATGCGATCACGACGCTATGCCGGGTGTTAGCAGTATCACCGAGCGGCTACTATGACTGGCTGGGTCGACCAGAAAGCAGTCGGGCGCGTGAGACCCGCCAGCTAGTGCACAAGATTGCGGCCTGTCACCGGGCCAGCAGAGCCACCTATGGCTCCCCGCGTATCCATCAGGATCTGGTGGCGATGGGCGAGCGGGTCAGTGTTAATCGTGTCGCCCGATTGATGAGTCAGAATGGCATCCAGTCCAGGATGGCCAGGAAGTTCGTGATCACTACCGATTCGAGAAACACGGCGCAGCCGGCGCCAGATCGCTTGAAACGGAACTTTGATGTGCAGCGCTCAGACAGGGCCTGGGTATCGGACACCACCTTCATCCCCACCCGTCAGGGCTGGCTCTATCTGGCGGTTGTTCTTGATCTCTATTCCCGCCGGGTGCTGGGCTGGGCGATGGGTGAAAGAAATACTTCCAGCCTGGTACAGGATGCCCTCACCATGGCGCTCTGGCGGCGCGACAAAGTGGGCGCGGTGATCGTCCACTCCGATCAGGGCAGCACCTATGCCTCTGGTGAGTACCAACGCCTACTGAACCAGCATGGTCTGCTCTGTAGCATGAGCCGCAAAGGGGAGTGTCTGGATAATGCCGTGGCAGAAAGCTTCTTTGGAACGCTGAAAACAGAACTGGTGGATCACGTCGATTATCACTCAAAAGATGAAGCGAGAAACAGCCTGTTTGAGTACATTGAGGGGTTTTATAACCGCCAAAGACGTCACTCGTATCTGGGCTATATCAGCCCAGTAGCTTATGAAACTAAAGAGGCTGCTTAATTATTTCGTCCGTTTTATTGGGGGAAGCTCATTCGAACACTCCTTCAACAAGCTTGCGACTGATGAATAGAGCCCGTTAAACCGGAGGAGGTTCAATCTGTCAGGAAAACCTTGGGTAGTTCATACCGCCCCTTCGCGCGAAAAACCAGACAGGGGGTCAAGTTCCTGCAGGCACCCTATTCCCATCTTCAGCGCCAGCAAACGGTCGACACCAAGTGCGACACCGGCACAGTCTGGCAAGCCAGACAGTGACTCCAGTAAAGGTTCATCCAGCGGAATTACCGGTAAACCAAGTGCTTCACGCTCGCGGTTATCCTTCTCGAAACGCTGCCTCTGCTCTGACTCATCCGCCAGTTCATGAAAACCATTAGCCATTTCGACGCCATCAATATAGAGTTCGAAACGCTCAGCCACTGGCCAAAAGTCATCCCGAATCCGCGCCAAAGCGGCCTGATCAGCAGGATAGTCGTAGACAAAAGTCAGACAACCCCTGCCAAGCTGCGGCTCAACACTGGCAACCAGTATCTGTTCCAATGCGGCACGTCTACGGACCGGTTCTGACTTGATCCCAGCGACCATTTCGCGGGCAGACTCTGGTACCTGACTAACCAGGTCGCTCACCGCCGCAGTAGCAACATCGACGTTTGCAAAGCGCAGAAAAGCCTCCCGGTAGCTGATGCGCTCAACCGGCCGCGCCGGCAGACAGCAATTCACCAGAGCGGCGACATCATCCATCAACCGCCGGTGGTTAAATCCCACCCGATACCATTCAAGCAACGAGAACTCCGTGGCATGGTTACGGCCCTGTTCCCCGGCTCTGAAAGCCTTACCCAACTGGTAGATAGAACCACTTCCCATTGCCAGCAACTGTTTCATTGCCGATTCTGGTGAGGGCTGCAGGTAGCAGCACTGAGCAGTGCTGCTCGCAGTTGGATCCACAACATCAAGACAGTGCTGATGGGGCTCTGTTACTGCATAGGGGCGGACCAACGGTGTCTCTGCTTCAAGAACGCCCTGTGCATCAAAATAGTTGCGGATGGTCGCGTAGAAAAACGCTCTGTCTTCCAGCAACTGCCTGACCGATCGCTTCGGCGAGGCATTCACTCCTTGGCGCGGGAGATGTACTCGCCGCTACGGGTATCAACCTTGAGCAGATCCCCCTCTTCAACAAACAACGGCACCCTCACCACCGCCCCGGTTTCCAGGGTGGCCGGTTTACTACCACCCTGGGCTGTATCCCCTTTAACACCGGGGTCGGTTTCAGTCACTGTTAACACCACATGATTGGGTGGCGTTACGGCGATTGGGACGTCATTCCAGAGGGTCACCGTGCACTGATCCTGTGGTTTCAGCCACTTGTCGTTTTCACCGACAGCCGCTTTGTCTGCGGCAACCTGATCGTAGCTTTCTGGGTTCATGAACCACCAGGCATCATCGTCACTATAGAGAAACTCCATGTCGGTATCGACGACATCTGCGGCCTCTACCGACTCACCCGACTTATAAGTCCGTTCCCAGATTCTGCCGGTTTTCAGGTTGCGTAACTTGACCCTGTTGAAAGCCTGTCCTTTACCCGGTTTTACAAATTCATTTTCAACAATTTCGCAGGGATCGTTATCGATCATCAGTTTTAAACCACTGCGAAATTCATTCGTGCTGTAAGATGCCATGCTTTTCCTCAGACCAACGACCGCCCCGGTCATCAGGGTGGTCCAGATTTATGCCGCACATGGTAGCGCGAAGCGACTCTTTAGACACCCCGAAAAAGTGGCAGCATCAGGTTGCCAATCCGGTTACGGATAGCAGCGAGCTATTCACCCTGCTCGACCTGGCCACCGATGCACATGGTGATGAACTGGTAGGCGCATTAAAGGCCTCAGAGGCCTTCCCGCTGCGTTTCCCGCGCTCATTGATTGGTCAGCTGGATAGCGGAAACCCTAACCATCCAATTACACGACAGTTCCTGCCCAGCGCCGCTGAACTCAATGATGCCGCCGGTTATAGTGCTGACCCGCTCGCTGAACAGGAGGCGCAACCGGTACCAGGACTGCTGCATAAGTACCGGGGCCGGGTTTTACTGGTAACGACCCAGGTTTGCGCGGTGCACTGCCGTTACTGCTTTCGCCGCCATTACCCCTATGCAGACCAGCGTGACCCGGAGGGACTGTGGCAGCAGGCTATTGCCTATATCGAGCAGCGGCAGCAGATCACCGAAGTGATTCTGAGCGGCGGAGATCCGTTGTCACTAGCCGACCAAAAACTGACCACCCTGATTAAACGCCTGGAAAAAATTCCCCACCTGACCACCCTGAGATTCCATAGCCGCACAGCGGCCCTGTTTCCAGAACGGATTACCCCTGCTCTGGTTGAACTGCTCGAGAATTGCAGACTAAATGTGGTGCTGGTTACCCATATCAACCACCCGCTGGAGATCAGCGACCAGCTGCCCGCTGCGCTAGCTCCACTGCAAGCCGCCGGCGTCAAGCTACTCAACCAGTCGGTACTGCTAAAAGGAGTCAATGATGGTGTCGAGCCATTGTCCGAGTTGAGTGAGAAACTGTTCAGCGCCGGTATCCTCCCTTATTACCTGCACCTTCCCGACCGGGTCAGCGGAACCGCCCATTTTGCGGTTGACGATGAGACCGGAAAAACCCTGGTTAACGGACTCAGAAGACGATTACCGGGATATCTGGTGCCCCGATTGGTGCGAGAGGTTGCCCATGAGGCGGGCAAAACCCTGATCGGCTAGACAAAATCCTGATTCGGCGTGGTCACTTGCTGGTTAGCCGCTGAACAAACCCTTAACCCAGCCCGAACCGCTGCGCAAATTCGCTGCTCCTCGCCTGCGCCAACGCCATTTCCACCACAGGCATCAGGTCAATGGTTAACGGCAAGTTCGGAATTTCATCCAGAGCGACCCAGGCGACATCGCCAGCATCATCACCAGCGCAGAGCGACTCGGTTATCCCCTGACTCGGCGCGCCGAGATAATCGAGAATCACATAATGGAACTGTTCGAACCTCGGTTCAAACACGGTCAGGAACTCACCGACATCAATTTTCAGGTTGGTCTCCTCCCACACCTCCCGACGACAGGCATCGACCAGCGATTCGCCGAACTCCACTTTACCGCCGGGGATGGTCCAGAGCCCCAGGCCTGGCTGCCTGGCACGCTGAATCATCAGTAACTCGGTCCGCTGATTAAAAACAAAACAGCCGACCGCCACCGTGGGCCTGTTAACCTCAAGCAACGACCTGTTCCCCGATCTCCTTGAGCAGTTGCTGATCCGCCTCGGAAAAGCTGACCAAAACAACCTCTAGTCCCGGAGTTCTCTGCAGTTCGGTATGCAGCGTACGTAAAGCCACCTCAGCAGCCGCAGCTTTGGGATAGCCATACACACCGGTGCTGATTGCTGGAAACGCAACCGAACTACATTTGATTTCGACGGCCACCTCCAGTGACCGCCGGTAACAACTCGCCAGCAGTTCTGACTCCCCGTGGTCGCCACCCTGCCAGATCGGTCCGACCGTATGAATCACCCACTTTGCGGGTAGATTAAAACCGGGCGTGGCGACAGCATCACCGGTCGCGCAGCCGTTTAACCTACGACAGGCTTCAAGCAGTTGCGGACCAGCGGCCCGGTGAATTGCACCATCAACCCCGCCGCCCCCCAGCAGGCTGGTGTTCGCGGCATTAACGATAGCATCGGCCGCCAACAGGGTAATGTCACCAAGTTGTAGTGAGATCACCGCTCTCGCAGCCTCGGCATCAACTCAACCAGATTACACGGCCGGTGGCGGAAATCGAGCTGATCCTGAATGATCCGGTCCCAGCCGGTACGGCAGGCACCAGAAGAGCCGGGCAGGCAGAAAATATAAGTTCCATTGGCAACCCCACTCAGCGCCCGGGACTGCACGGTGGAGGTTTTGATCTCCTCATAGGAAATCATTCTAAACAGTTCACCAAACCCTTCGATTTCCTTATCTAACAGTGGCTTGACCGCCTCTGGGGTACCATCACGCCCGGTCACTCCGGTACCTCCGGTTGTGACTACCGCCTGCACTCCTTCATCCGCGATCCAATCGGAAATCTTCGCGCGTATCTGATAAATGTCGTCGGCCACGATCTCTCTCGCAACCACCCGGTGACCCGCCGTTGTTGCCCGTTCCACCAGAACATCACCAGACCGGTCATCCGCCAGGGTACGAGTGTCCGAGACGGTCAGGACCGCCAGATCTACCGGTATGAATTCAATTTCTGCCATTTTGTAAATTTCCTTATGAAAACCAGCCAACCAACCAAATATCCAGACACAGAATAACTCAGGTCAGCAGGCATAAAAAAAGCCGGTGCCCCGACGGACACCGGCTCTGTCAGACAAATGTTACCGAATGTTAGTGCGACATACCTCTACTGGACGCTCGTTCCGCTTCGGCATTCACAATCCATGACGCGAGTGCCGGCAACACGAAAATTGCAGCGATCATGTTGACGAAGAACATATAGGCCAGCAGCAGCCCCATATCGGCCTGGAATTTCAGCTCTGAGAAGTACCAGGTGGCGACACCGATCGACATGGTTGAGGCGGTAAACACCACCGCAGTTCCGGAAGAGGTCAGGGCGTAGTAGTAAGCCTCACGCTTATCCTTGCCTTCCCGCAACGCCGACTGCATTCGCGAAAACAGATAGATACCATAATCGACCCCAACACCCACACCGAGCGCCACCACTGGCAGTGTGGAAACCTTCAGACCGATATCCATCAGCACCATCACCGCATTTCCCAGGTAGGAGACCAGGGCCAGCGGTATCAACACACAAAGTGCGCCACGGAAAGAAAAGAAGGTCAGATAGGTGAGAATGCCGGTTGCCGTGAACAGCGCGATCAGCATATTCAACTCAGCCTCACTAACCGCCTCATTTATCGCGGCCATGACCCCGGCGGTACCAGAAGAGAGCCTGAAGCGAACCTCATCACGACCATATTCAGCGTCAAACTCTTTAACCGCTGCCACTACGCGGGCAAGCGTTTCAGCCTTATGGTCGCCAAGGAACAGGCGCACCGGGATGGCATCACACTTATCGTTGAATACCTTCTGATTCAACTCCATATTACGCAGCGCTGAACTCAGCGAGTACTGGTCGCGCGGCATGGCGAAGAATTTCGGGTGCCCTTCGGCATTACCCACAGTGCGAACCTTGAGAATCGTCGACAGCGACTGGATCGACTGAATCCCCTCTACGTTGCTCATTTCCCAGACGAAATGGTCGACGGTCTCCATAATCGACCAGTTGACACAGCCGTCTTTGCCCATTTCAACGATGACGGTTACTTCATCAATACCAATATTAAAATTGGAAATGATCGAGTTTATATCCTGGTTATAGAGCGAATCGGGCCAGAATTCGGGCGCGCCCGCCTCACTATCACCGATGATGAGATCGGCGCCTTTCCAGACACCAAAAATCAGCGCACCAACCGCGACAAGCAACACCCAGTTTGCCCGCTTCCGCTCAACAAAACCGGATAGGAACCACCAGAAAGGTTTGTGCCCACCCGACTCCTTGGCACGCAACTTTGCGATGGTACTGGGACTCATCTTTGCGTAGGAGAGCAAACCGGGAAGCATGAACTTATTGGTGATAATCATCACTGCGGTACCGACACTGGCGGTAATCGCGAGCTCAAACAGAATCTGGATATCGATCAGCGTAATCACTGCGAAACCAACAGCAAGGGTCAGCAACGCTGTTGCACCGGGAATAAACAGTTTATTGAACGCCTCCCGAGCTGCTTCCTTACTAGTTGCACCATTAAGGACTTCCAGTTTCCAGGCGTTAGTCATCTGGATCGCGTGACTCACCCCAATAGAGAGAATCAGAAACGGCACCAGAATGGACAGCGGATCGATACCGTAACCCATGGTATGCACCAGACCCAGCTGCCAGACCACTGCAGTCATGGAAACCAGAATCGCCAGGAACGTAATCTGACCGGACGAAGCATAGAAATAGAGCATTACTGCGGTAATTGCCAGCGCGATGACAAAGAACCAGACTACGCCAAGAGCAGCATCAATCACCTGGTCGATAAATTTGGCGAAACCGATGATGTGTACATCGACCTTGTCATTTGAATATTTGGCTCGAATCTCGTCCAGCGCAGCAGCGACCTCACTGTAATTGAGCGCCTCGCCGGTAGTCGGATTAGTCTCCACCAACTCAGCACGGATCAACGCCCCCGTGTAATCCGCAGTAACCAGGCGCCCTACTACATCAGACTGCAACAGATTACGGTAGACCTCTTCCCGGTCTTCAGGGGTATTGGCAAAGTCGGGCTTAACCACCCGGTAACCGACAAATCCGTCTTCATCAACCGCAACAAAGTTGACCTGCGGCGTAAAAATTGACATCACTGAAGAGCGATCAACGCCGGTAATAAAAAGGGTGTCCTGGGTCGCCGCCTCCAGCGCGTCCATGAACTCTTCAGTAAAAATGTCACCTTCCTTCGCCATCAGGGCAATAATGACTACGTTGGCGCCGCCAAACACCGGGCTGTATTCGTGATAAACACCCATGTAGTCATGTTTGGTTGGAATGGACTTATCAAATCCCGGATCCATGCGCAGAAACGACGCCTGGTAGCCCAGCACTAACGTAATCAGGGTAAAAAGCGCCAGAAGCGGCAGCCGGTGTTTAATTTGCCAATCTGCTAAAAAGCTCGACATGCGCTGCAGCACGCCCGGTTTTCTGTCCGTAGACATACCTAAATCCTCACTCTAAAACTGGTCGGTTCTACTGCCAACCTGAGTATCGAAACACAATATCAGGGGAAATGACTAACTCGATTACGCTTTGTTAAAACTCAACTTCAATAACGCCTTTTCCAGACGCAACGAGCCACTTGCCGTTTTTCAATGGCAGTATTCCGGTGATGTCAATGCGGTCTTCCAGAGAACGGTCCTGAAAGGTTTTGCCGCCGTCGTTACTGACCACAATGGCACCGGCCAGCCCGGCAAGAACGACCGTGCCATCATCAGAGATGTGGTCAGTCATTAACGATTTATTGACCGGCAGGGAAAGAGAAGACCAGCTATCACCCAAATCCGAACTGATCGCCGCATTACCCAACATTGCGTAAGCAATCGCGGTGTTATCGTCAGGGAAGGTCATACCAAAAAAAGAACCACGATAAGGCGAGTCAAGGACCTCCCAGTTCTCACCATTATCCTTGGACCGAAACAGCGTACCCACCTCAGCGACCATATAGAGAAAACCATTGGGGGCTGAACGGATGGTAAACAGGTGAGCGTCCGGCACCAGTTCATCATCGGTCCAGACTTCTTTAATATTCCAGACCTTACCGCCATCGGTGGTCCACATAAAATTGCCGCGCCCGCCTACAGCATAACCAGTAGACTGGTCTTTAAACCAGACATCCAGCAGCGGGGTATCCACTTCGGGATCAAAGTACTGT
>JBPEXY010000011.1:0-6777 GCA_052031065.1 Immundisolibacteraceae bacterium | reverse complement strand
CTGCCCTGGCCCTGGAAGCGGAATACGACATCAGACTAACCCAGAAGCTCTACTTGCAACCGCGGATGGAAGTGAACTTTCATGGCAAAGACGATGAGCGCTGGGGAATCGGCAGTGGTTTGACCGATGGCACTGCTGGATTACGCGTTAAATACGAAATAACTCGACAGCTGGTCCCTTATGTTGGTGTGGAATGGGCTAGCAAATTCAGTAAAACAGCGGATTACGCCCGGGCAGCGGGAGAGTCCAGACAGGAAACCCGCTTTGTGACTGGCCTGAGCTTCCGCTTCTAACAACGGCTTTTTAACTGGGTAGTTCTATCAGCTATCCCACTAATCGACTCTTGGAGAGCATTCACTATGAAAAAGACTTTTACCATTCTCGCGTTCAGTCTGCTGCCAGCCTTTGCTATCGCAGCAGTTGACCACTCCAGGCACGACATGCACGGAATGCACGGACATGACATGTCGACCATGTCGCACGCTACTTCTACAGTGGGTCAGCCCGGCGATCCGGCGAACGTTTCCCGGACGATTGACATCGTCATGGATGACCACATGCGCTTCACTCCCAGCAATATCCAGGTTGAAGCGGGCGATACAGTTCGGTTTTTTATCAAGAACGTAGGACAGGTGCCGCATGAAATGGTGATTGGCTCAATAGAAGAGCTCAAGGCGCATGCAGCTGAAATACTGGCAGCACCTGGTATGGAACACGAAGAGCCGAACATGATTACTCTACAACCAGGCAAGGTAGGCGGTCTGGTGTGGCAGTTTGATCAGCCAGGCATGGTTGATTTTGCCTGCCTTATTCCAGGCCATACCGAGGCGGGGATGGTAGGCAAGGTTGAAGTCATCTGAGCCACATAAATGTCTGGAAGAAATAAAATATTAGGAGCGATCGGCGTTGCGATAATTGGCGTCGTCGCCTTCCTTTATACGGCCACACGTGAGCCTGGCCCGGAATTCATAGATCCTGCCGATCAGAATCTGGTCATGCTTGGTCAGTCCATCTACGTAACGCATTGCGCGGTCTGTCATGGGGAGTCGCTGCAGGGGCAGGAAAACTGGCGTCAACGTCTACCCAATGGGAGATTACCTGCCCCGCCCCATGATCAAACCGGGCACACGTGGCACCACTCGGATGCCATGCTGGTGGATATGGTGAAAAATGGCCTGGTACCCGGCAGAACGGCGCCGCCCGGCTACGAAAGCGATATGCCTGCGTATCGGAACATTCTGGTTGACGAGGATATTGTCGCGGTGCTGGCTTACATCAAAAGTACCTGGCCACCTGAGGTTCTACAGGCGCAGAAACAAACCACACTGCGTCATCAATGACGCAGGGTGTGCGATACGGGGTACTTTCTTATAGCTAGAAAAACCGAAGAAAAATGGCGAGTAGAGACTCGCCATTTTCCGCTACCCCCTCGACGTATCCAGCTTAAACCGAACCACGAAGCCGCAGCGAGTTGAATACAACGGACGCTGAACTCAGACTCATCGCCAGGGCTGCAAACATGGGTGATAGAAGCAACCCGGCAAACGGGTACAGGACGCCGGCCGCCAGCGGAACGCCTAGCGCGTTATAGATAAACGCGAAGCCAAGGTTCTGCTTCATATTGAGAACAGTCTTATCTGATAGGTCGCGGGCAATCGAGATACCCCGCAGGTCTCCTTTAACCAGAGTGATTTGGGCACTGTTCATCGCCACGTCCGTGCCGGTTCCCATCGCGATACCGACATTCGCCTTGGCCAGTGCCGGGGCATCGTTGATGCCATCGCCCGCCATCGCAACGATGCAACCTTCTGATTGAAGCTTATCAACCAGATTCAGCTTGTCGGCCGGTTTCACTTCGCCATGAACTTCGTCTATGCCTAGTTGTTCGGCGACCGCTTTTGCCGTTGAAATACCGTCACCAGTAGCCATGATGACCCTGATTCCCGCGGCCTTGAGCGCCTGTACCGCTTCAGGGGTGCTCTGTTTGATGGGGTCGGAAACGGCGAGTAGGCCGACCAGTGTGCCGTCAACCGCCAGGTACATCACACTCGCACCCTTTGTCCTCCATCCCTCAGCGGTGGCAGCCAGGCCATCAACATTGACGTTATCCTGCTGCATGAACGCAGTGTTGCCCAACAGCAGTGTTTTGCCTTCAACCTTGCCCCGTACGCCTATGCCGCTACCCGAGTCAAAGTCGTCCACTGGGCTGAGCACCAAATTACGTTCGCGCGCAGCGCTGACAATAGCGTCAGCCAAAGGATGCTCGCTGCCTTGATCGAGGCTGGCAGCCAGGCGCAAGATTTCATCGGCGTCCAACTCGCCAGCGGAAACAGCCTGATCGAATGCGGGTCGGCCTTCTGTCAAGGTGCCGGTCTTGTCTACGATGAGCGTATCGACTTTGCGCAGATTTTCTATTGCTGTTGCATCACGAAACAGAACACCCTGGGTTGCGCCTCGTCCGGTAGCAACCATGACTGACATGGGCGTTGCGAGCCCCAGCGCACAAGGGCAAGCGATGATCAGAACAGCGACCGCATTGATCAGGCCATAGACCCAGCTTGGCTGCGGGCCGAACATGCCCCACACGACCAAGGTGAGGATGGCGATGGCTACCACCGCCATGACAAAGTAACCCGCCACCAAATCAGCCATCCGTTGCATCGGCGCCCGAGAGCGTTGGGCCTGAGCCACCAACTGGACAATTTGTGACAACACAGTGGCCGAGCCGACTTTCTCCGCCCGGATCACAAGTGCACCAGAGGTGTTCATCGTTGCCCCTATGACCTTGTCACCCGGGCGCTTGCTGATGGGTAACGATTCACCAGTCAACATGGATTCATCGAGAGAACTTGCACCCTCTTCAACAATGCCATCGACAGGAACTTTCTCACCGGGACGTACGCGTAAACGATCACCTTCATGCACATGCGTCAGCGGTACATCTTCTTCTGTTCCGTCTGCATTGATACGGCGGGCCGTCTTGGGCGCCAGACCGAGCAATGACCGGACGGCAGCGGATGTCTGGGAACGCGCGCGAAGCTCCAGCATCTGACCAAACAGCGTAAGGGAAATGATCACCACTGCGGCTTCGAAATAAACCGCCACACGCCCCATGGACATGAATGTTTCCGGAAATATACCGGGAGCTACGGTTGCCAGCGTGCTGTAGACGAAGGCGGCACCGGTACCCAAGCCGATCAGCGTCCACATGTTGGGACTGCGGTTGACCACTGATTGCCAACCCCGTACGAAGAACGGCTGTCCGGCCCACAGCACCACGGGAAGCGACAGTACAAGCTCTATCCACGTTTGCGTCGCCATCTCGAACCAGCCAAGCTGTGGCCCAAACATGGCAAGCACCGTGACAATGACGGTAAAAGGCAATGTCCACCAGAATCGCCTGGAAAAATCGTCCAGCTCGGGATTGTCATCTTCCAGACTGGGCATCAGGGGTTCAAGTGCCATGCCGCATTTAGGGCAGGTTCCGGGGTTGTCCTGACGTATTTCCGGATGCATCGGGCACGTATAAATTGTGCCTTTGACCGCTTCCGAGGGAGGTGGCGAGGTTGGTGAAAGAAACTTCTCAGGGTCATGCTGGAATCTATTCATGCATTTGGTGCTGCAGAAGTAGTAAGTTTTACCCGCATGCTCAACATGCTGGGCAGAGTCTGCCGTTACACCCATGCCGCAGACCGGGTCTGTAAGCCCTGAGCCCGTGTGGGAGGGTGTATGGTGATGACAATGAGACTCAGAATTATCGTGAACCATGGATAAGCACCTTTTCAAATAAGCAGGCAGTTTGCGCCGCGTTTTTTGCGGCTTCTTAAAGGAGGAGATTACATGAATCATGATGCCATAAACTTATTAGTTAAAGATGACCAGGCTGCTCCCGCAAGCATTACATTTTAGTCATGTTATGCGAACAACGCTTTTCTCACCGATATAACCTAGCTTCCGGCCACCAACATTACATATTTGTCATTTTCTGGTCATGTTGTGGGCAGATTTCAGACTATAAAATTGATATTGACGACAATGAAATGGACTGGCTTTCTTGGCCTGAACTGTAGAGCGGAATGGAACGATGAAGATTCTCATCGTAGAAGATGAAGTGAAAACTGGGGATTATATCCGGCTGGGCCTCATGGAATCCGGCTTTGTGGTAGATCTCGCCCGGACCGGGCTCGATGGTCACCACCTGGCGCTTACCGGCTCGTATGACTTGATTGTCCTTGATGTAATGCTGCCTGATGTGGATGGCTGGCGAATTATGCAGTCATTGAGAGAGGCCAGATCCACCACGCCTGTGTTATTTCTCACCGCAAGGGACAGTGTAGAAGACCGGGTCAAGGGTCTGGAATTGGGAGCGGACGACTATCTGGTCAAGCCTTTTGCTTTTTCGGAGCTGCTGGCACGAGTACGTACATTGTTACGGCGCGGTGCTGCGCCGGTTTTTCAGGATCAACTCCAGGTGGCTGACCTGATGCTGGATATACCTCGCCGTCGCGCACAGCGACATGGCGTGAGGATCAACTTGACCAACAAGGAGTTCACCCTACTTGAACTCCTTGTGCGGCGCCAAGGGGAAGTGTTACCACGCTCATTGATCGCTTCCCAGGTGTGGGACATGAATTTTGACAGTGACACCAATGTCATCGATGTTGCTATCCGGCGGCTGCGCGCGAAGATCGATGATGATTTTGAACCAAAGCTGATTCATACCGTACGCGGGATGGGTTATATGCTTGACGTGACACAGCCAGGCTAGCCCATGAAAAGACGCCCGCTATCTCTGGTCGTTAGACTCACCGTCTCCATTGGCGCTGTGATAACCGCTGTTCTCCTCACCTTTGGCTGGATGATGGAGCGCTCTATCAATAATCATTTCGTCCAGCAGGATGTGGATGAGCTCAATTCAGTAGTTCAGGCGTTGCAATACCTCCTCGCGACCGTACCGGCCGATATACCCGCCGACGAGCTGCATCAGCGTCTCGCTAGCGTGGTAACAGGCCATCGTAACGCCCAATACCGAATCAGTACCGATAGCGGGTCATTGATCTACTCAACACCGGGTTTCAATCTGGACACGTTCGCCCGCACTGCCCGACCTGTAGAAGAAATCACTATCGATACGGTTGAGAGCTGGAATGATCATCAAGAAGCCTTTCGTGGTGCGGTCTTGTGGATTGAATCAGACAGGCTTGAAGGCAAAGCCAGGTTCAGACTCGCGGTCGCCACAGGAATCGACTTTCATCTGCATTACCTGGACGGCTTTCGGAACCACCTTCGGATTGTCACCCTTGCCGCGTGCTTGATAGTTCTTCTGGCAACCTGGTTCGCGGTTTACCAGGGACACGCTCCTATTCGACGTATCAGCCGAGAGATGAGACGCATCAGGTCTGATCAGATGGATTTTCGCCTTGAACCGCGATCCGTCCCCGCCGAGTTGGTAGAGCTGACGATTTCCTTCAATGAAATGATTGGCAGGCTTGAAGATGTATTCCGACGCCTATCGGATTTTTCCGGTGACATCGCGCACGAACTGCGCACACCCATTACCAATTTGAGAACCCATACTGAGGTGGCGCTAACCCAGGCGCGCAGCGTGGAGCAGTACCGGGAAGTGCTGTATTCAAATCTCGAAGAATATGATCGTATGGCCAAGATGGTCGGTGACATGCTTTTTCTGGCTCAGGCTGATAATCAGCTGCTGAAACCGGAACTGGTCGATATCGATCTTCAGTCAGAGCTGAGAAACCTGTTCGATTATTTCAGCGCCTGGGCAGAAGAGCGGGAGGTGCTGTTAGAAAATACCGGAGAGCAAGTTCATGTCCATGGCGACCGACTAATGATCCGTCGCGCCTTGAGTAACTTGCTGTCCAATGCAGTCCGGCATACGCCAGAGGGGCAGAGCGTAACCACAACCCTTCAAGTGAACTCCGGTAACGTAAGAATCCGCATACAGAACCCAGGGCCACCTATACCTGAAGAGCATTTGAATCATATTTTTGAACGATTCTACAGGCTCGACGCATCCCGCCAACGTAGCAGCGAAGGTGCCGGGCTGGGCTTGGCCATCACGAAATCGATTATCGAAGCCCACGGCGGGAAGATCAGAGCGTTCTCCACAACGGAGGCAACCACGTTTGAGGTTCAATTACCTCTAAAAATGGAGTAGATGCCTGGGCTCGAAGTCATCGTCAATTTTAGCGCGCAGGCGACGGATGGCTACGTCGATCACATTGGTGTCGGAATCAAAATTCATGTCCCATATCTGCGAGGCGATCAGCGAACGTGGCAACACCTCACCCTGACGGCGCACCAGCAGCTCCAGCAGGCAGAATTCCTTGTGGCTGAGATTGATTTTTCGGCCGGCGCGCGTGACCCGGTGCCTCGGCAGATCCAGGGTGAGATCCGCTATTCTGAGCTGGTCCGACAGGGGCGGTGCCGAGCCTCGGCGCAACAGGGTGCGCACTCGTGCCAGCAACTCGGCAAAGGCGAAGGGCTTTACCAGATAATCATCGGCGCCCAGCTCCAATCCTTTGACACGATCATCCACGCTGTCACGAGCGGTAAGAAACAACACCGGCGTCTGGCGTCCTGCCTCGCGCAGCGACTGCACAATGCGCCAGCCATCCACGTCGGGCAGCATGACATCCAGCACAATCAGGTCGAAAGACTCGGTCATCGCCAGATGGTGGCCATCGAGACCGTTGCGAGCCAGGGACACTTGAAAACCGGCTTCGCTCAACCCCTGCCGCAAATAGTCGCCAGTCT
>JBPEXY010000109.1:0-22294 GCA_052031065.1 Immundisolibacteraceae bacterium | reverse complement strand
GCCTCGAGTGCGACATCGAGGCCGATCTTGTTACGGAACTTGAAACAGTCAGCCACTGTGCGGGCGACACTGGTCACGCGCACCGGCACGCCATCAATGACATGGTCCTCGACGCCAACGTTCAGTGCCTCGCCCGAGAAACGCACGATACGTAGCGGGGGATAGTCCATCTTCGGCGCACGTGCCTTGTTGGGGATGGCCAGCCAGACCTCGAACGGCGACTGCGTGGTGAGGTCGTGGAAGCGCAGCGCCGACAGCAGGCAGACGATGGCCTGCGGGTGTTTGTGCGCCACTTCGGCCAGGGCGTTGTGTTCCGAGACCGGTCGATCCGGAAGTGCGTACAGGCCACGTCCGACGCGCTGGAGCCGTCCTTGCCGCACCAGCCGCGTGAGGGCAACAGTGGGTAGCCCGCGCTCAGTCAGATCGCGTGGTCGAATGAGTCCGCGCTCTGCGGCGAGATCGAGGATGTTTTGGTGCGAACTGGCCATGTGACCATGGTGTTGTGAAATGCCGGTAATAGTCAATAACTACCGACACAAAACAACAAAATTCGCCGCTGCACTTTAGTCGGCGGGCGATCGCCAGCCGGCTTCGGGCTTCGGATGGGGGTATTTTGGATGAGGGCGCGAAAGTACCCCCAAAAACACCCCCAGACTGAGTTGATAGGGGAAGCTAGGATTCGAGCAGTGCAGGTAATTGAATTTCGCTCGCCCCGGACCTGAAACCCTAGGAAAACGCTGATAAATCAGGCCGAATCTTCGGCAGATCGGAAATTGGACTCAGATTTCTCGTTATTAATCAATAAATTATGGCTAAAAAATTGGTGGAGGCGGCGGGAGTCGAACCCGCGTCCGTAAGTCCTCTGCCTTCAGCTCTACATGTTTAGTTCACCTATTATATTTAACCGCGTACTGCCCGGTGAACGTGGCGCGCACTACGGCGATTCCGGCTAGTTTTTAACGAATCCACATCGGACGAGCTTCATCGCGATCTTGTGAGCTATGACACCTGAGTGTTTCGCCACCACCGTTGGTGTTAACACCTCGGGCGGTTGAAACCTGGACGCACAAGCACGGCTCCAGTCAGATGGCAATCTACCGTTTCTTAGGCGGCGAGTGCGTAGTTGTCGTCGTTGGCAACTATAGGTTTGCAGATGGATTTACGAGGTACTCTGCCCCTCGACATGCACTTAAGGTTTCGCAACCCACGTCGAATGCCGTGTCGCCCCCCTTGATTGGTTGTAAAGGAATCGTTGAATGATTAACGCGTTTCGCTGTGGATTTGGACCGCTCCACAGCGTTCGGGTTCAATCTTTGCTGCGGCGATTATAGTCCTTTGCCACTGCCGGTACAGCCACCTTTTTTTGTGAACAGCTGAACCGTGGGTTGAATCCTGCGTTGCTAACGGTTGGAGTGTTTCATGATGCGGTTTTTCTCCCGCTGCCAGTCCTGCTTTTTATCTGCCTGGCGTTTGTCGTGCTGCTGTTTGCCTTTGGCCAGGCCAACACTGAGTTTGGCGTTGCCGCGTTTCCAGTGCAGGTCGAGCGGCACCAGGGTGTAGCCACGGCGTTCGGTGAGGCCAATGAGTTTGTTCAATTCACTGCTGTGCAGCAGCAGTTTGCGGGTGCGTATCGGGTCCGGGTTGACGTGGGTGGAGGCGCTGGTCAGCGGTGGAATGTGTGCGCCAAGCAGCCAGGCTTCGCCGTTGCGGATGACCACGTAGCTCTCCTGCAGCTGGGCATGGCCGGTGCGCAGGCTTTTAACTTCCCACCCCTGCAGCACCAGTCCGGCTTCGTAGGTCTCTTCGATGAAGTAGTCGTGCCGGGCGCGGCGGTTAACGGCGATGACGTTGTCCGGCGTTTTCGGTTTTTTCTTTTTGCTCACCTGATCAACTCGCACACGTTTAAAAATGGGCCGCTATTGTAGCCTTGAGCGCCCCCGGAGGGCAGCGCAAGGGCTGTTCCGTGGTATCTTTTTGCGTTTTATCGGCTAACACAGTATTCAGCCCCGGCAGTGCCGGAAGATGGGTTCGCATATGAGTTTACAAGCCTCTCCCCATGGCCAGTGGTCGTCGCGCTGGGCGTTTGTGATGGCGGCCACCGGGTCGGCGGTGGGCCTGGGTAATATCTGGAAGTTTCCTTACATTGCCGGGGAAAACGGCGGTGGTGCGTTTGTGCTGCTTTATCTATTCTGCGTGGTGTTTATCACCCTGCCGGTGCTGGTAGCAGAGGTGTTGCTGGGGTATCTGGGCAAGCGTGACCCGATCCACACCATGGCGGATCTGGCCCATCAGGCGGGGGTGAGCCGCAATTGGGGCGTGATTGGCCTGTCCGGTGTGATCGCCGGGTTTCTGATTCTCTCTTATTACAGCGTGATTGCCGGGTGGACCATGTCTTATATCGGCACCGCTGCGAGCGGCGGCTTTGAAGGCGCCGGAGCGGAGCAAATCAGCACGCTGTTTGGTGACCTGCTGGCATCGCCATGGGTGCTGTTTGGTTGGCACACGCTGTTTATGTTCATCACCATGGGGGTGGTGGCGCGCGGCGTGGAGGCGGGGCTGGAAAAAGCCTTGAGATTGTTAATGCCGGGGCTGTTTATTTTGCTGCTGGCGCTGGTAGGTTACGCGGTGACCACGCCGGCGTTTGCCGAGGGGGCCGGTTTTCTGCTTAATCCTGATTTCTCCAAACTCACGGCCGGTACGGTGCTGGTGGCGATGGGGCAGGCCTTTTTTACCCTGTCGCTGGGTATGGGCGCGATCATGATTTATGGCTCCTACCTGCCGCCGGGCAGTTCGGTGGCGCGCACCTCGCTGGTGGTGGCGCTGGCCGATACCGGCGTGGCGTTGATGGCGGGGCTGGTGATTTTCCCGCTGGTGTTTACCCATGGTCTGGAACCGGGGCAGGGGCCGGGGCTGATTTTCGTCACCCTGCCCAATGCCTTTGCGCAGATGCCAGGTGGCCAGTTGGTCGGTACTGCGTTTTTTGTGTTGCTGCTGTTTGCGGCCTGGAGTTCGGCCATATCACTCATAGAACCGGCGGTTGCCTGGTCGGTTGAGCGTTTTGGCTGGAGCCGGGCAAAGGCGGCTATGGTCGGCGGTATCATCACCTGGCTGACCGGCATACTAACGGTGATTTCTTTCAATTTAGCGGCCGATTTCCAACCCCTGGGTGGGGGCAGAACCCTGTTTGACCTGATCGATTTTCTCACCAGTAATTTGATGTTGCCGATTGGCGGTATGTTGATTGCCATTTTTGTCGGCTGGCGACTGGCCCCGGCGCTGCGCCGCGAGGCCAATGCGGACTTGCCCGAACTGGTTTACAACGTATGGCTCTGGTCTATTCGTGTGGTTGCGCCGCTGGCGGTAATGGCGGTAATGGTGACCACCATTCTCGAAGCGGTGAAGTGAGTTTGTAGTTATGAGAAAAATGCAACGGACTGCACTGCTACCCTTCACGGCGGGGCAGCTTTACGACCTGGTTAACGATGTCGATGCCTACCCGGAGTTTCTGCCCTGGTGTCGTAGCGCGCGGGTCGATAGCCGCAGTAAAACTGAAATGGTGGCGACCCTGGATCTGGCACTAAAAGCGCTGCACAAGTCCTTTACTACCCGTAACCTGCTGGTGCCAGGGCGGGAGATTCACATCCAGTTGGTGAGTGGGCCGTTCAGGCGATTGCGCGGTCACTGGCTGTTTGATCCGCTTGAGTCCGACTCTATGAGTGGTTGCCGGGTCACCATGCAGCTGGAGTTTGCCCTGGCGGGGCGGATACTGGAGATGACCGCAGGCCCGATACTCGAAAAGGTGGCAGATTCGCTGGTTGATCTGTTCTCCCAGCGGGCGCGCCAGGTGCTGGTAACACCAGCCAGTTTGAGCGGTGACCCCGGAGATGCTGATGCGGGTTGAGGTGGCCTATGCACTGCCAGAGCGTCAGCGGCTGATTGCGCTGGAGTTGCCGCCGCCGGTGACGGTGAGGTTGGCGATTGAGCGTTCCGGCATTCTTGAGGAGTTTCCAGAGATTGATCTGGCCGTTAACAAGGTGGGCGTTTTCTCGCAGATTGCCGACCTGGATGATCCTTTGCTGGAGGGTGACCGGGTGGAGATTTACCGGCCGTTGATTGCCGACCCGAAGGCGAGTCGGCGCCAGCGGGCGGAGAAGAAGAAACGGGCTGAAGCTGAGCAAAAAAAGTCTGGCGAAGATGGCTAAAGCTGCTGCCGGTTCGGGGGCTTTTGCAGATGCTTTTGTGCGCTTTGTAGCGGTCACCGGCAAAATTAATTTTCAGTGATCTGAGTCGTCTGAATCCCTTTATGGTGCAGGGTTTCGGCTGTTTTTCCGCACGATTCGCGCTAACTTTGTGCAATTATTTTCAGTGACGGGGGAACTTGCCGGACGGGTGGACGTCTTAATTAGCGACCTCTGATGGTAGCCCGTTTCCCTCCCTTAACGGGCAAAGTGTTGGCCGGTGAATGTCCCCACATTCACCGGCTTTTTTTATGCGTAGTGGTTAGCGAAAAGTAGTGACTATCCGCCGATTTTACGCAGCAGGCCGTCAAACAGACCGGATTTATCATCAAGCGGCTGCTCTGTTCTGGTAACTTCTGGTTCAATTTCCGGGTCCGCCGTAGCTTCGATATCGGCGAGGGACTGTCCGGCACTCAGGGTGAAGCTCGGCGCCGGTGCAGTGGCTGATTCCATCACACCAAGTTGATCGTTGATAACATTGCTATCGACCTGCTGGGGCGCGCTGATCAACTCATAGCCCTGCTGTGCTGCAGCAACCCGGGCGATTGAGCGATGTTGCGGTGTCGTGTCCTCTTCGCCGCCCACAAACGGGACTTTAAGTCTCAAATTGTGCCAGAACCCCTTCTTCTCGACCGTTTCTCGTGGTGGTACCGATACGGTGATGTTGCCGCGCGCAACCTGCATTGGCCTGGTGCGAAGCTCGCCGACTACATCGCCGCCAATCTCTGTCAGTTGACCCTGATCGTCAAACAGCAGGGTGACCTGGCGCTGTTGGCGCTCTTCGCCGCCGGGCTGGAAGTTGTAGATGTAGTCCCAACGGTTTGCGTTAAATGGATCGATAATCAGTGGTGTCCCCAATAGCAGGCGGACACTTTTTTGCGACATACCGAGCGCTAAACGGCCGAGGGCGTCAGCATCAATGATGTTGCCCTGGGCGATGTCGATTTTGAACACCTGTACGGTGGGTACCTCTGGCATTTTCGGGAGATAGCCGTTGCAACCGACCAGCAGCGATGTAAGCAGCAATAAAGTTGTGCTGGTGGCGGTAGGAATCGGAAGTTCACTCTGCTGGAGGCGCTTGAGCACGATACTGGTCTCTGGGTTAGCGATTCGGTTATTGGCAAATGGTGGGTCTGGATTGATAGTCTTCCAGAGCTTTCACCCGCTTCCTGTCAGGCGTTGTTATCGCCCGTACTGATAGAACCGTGCCGTTGATTCTGCTAGTCTAACTAATCACCGATGGGTGGCCAATTGTAGATTACGATTTGCCTGATCTGTCGGTTGTAAGGCAGGCTCACCCGGTGAGCTGGTTGCTGATTTTCGTGGTGGCGGCCTGTGCCTGTCTATAACTGACGATGACCGGCAACAAGCACCACGGTGTTGGTTGTCTGTATGGCCCTACCGTAGCAGCTGCGCCCTTCTGAAGCGGTGTTGCGGTAGGGAGGTATTGCTTGAATTGAGCCGGGGTCTTCCGGCCCTACGGAAAAAATAATGAGTTCCAGCGCTGTGCTGCGCGCGGCAGGCCTCAAGGCCACCTTGCCGCGGATAAAAATTCTAGAGTTTCTTGAACGCAGCGCCGAGCGTCATCTCAGCGCGGAAGACATTTACAAGTCGATGCTGGCGGAGAACGAAGAGGTGGGGCTGGCGACCATCTATCGGGTGTTGACTCAGTTTGAGTCAGCGCGACTGGTGACCCGCCACCATTTTGAGGGTGATCGCTCGCTGTTCGAGCTGGGGGTCAGTGAGGGCCAGGATCATCATGATCACCTGGTGTGCGACCGCTGTGGGGCGATTCAGGAATTTGTTGATGAAGTGATCGAGCAGGCGCAGCGGGACGTGGCGCGCCGCTACGGTTTCCGTATTGTTCACCACACCTTGAATATTCAGGGTATTTGTGCGGATTGTCAGGCGCAGGAAGAGGACCGCAGCTGACAGGGTCGCGGCGGCTTTTATTTAACTCAGGGCGGGTTCAGCGCCGGTTCAGGGGCGGTCCAGCTCCAGAATCACCGCAATTTCATCGCAGCGGTTGTATTTGTAACACTTCACGCAGACCTGCCAGATTTTCTCCGGCAGGGTTTCCCGTTCAACTTCTTTAAACCCCAGCGCGGTGAAGAACCCGGGCACATAGGTCAGTGCCATTACCCGCTGTAGACCGGTGTGGGTTGCGACCTTGATTAATTGACTGGCGACCTGTTGCCCGAGGCCCCGGCGCTGTTGCTCGGGTGCCACTACCAGGCTGCGGATTTCAGCCAGTTTTTCCGACATGATTTCCAGTGCCCCGGTGGCGAGAATGGCACCGTCCTCTTCCAGAACCATGAAGTCGCGAATGTGCCGGCAGATATTGTCATGGGTGCGTGGCAGCAGGTTGCCCCTGCTTGAGTAATAGACCAGCAGTTCATGTATGGCGCGGGCATCGCCGATGGTGGCCTCCCGCAGTACCAGTACGGAGCTGGCTGGGGTTGGATCGGAAGGTTCGGGGTTATCAGGTTGCTTCATTGATGGCGTGTCTGTTTGGGTCAGCCGGCGATGGAGTCCGGGCTGTTGCTGTGGTTGAGCATCTGCTCTGCGTGGGCAATTGATTCATCGGTCAGTTCAATGCCGGCGAGCATTCTGGCAATTTCCTCGATTCGAGCGTTCTCGTCCAGTGGTTCGACTCTGGTGGAGCTGCTCTGGCCGTCGGTTGATTTGCTGATTTTGGTCTGCCGGTGTCCCTGTGCCGCCACCTGCGGCAGGTGGGTGATGCAGATTACCTGACGCTGTGTACCTAGCTGGCGCAATAGCTGGCCGACGATTTCTGCGACCGCGCCGCCGACACCGACATCCACCTCATCAAATACCAGCGTGGCGACGCTGCTCTGGCCCTTGGCGGCAACCTGCAGGGCAAGGCTGATCCGCGATAGTTCACCGCCGGAGGCGATACGCGCTAGCGGTCCGGGACGCATACCGGGGTTGGCGCTAAACAGATAGTTAACCTTCTCCAGCCCTGCCGGGTGGGGTGTCCGGTCATCGCGGGCTGCAAGATCAATCTGTAGGCTGGCATCTGCCATACCAAGCTTCTGCAGTAGCTGGTTTACCTGGTCGGCCAGCGTTAAAGCTGCGGTTTGTCGCGCACCGCTCAGCTGCTGCGCCAGTTGCAGATAGTCTGCCAGTGCTTCGCTACGCTGCCGGGCGAGATCGGTGAGCGCCTCGTCGCTATGTTCTATGGCAGTGAGTTCGGCCTGCAGGGAGTCTGATCGCTCGGCCAGTTGTACCGCTTCACACTGATGTTTGCGCGCCAGGCTGATGGCACTACTGATGCGCTCTTCCAGCCAGCTGAGTCGTTGTGGGTCAAGGTCGAGACGGTCGCTGTAACGGGAAAGACTGTGCAGCGCTTCGCGCAGTTGAATATCCGCTTCATCGACCAACCGGGCGATCGGTTCGAGATCGGCATCGATTTCACACAGTTGTGAGAACTGGTTGCTGGCGGCGCTGAGTAGGGTCGTTGCGTTGACCTCTCCTTCATCAAGGAGCTGCAGTAACTGCTGACAGCCCTCAATGAGGCCGCGAGCGTGTTTGGCGCGCTGGTGTTCCTGTTGAATCTGTTGCCACTGTTCCGGCCAGCTGCCGGTGTCGGCATCTTCCAGCAGGGACTGCAGCTCATTAAGCTGGAAGGTGATCAGCTCTATCGCCTGGCTCTGATCGGTTTGCTGCGCCTCGAGCTGCTGGTAGCGCTGATCAATCTGATGCCAGCGGCTGTAGCCGTCGGCCAGTTGACCCAGCAGTTCATCGTTGCCAGCAAATCCATCAAGCAGGGCTGCCTGTGAATCGCTTTTCATCAGTTGTTGATATTCATGCTGGCCGTGAATATCCATCAACAGGGCACCCAGTTCGCGTACGCGAGCGGTGGGCACCGGTTGGCTGTTGATATAGCTGCGCGAGCGGCCTTCGGCGCTTAAAGTGCGCCGCAACTGGCATTCGTCACCGTCATCAAGTTCCTGCTCCCGCAGCCATTCAAGGGCAGCAGGGCTGTCGGCAAGATCGAACAGCGCGCTCACTTCCGCCCGTTTGGCACCGCTACGAACGGCGTCTGCGCTGGCCCGTTCGCCGAGTACCAGCAGCAGCGAGTGAATCAGAATGGATTTGCCGGCGCCGGTTTCGCCGGTGAGGGTGGTCAGGCCAGCGTCGAACTCAATCTCGGCAGCCTCGACAACCGCCAGGTTATTGATAGAGAGATCGGTCAGCATGGTTGGTGTGGCGATTTACAGACGGATTGTCTCAAGGTTGGTGAACAGCGACTACCCACCAGGCTATTTGCCCCAGTGCAGTTTGGTGCGCAGGATTTCAAAATAGTCGTAGTCGGCAGGGTGAATCAGTTTAATGCGGTGGTTACTGGCAGTGACCCGCAGTAGATCCCCATCGAGCATCTGCAGGTTGCCCTGGCCATCGTATGAAATGCGGGTTTGCTCGTTGGAGCCGGGAATCAACCGTACTTCTATTGCGCTGTTGCCCGGCACCACCATCGGCCGAACGCCCATCGCGTGGGGGCTAACCGGTACCAGTAACACCGCATCCATCGAAGGATAGGCGATGGGTCCACCCGAAGACAGGGCATAGGCCGTGGAACCTGTTGGCGTGCTGATGACCAGCCCGTCCGCACGCTGGCGGTTGACCGAGCGACCATCGATAAAGGTCTCGAACTCAATCATGCGCAAGCTATCCCACTTGTGCAGCACCACATCGTTAAACGCGGTGTGTGCGGTGATTACCTGGTCATCGCGCAGAATTTCCATATCCAGCAGTTGGCGCTGTTCTTCAAACAGTTCTCCAGCAAAGATGCCGGCGAGAACCGGTTCCATCTGCTCCAGGGGGATGTCCGCCAGGAAGCCGAGGCGGCCGAGGTTAATGCAGAGCAGGGGAATGTCCGCCGCTGCCAGAGCTCGCGCGGCACAGAGCATGGTGCCATCGCCACCAACGACGATCACCAGATCAGAGCCGTGCAGGGCTTCTGGGTCAGTCAGGTGGAGGTCGTTCTGCTGCGGGTGGGCGGAAATGACTGATTCGGTAACCGTGACCGGCTGTCTGGAGAGAAAGGCGCGCAGTCGGTCGGTCGCCAATCGGGTGGTATCCGACTGTTTCTGGTAGACAACGCCAATCTTGTTGAAAAGTGAGGTATCCAAAAGTTGTTCCTGCCATAGAGGCATAGTCGCAACCCTGTTAAACCGGTTCTCGTCGAGCCGGTTAAGGGGCTATTATTTAGGTCTGAGTGGTCCGACTGCAGGGCTAAGGGTCGTTGGCGTTTCGGGTCTCTCCAGTTGGTAACGTGAGTGTGCAGTTGCGGATGGTTCGGTGCCTCGCCCCGGCCACTCTACCACGACGTTCTGCGGACCGGTCAATGACGGTTGAACAACATTTAATCACCTTGCTATTTCCCCGGATAGCGATTGAGAGAACGGTTAAAACTATTGTCGTGAGAGCACGGTGGCAGGCAGCTGCGCTCTGGTTCGGCGAGCGGGTAGCCAGTCTGGATTGCGGGACTGCCCCGGAGAGGAAGTTATGGCTGAGTTAAAGAATACTGAGTTGAGGAGTGAGGAGCGTGCACTGGTACTGTTCAAGGGGCTGGTGGAAAGCTATCTAAGCGATGGCCTGCCGGTCGGTTCGAAAACGCTGGCTGATCGTGCCGGACTTGGGCTTAGTTCGGCGACGGTGCGCAACATCATGGGGGAGCTTGAACATCTTGGTTTGCTGAAGTCGCCGCATACTTCCGCCGGGCGCGTACCTACTGATGCTGGTCTGCGGCTGTTTGTCGATTCGTTGCTAACGGTGAAGCCATTGACGACAAGTGAGTTGCAGCAGGTTCAGGGCGAACTGATGGTCAATTCTCCGGTCGATGAACTGATGCGGTCGGCCACCACGATGCTGGCGGAAATCAGTCAACTGGCGGGGCTGGTGGCAATGCCTCGGGCGCAGCGTAAAACGCTTGCGCACATTGAGTTCATCGGGCTTTCGCAGGAGCGCATCATGGCGGTGCTGGTCACTGCTGACGGTACCGTCAGCAACCGGATGATCTATGCCGAACAGAGCTATAGCAGAGATGACCTGCGAACTGCCGGGCAGTTTCTTGCTGAGCACTGCGTCGGCAAGACTCTTGAAGAGATGCGCCACTGGCTCGCCGGGCACCTGCAGGAATTGCGTGACCAGGTAATTAACTCCATGCAGGCGGTGACTGACCTTGCCAATCAACTGGTTAGCGAGGACGCCGATCAGGAACACCTGCTGTTGCGAGGTGAGTCCAATTTGCTGGCGGAAACCACCCGCCCTGGTGACATGGAACGGCTGCGCGAACTTTTTGCCGCTTTTGATGAACGGCAGTCAATGCTGGCATTGCTGGACAGTTGTGTCGATGCCAGGGGTGTGCAGGTGTTTATCGGTAGCGGTTCCGAATTCAGTTTTTATGAAGATTACTCCCTGGTTGCTGCCCCATACGAGGTTGCCGGGGAGGTATTGGGCGTGCTTGGAGTGGTCGGACCGACGCGCATGGCCTATGACCGGGTGGTATCGCTGGTGGATGTGACCGCTAGGCTGGTTGGAGCCGCGATGAATCGATGACCATTCTTGACCGGTTAGGCCTGGTTGCTGCTGATCGGGGCAACATTTCGTTATCCGTTACCCGGTTTTTGCCTGTGCGGAGTTGCAACGACTCTTGAATCGGTGGCTACGCAGCCCCATATCAAAGCCGGCACAATGCGATCCAGGCTACCGCGTACCCCTGTTAATGATTGAAATGCGCGGTTGGTCCAACTGCAGGAGTTAAACGAAAAAGATGATGGAAAGTGAGATGAACCAGCAATCGCAACCCCCGGAATCCGATGACGAGCAGTCAGCAGAATCTGTCGACGGTACTGAACAGCCTGTTGAATCAGAGCAGCCAGGTTCAGACCAGCCAGGTTCAGGGCAGGACGCTGAACAGGCTCAGAGCGGAGAGGCGCAAACGGCTGAGCCGGCGAGCCTGGAGCAGCAGCTGCAGGCGGCATTAGCCGACGCGGCAGAGCAGAAAGACGCTGCGTTGAGAGCGGTCGCGGAACTGGAAAATGTACGCCGTCGGTCACAGCGTGATGTGCAGAACGCGCATAAATTTGGTAGCGAAAAACTGCTGCGTGATCTGCTGCAGGTGGCCGACAGCCTTGAACTGGCACTGGCGAATAGTGACGATGAGCAGGCGGAGGTTGAAGGTGTGCGCATGACCTTTGATCTGCTCATCACGGTGCTGGAAAAAAATGATGTCACCCGCGTTGACCCGCAGGGCGAAGCCTTTAACCCGGATTTGCATCAGGCGATGACCATGCAACCGAGTGACGAGGTTGAACCCAATCATGTGCTGCAGGTGGTGCAGAAGGGTTATCAACTGCATGACCGGCTACTGCGGCCGGCGATGGTGGTGGTTTCCAAAGCCACTGAATAGCGTGGGCAAGCAGAGCCTTCCTACCGGCGCTATCTGTCCCGCGTTGATCAATGGCGCCGGATCAGGGCAGGGCAACCTGAATTGGGAATCCTGATTCAGGGACTGGCCTGGTAGCGGTCTGCCGTAATCTGGAGCAGCGCGCCGTCGCGGAGAATCAGTACCGCCAAATAATTACAGTGCAGACTTGAAAATCCGGAGGTCCGCCCCGACTTGAGCGTTAACCGGGGTTTTCACCCGAAGCAAATCGTTTTAATGAACCATGTGTTCAGCCCGCCAGGGCATCCTCAACGGAGAAAGTTGAATGGGCAAAATTATCGGCATCGATCTGGGTACAACCAACTCCTGCGTCGCAGTGATGGAAGGTAGTTCCCCGAGAGTAATTGAGAACGCGGAGGGTGATCGCACCACCCCGTCAATCGTGGCATTTACCGACGAGGAGGTGTTGGTTGGTGCTGCTGCCAAGCGTCAGGCGGTCACTAATCCTCATGACACCCTGTTTGCAGTCAAACGGTTGATCGGCCGTCGTTTTGATGACGATGTGGTGCAGGAAGACCTGAAAATTGTGCCTTACAAGGTAGTCAAAGCCGATAATGGTGACGCCTGGGTGGAGGCTAAGGGTAAGAAAATGTCGCCCCCGGAAGTTTCTGCACGTGTGCTGCAGAAGATGAAAAAAACCGCCGAAGATTATCTCGGCGAAGAAGTCACCGAGGCGGTTATTACTGTGCCGGCCTATTTTGACGATTCGCAGCGTCAGGCTACCAAGGATGCCGGACGTATCGCTGGTCTGGAGGTGAAGCGGATTATCAATGAGCCGACTGCTGCGGCGCTGGCTTTCGGTCTCGACAAGAAAACCGGTGACTCTACTGTGGCGGTGTTTGACCTCGGTGGTGGAACTTTCGATATCTCTATCATCGAGATCGCCGAAGTCGATGGTGAGCATCAGTTCGAGGTGCTCTCAACCAATGGTGATACCTTTCTGGGCGGTGAGGATTTTGACCTGCGGCTGATGAATTACCTGGCTGACCAGTTTCAGAAAGATAACGGGCTGGACCTGCGTAACGATCCCCTGGCGCTGCAGCGGCTTAAGGAAGCGGCTGAAAAAGCGAAAATCGAACTGACGTCAGCGCAGCAGACCGATGTCAACCTGCCTTACATCACCGCTGATGCGTCGGGTCCGAAACATCTCAATGTCAAGTTGACCCGTGCCAAGCTGGAATCGTTGGTTGAAGATCTGATTGAACGCAGTCTGGGGCCGTGTCGTACCGCCCTGAACGATGCGGGTCTGTCCGCCAGTGATATCAACGAGGTGATCCTGGTCGGTGGCCAGACGCGCATGCCGAAGGTTCAGGATGCTGTTAAAGAGCTGTTTGGCAAGGAGCCGCGCAAGGATGTTAATCCCGATGAGGCGGTAGCCGTTGGTGCTGCGGTACAGGGTGCGGTGCTTGGTGGTGACGTGACTGACGTGTTGTTGCTGGATGTGACTCCGCTGTCTCTCGGTATTGAGACCATGGGTGGAGTGATGACCAAGCTGATCGACAAAAACACCACCATCCCGACCCGTGCGGACCAGGTTTTCTCCACCGCTGATGACAACCAGACTGCGGTAACGGTCCATGTCTTACAGGGTGAGCGTGAGCTGGCCAGCGGCAATAAATCCCTTGGTCAGTTTAATCTGGAAGGCATTCCGCCGGCAGCCCGTGGGATGCCGCAAATCGAGGTGGTCTTTGATCTTGATGCCAACGGAATTCTCAATGTTTCAGCCACCGATAAGGCGACTGGCAAAAAGCAGGATATTGTCATCAAAGCCTCCAGCGGCCTGAGTGATGAAGAGATTGAGGCGATGGTGAAGGATGCTCAGGCCCATGCTGATGATG
The DNA here is from genome assembly GCA_052031065.1 of Immundisolibacteraceae bacterium. GTDB lineage: Bacteria > Pseudomonadota > Gammaproteobacteria > Immundisolibacterales > Immundisolibacteraceae > JBPEXY01. Next base: position 8,744 of record JBPEXY010000109.1, on the reverse strand, counting down.
ATCGTCAGGCGGTGGAGATGGTCAATGCGCGTAACAGCGCGGACCAGGCCATCCATACCGTGCGTAAAACCATTACCGACCTGGGTGATGAGGCGGATGCCGCCGATGTGACCGCTGCTGAAGAGGCAATTGCCGCTCTTGAGAAAGAGCTGGAAGGCGGGGATAAAGAGGCGATTGAAACTGCCACAGCAGCGTTAATGACCGCTGCGCAGAAACTGGCGGAGAAACTTTACGCCCGCGAAGCCGAGGCAGCCGGTGGTGCGGCGGCTGAGGGTGCCCCTGAACAGGGTGGCGCCGATGGTGATGTGGTTGACGCGGAGTTTGAAGAGGTTAAAGACGACAAGTAAACGGGCCCGGGAGCGGGTATCAGGATAGTGGGTATCAAATAAGCCAGGGTGCCCGAATGATCCGAAATGGTTGAACGCCACCGGGAGTTTATCGACCGGTGGCGTTTGCTGTTTCAGGGGCCTGCGATCAGCAGTGCACGAATTAGAGCAATAACCAGAAGGGTTAAAAAGCGACATGTCAAAACGGGATTGTTACGAAATACTGGGTGTTGATCGCGGTGCCGATGATCGTGAGATCAAAAAGGCCTACCGCCGTCTGGCGATGAAGTTTCACCCTGATCGTAACCCCGACAGTCCTGAGACCGAGGAGAAATTCAAGGAAGCGCAGCTGGCTTACGATGTACTTTCCGACCCGGAAAAGAAAGCCCGCTACGATCAGTTCGGCTGGGCCGGGGTGGATGGCCAGTCAGCTGGCGGCGGCGCTGGCGGAGGTGGTTTTGGTGATATTTTTGGCGATGTGTTCAGCGATATTTTTGGTGGTGGACGCAGTGGCCCGGCCCGTGGTGCTGATCTGCGCTATGACCTTGAGATAACTCTCGAAGAGGCAGCCAGCGGTTTCAGTAAAAAACTGGAGATACCGAAGCGCGTCACCTGTGGTCAATGTAATGGCAGCGGCGCCAAAAAGGGTAGTCAGCCGGCTAATTGTGGAACCTGTGGTGGTGTTGGTCAGGTGCGCATGCAGCAGGGTTTTTTCTCGGTTCAGCAGACCTGTCCAACCTGTCGCGGCAAGGGGCAGGTGATCAAGGATCCGTGCGGCAAGTGTCATGGCGCAGGTCTGGTGCAGGAGACGCGGACTCTGTCGGTGAAAATCCCCGCTGGAGTTGATACTGGTGATCGTATCCGCCTTTCCGGCGAAGGTGAGGCCGGAGAGCCTGGTGCACCGCCGGGAGACCTCTACGTTGAAACTCATGTGCGCCGCCACGATATTTTTCAGCGCGACGGGAATAATCTGCATACCGAAGTGCCCATCAGCATGGTTACCGCTGCTCTGGGTGGCGAACTGGAAGTGCCAAGTCTCAATGGTCGCCTTAACCTGACCATCCCGGCGGAGACCCAAAGCGGTCGGGTATTCAGGCTGCGGGGTAAGGGCATGCCATCGGTGCGCGGCGCTGGTGTTGGTGATCTGCTCTGCCGGGTGGTGGTTGAGACCCCGGTAAATCTGACTGAGAAACAGAAAAAGTTACTCCTCGACCTGGGTGAAACACTGGGTGAACACCACAGTCCGCAGGAGAGTTCCTGGTTTGACCGGGTTAAATCTTTTTTTGAAAATTGAGTAGCGATGAACAGTGAAACAGCGCCGGTAAAACTGGCAATCAGCGGTGCCACGGGCAGAATGGGCCGCACTCTGATCGAAGCCGCAATGGCGGAACCGGCCGTCACTATCAGCGCTGCGCTTGAGCGTGGCGGTCACGCCCTGGTCGGACAGGATGTTGGCGAAATTGCCGGTATCGGTGCGGTGAACGTTGAGTTGCGTGACCGGGTTGCGGACGTTGCTGATCGGTTTGACGTAATGATCGAATTTACCCGGCCCGAGGCAACTCTCGAGAATTTGCGCCAGTGTGTGGTTGCCGGTCGTGCCATGGTCATTGGTACTACCGGGCTGACCGGTGAGCAGATTAGCGAGATTGAGCGGGCTGCAGAACAGATTCCGGTCGTTTTTGCGCCGAATATGAGTATCGGCGTCACCGTGTTGCTTGATCTGCTGCGTACGGCGGCTCGGGCACTTGGTGATGATTATGATGTAGAGATTATCGAGGCCCATCATCGCCACAAAGTGGATGCTCCGTCCGGTACTGCATTGAAATTGGGCGAAGTGGTTGCGGATGCCCTCGACCGCGATCTGAATGACTGTGCGGTGTATGGTCGGCAGGGGCAGACTGGTGAGCGTGATCGGCATACCATCGGGTTTGCTACGGTCCGCGGTGGTGACGTGGTTGGTGACCATACGGTGCTTTTCGCCGGCGAAGGGGAGCGTGTTGAATTGACTCATAAGGCGTCGAGTCGAATGACCTTTGCACGCGGTGCGGTGCGTGCGGCGCTCTGGGTGGCAGGCCGCAAGCCGGGGCTTTACTCGATGCGTGACGTGCTGGGGCTGGCTTGATCGGATAGCACGTGGTCGGAGTGAGGCGTGGCTATTTGGGCCCTCCTGGCGGCCGGTGGTGTGATTTTGAAGTGCACGTTGACAGTGTTTTTAGCGCCGTTCTGGTCTGGACCAGTATCATCCGGGCGGAGTACAATCGTGCCCCGCCAATCCCGGTCACGCCGCGAGCGATTAGAGCGTCGCGTCATCACTTAACCGGGCTAAGTATTGATCCCAGTTGTTCATCCCTAGTTGGTTAAATGAGAACCGGGTTGGTTAGTTAATTAAAACGGGGTGCCCAGCAGGGTATCCCGTTTTTTCTGCGCCTGAAGTAAATGGAGGTCATCTTGCATCAACCCGCTATTCTTGCGCTTGCCGATGGCACTGTTTTTACCGGTCGAAGTGTGGGTGCTGCTGGAGAGAGCGTTGGCGAGGTGGTTTTCAATACTGCGTTGACCGGCTATCAGGAGATTCTCACCGACCCTTCCTATAGCCAGCAGCTGGTGACGCTGACTTATCCCCATATCGGTAATGTTGGCTGTAACAATGAAGATTGTGAGCAGCCGGCGATCCACGCTTCCGGCCTGATCATCCGCGATCTACCGCCGAAACCAAGAAACTGGCGTGCCCAGGTGTCATTGCCCGACTATCTGGCTGCACAGCAGGTAGTGGCGATTGCAGATATCGACACCCGCGCGTTAACCAGAAGGCTACGTGACGGTGGTGCACAAAACGGCTGTCTGCTGGCGGTGCAGGATGCTGACAGCGCCGATCAGGTCGATTATGCAATAGCGCAGGCGCAAGCCTGGGATGGCCTGTTGGGTAAAGACCTGGCGCAAACGGTGACCTGCACTGAAATCACTACCTGGGAAGAAGGTAGCTGGCAGCTGACCGGTGGCTTTCGTCGGCCAGCGGAGAAACGATTTAAAGTGGTCGCCTACGACTTCGGCGTGAAGGAAAACATTCTGCGCATGCTCACTGATCGTGGCTGCGAGATTGTCCGTGTGCCGGCCTCCACCCCTGCAGAGCAGGTGCTGGCAATGAACCCTGATGGTGTGTTTCTTTCCAATGGCCCGGGTGATCCGGAACCCTGTGGATACGCTATCGACGCGATTCGCCAGTTGATGGCGCGGAAGATTCCGCTGTTCGGAATTTGTCTGGGTCACCAGCTACTGGCGCTTGCCGCTGGTGCGACGACTGAGAAGATGAAATTTGGCCATCATGGCGCTAACCACCCGGTTCAGGACCTGGCGACCGGGACGGTGATGATTACCAGCCAGAACCATGGCTTTACCGTGTCGGAACAGAACCTCCCTGACCAGCTGCAGGTCACCCACCGCTCGCTGTTCGACGGCACCGTTCAGGGGTTACGGCATCAGCAGCTGCCGATGTTCGGATTTCAGGGGCACCCGGAAGCGAGTCCTGGTCCTCATGATGTCGCCGGGCTTTTTGACCAGTTTACCGGGATGATGGCGTAAGCCCGCAATTAGTTAGTGGCCACGGATGGGTGCACGTCTGGTGTATCCAGTTTCCAGGTCCGTAGATTAGGAAAGCACAATTGCCAAAGCGCAACGACATTGAATCGATCCTGATTATTGGTGCTGGCCCGATTGTTATCGGCCAGGCCTGCGAGTTTGATTATTCAGGTGTGCAGGCCTGCAAAGCGCTGCGAGAAGAGGGCTACCGGGTCATCCTGGTTAATTCCAATCCGGCGACCATTATGACCGATCCGGAAACGGCTGATGCGGTCTATATCGAGCCAATCACCTGGCAGACGGTGGAGCGGGTTATCGAGAAGGAACGGCCTGATGCGGTGTTGCCGACAATGGGTGGGCAGACAGCGCTGAACTGTGCGCTTGATCTGGCCAGCAATGGTGTCCTCGAGCGTCACGGTGTAGAGATGATTGGCGCCAGTCGAGACGCCATTGACAAGGCTGAGGATCGGGAGCGGTTTCGGGAAGCAATGACCCGTATTGGCCTGGAGACGCCACGTGCGGCAATTGCTCACAGCATGGAAGAGGCACACCAGGTGCAGGCCGGTATCGGGTTTCCGACGATCATTCGGCCCTCCTTCACCATGGGTGGCAGTGGTGGTGGTATCGCCTATAACCGCGAGGAATTTATCGAGATCTGCGAGCGCGGACTCGACCTTTCCCCGACCCGGGAACTGCTGATTGAAGAGTCGGTGCTTGGCTGGAAAGAGTTTGAGATGGAGGTGGTTCGCGATTCGGCGGACAACTGCATCATTATCTGTTCTATCGAAAACCTTGACCCGATGGGTGTACACACCGGCGATTCCATTACCGTGGCACCGGCGCAAACGCTGACCGACAAGGAATACCAGCTGATGCGCAACGCCTCGGTGGCAGTGCTTCGAGAGATCGGCGTAGATACTGGTGGGTCCAACGTCCAGTTTGCGGTCAACCCGGAGGATGGCCGGCTGGTGGTGATCGAGATGAACCCGCGGGTTTCGCGCTCATCGGCGCTGGCCTCGAAAGCCACCGGGTTTCCGATTGCGCGGGTTGCCGCCAAACTGGCCGTCGGTTATACGCTTGACGAACTCGGGAACGATATTACTGGTGGCGTAACGCCCGCATCCTTTGAGCCCAGTATCGATTATGTCGTCACCAAGGTGCCGCGGTTCGATTTTGAGAAATTTCCTGCCGCTGATGCCGTACTGACCACGCAGATGAAATCGGTTGGCGAGGTCATGGCGATTGGCCGTACTTTCAAGGAATCGTTGCAGAAAGCACTGCGTGGCCTGGAAATCGGTACCCACGGTTTCGACCCAATCGGGACTGATGGTGCAGCAGAGGATGATCCCCATCGTCGCCACTATCTACAGGTGCCTGGTGCGCGTCGAATCTGGCACCTGGCAGAGGCGTTGCGGGCTGGGCTTAGTGTTGAAGAGGCTTACGCCATTACCGGTATTGACCTCTGGTTTCTCGATCAGATTATGGAGCTGATCGAGCTGGAGCAGCAGATTGCTGCTGCACCACTGGCGGCCGATACCCTGCGTCATTGGAAACGCTGTGGTTTTTCAGATCGGCGCATCGCCGATTTGCGTGGTGAGCAGGAGGCGGCGATTCGGGAGTTTCGATTTGCTGAACAGATCCACCCGGTATTCAAGCGGGTCGACTCCTGTGCGGCCGAGTTTCCCTCCGCGACTGCCTACATGTATTCCAGCTATGAGCAGGAGTGTGAATCGCAGCCGAGCGACCGCCGAAAAATCATGATTCTTGGCGGTGGCCCCAACCGTATCGGTCAGGGAATCGAATTTGACTACTGTTGCGTCCATGCGGTGATGGCGCTGCGTGAGGCGGGTTATGAAACCATCATGGTTAACTGTAATCCTGAGACCGTCTCAACCGATTACGATACCTCTGACCGGCTCTATTTTGAGTCGCTGACAGCTGAGGATGTTCTTGAGGTCGTGCGGGTAGAGCAGCCAGAGGGAATCATTGTGCAGTTTGGCGGCCAGACGCCGTTGAAACTGGCGCGTGAGCTTGAAGCCGCCGGTGCGCCAATCATCGGGACTTCACCGGATGCTATCGATCGTGCCGAGGATCGCGAGCGTTTTCAGCAGCTTGCGGAAAAACTGCAACTGCTACAGCCGCCCAACGCTATCGCCACGTCGGTAGATGAGGCCCTGGCAGGTGCTGCCAGTGTTGGTTACCCGTTGGTGGTGCGTCCTTCTTATGTGCTTGGCGGGCGGGCGATGGAGATAGTCCGCGATGATGAGCAGCTCAGGCGTTACATGCGTGATGCGGTAAGCGTGAGCAATGACGCGCCGGTACTGCTGGATCGTTTTCTCGACGATGCGGTTGAAGTCGATGTCGATGCCGTATGTGATGGCGAACGGGTAACCCTGGGTGCGGTGATGGAACATATCGAGCAGGCTGGTGTTCATTCTGGAGATTCTGCCTGTTGTCTGCCGCCTTATTCGATTTCAGCACCACTGGTGGCTGAAATGGAACGCCAGGCAGTTGCGTTAGGGCTGGAGCTCGGGGTTGTTGGGCTGATGAATATCCAGTTCGCTATCAAGGGTGACCAGGTCTACATTCTGGAAGTGAATCCACGCGCATCGCGTACTGTGCCGTTTGTCTCCAAGGCGACCTCGCGACCACTGGCGAAAATTGCTGCCCGCTGTATGGTCGGCGAGAGTCTGGTTGATCAGAATTTTCTACAGCCGATAGAGCCAAGCTATTTTTCCGTAAAAGAGGCGGTGTTTCCGTTCAACAAGTTTCCGGGGGTGGATGTTTTACTGGGACCGGAAATGCGTTCCACTGGTGAAGTGATGGGGATTGGCGACAGTTTTGGTGAAGCCTATGGCAAGGCGCAGCTAGCCGCCAACAATCCATTACCGAAACCGAGCCGGGCCTTTATTAGTGTTCGCGATGCTGATAAACGTGACAAATTGACTGCAATGGCGAAATCGATGAGCGATTTTGGATTTGAATTGCTGGCGACACGCGGAACCTGTGAATTTCTCCGTCAGGCGGGGGTCCAATGTGACCCGGTAAACAAAGTGGCGGAAGGTCGCCCCCATATCGTTGATATGATTACCAACGGCGATATCGGTTTTATCGTTAATACCACCGAAGGGCGTCAGGCGGTGGATGATTCCTATACCATTCGTCGGGCGGCACTGCGCTTTGCGGTGCCCTATACCACCACACTGGCTGGTGCGGAGGCCACCTGTCAGGCATTGGCGCAGCAGCTGAAGCCGGCAGTAGAAACCAGCGTTCGAGCGCTGAAATGGCTCCACAATAGCTTAAGCTCTACAACGGATCAGATAGATGAATAAGGAACCGATAACCAGGCAGGGCGAGGATGCGCTGCGGGATGAATTGCAGCGACTAAAAAATGATGAGCGGCCGCGAATCATCGAAGCGATAGCGGAAGCTCGGGCGCACGGTGACCTGAAAGAGAACGCTGAATATCATGCTGCGCGTGAACAGCAGGGCTTTACCGAGGGCCGTATTGCGGAAATTGAGCAGCGTCTGGGCAATGCGAATGTGATTGACCCGGCGACGGTCAATGCAGATGGGCGAGTGGTCTTTGGTGCCACGGTGACGCTGCTTGATGTCAATGAAGACAAAGAGATCCGCTATCAGATCGTTGGTGTCGACGAGGCTGATATCAAAACCGGCAAAGTTTCCTATCAGTCGCCTATTGCCAGGGCGATGATCGGCAAGGAGGTCGATGATCAGGTAGTGGTGCCGGCGCCCGGTGGTGAGATTCATTACGAAATCATCGCTATCGAGTATGTTTGAACCCGTTCCAGGCTCAACTGAGCAGAGCTGGATCTGGGGGGGCGGTGGCCAGGAGTAAAAGTACCAGTCGCCGCTGGATGGACCGACACCTGAATGACCCCTGGGTACAGAAAGCCCAGCTCGACGGTTACCGCTCTCGTGCAAGTTACAAATTACTAGAGATTATTGAAAAGGACCGCCTGCTACCGCGAAATGCAACGGTGATCGATCTCGGCGCTGCCCCGGGCGGTTGGTCGCAGGTGGTGATGCGCAAGTTGGCTGGGCGCGGGAGGGTCATAGCGCTGGACCTGCTGCCGATGGAACCGTTGGGCGATGTGGAGTTTATTCAGGGTGATTTTCGTCAGCAGCAGGTACTTGATGATTTGTTGACGCGCTTGCAGGGTCAGCATGCTGATCTTGTAATGTCTGATATGGCACCCAATATATCGGGTATCAAGGCGGTGGATCAGCCGGCAATGGTGCTGCTGCTGGAACTGGCGCTGGAATTGGCGCAGCTGACCCTGAAACCGGGTGGTAATATGCTGGTCAAAGTGTTTGAGGGTGCGGGCATGGCAGAGTATCGTCGTCAGCTGGCTGTGTGTTTTGGTCGGGTCGTCATGCGCAAACCGGCGGCATCGCGCGACAGTAGCGCAGAGCAGTATCTGCTGGCGATGGATTTCAACGGCAGCATTTAGTGGCCAGAGTTAATTTTCCCGACCCTTTGGTCGATGTAGAGTGGTAGGCGGAACAGGGCTGTTGATTGTCTCGCTAGCCGATATTTGAGATTTTCTATCTATATTAAGGTGAATGCCGTTGAACGGAATGGCTAAGAACATCGTTCTCTGGGTCGTGGTTGCTCTGATTCTGATGAGTGCTTTCAGTAGTCTGACGACCCGCAACAGTGACCGTAACCCGGTGACCTACTCTCAGTTTGTCGATCAGGTTAAATCCGGATCCGTCGAGCGGGTGCAGATTCAGGGTAATGAGCTGACTGTCTTCAGCCGCAGTGGACAGCGTTATGAAGTGTATGCGCCGCGCGATGACAGGTTGATTGATGACCTG
>JBPEXY010000108.1:0-6546 GCA_052031065.1 Immundisolibacteraceae bacterium | reverse complement strand
TCAGCGCATCGACCATGCGCTGTTTCTGATCCTCCTTAACAAACAGATAGTCCGGTGCAATACAGGCCTGCCCGGCATTAAGCATCTTCCCCTGGGTAATGCGTTCAGCGGCTAACTCAAGCGGAAAATCGTCAGCAATAATGGTGGGCGATTTTCCGCCTAGTTCTAGAGTCACTGGAGTCAGGTGCTCACTGGCAGCCTTCATCACCATTTTTCCGATTCGGGTCGAGCCGGTGAAAATAATATGGTCAAACGGTAACGCGGTGAACTGGGCTGCCACATCAGCATCGCCGTTGATGACCAGCGCCTCATCTTCATCAAACGCCTGCGAGACGATGCTCTTGATGACTTCAGCCGTCTGCGGACAGAACTCTGAGGTCTTGATCATCACCCGGTTGCCTGCGGCAATCGCGCCGATCATCGGCGACAGGGTCAGCAGCACCGGGACGTTCCAGGCACCGATAACACCGACCACCCCCTTGGGCTGATAGATGATTCGCGCCCGCGCAAAGGGAAATTGGGTGCTGAAATGGGCCTTTTTCGGCTTCATCCAGCGTTTAAGGTTTTTACGGTTGTGCCGGATTTCGCCTAGCAAGCCAACCACATCAGCAAGCATTGTTTCGTGACGCGAACGGTGGCCAAAGTCGGCTTCAACCGCCTCAACAATGGCATCCTTGTGCGCGACAATCGATTCACGAAGGCGCCTGAGCTTGTCGAGTCGCTGCTGATAAGTCGGCGCTCCGTCTCTCAGGAAGGCTTCCTGCTGACGGGCCAGCATGGGCATAAGCGGGTTGCTTTGATCCAAGTCTGCGGTACTGAGTGCGAGCCGATCCGGCTGATTCATGCTGACCTCCTACCCATAATCGATGCGGAATTAATGAGGGTGTAAACAATGCACTTTAGACTATTAGCGCCAAGCGCACAAACCAAACGGTCGTTTAACCATGGAGCGGCCCGGCGAGCGGCTCCCCAACCGAACTAAAACAGCACCACAGAGCGTATGCTCTCTCCACGGTGCATCAGCTCAAACGCCTCGTTGATACGCTCCAGCGGCATGGTGTGGGTTACCATCTCATCGATACGAATTTCACCCGACATGTATTGATCAACAAACCCTGGCAACTCGCTACGCCCCTTCACACCGCCAAATGCCGATCCGCGCCAGACCCGACCGGTCACCAGCTGAAATGGCCGGGTGCTGATTTCGGCACCGGCCTCGGCAACACCAATAATGATCGATTCACCCCAGCCTTTGTGGCAGCACTCCAGCGCTGCGCGCATCACTGCGGTATTGCCAATACACTCAAAAGAGTAATCAACACCACCGTCGGTCATATCGATGATTGCTTCCTGAATCGGCACCGCGTGCTCCTTTGGGTTCACGCAATCGGTAGCGCCAAGCTGGCGAGCAAACTCAAATTTATCCGGGTTAGTGTCAACGGCGATAATCCGTTCTGCTCCGGCCATCACCGCCCCCTGTATAGCGCTTAAGCCAACGCCACCCAGGCCAAAAATTGCGACCGTAGAGCCTGCTTCGACCCTGGCAGTCTTGATCACCGCGCCGATACCGGTAGTGATACCACAACCGAGCAGACAGACCTTGTCCAGCGGTGCCGATGAATTGACCTTCACCACCGAAATTTCCGGCAGTACCGTGTACTCGGAGAAGGTCGAAGTGCCCATAAAATGGAAGATCGGCTTGCCATCGATAGAGAAACGACTGCTACCGTCTGGCATCACCCCCTGTCCCTGCGTGACGCGGATCGCCTGACAGAGGTTGGTTTTACCCGATTTACAAAACTTGCACTCACCACACTCGGGCGTATAGAGCGGAATGACATGGTCACCGACCTGAACACTGCTCACCCCGGTCCCTACCTCAACCACCACGCCGCCGCCCTCATGGCCCAAAATGGTGGGAAAGCGCCCCTCCGGGTCAGCGCCAGAAAGGGTATAAGCATCGGTGTGACAAACTCCGCTGGCGTGCAGCTGCACCATCACCTCGCCGGCCTGCGGCCCCTGCAGGTCGACCTCTTCGATAGATAACGGTTTGGCGGCCTCCCAGGCGACCGCTGCGCGTGTTTTCATATTTAGTTCCTGTCGACTCAAATAAGGGGGAAGTCGAATAGATTAAGATCATCCAACCCTTTTCGTTAAGTTTAAAACTGACTGCCTGTTTTCGCTGCGCGCTGCTCTCACCAGAAAATTGAGCTCCGCAGTTACACCGTTGGGGTCTTCCACAAACAGCTGGTGAAAATCCATCTCCGCGATGGTGTTTTCTCCATAACGAATGCCGGCGGCATCAAGTCGCTGACGTAGTTCATCAAGGCCACTGGCGCGAAAGGCGATGTGGTCGAGACCGTTACGATAACCATCCTGCTGCTGGTTATCCAACTCCCTGCCATGCAGATCACGACGGTAACTGTTATTCACTTCAATCAGGTGGATCACCGGCTGCTCGCCGGCATAGAGCCAGTAACCGGCCACCGGCAGCTGCGGCCTGGGTCCCACCCGCAGCCCAAGCAGGTCAACGTAAAAGGCGCGGGTCTCTTCCAGTTTTTCGGTACGAATCGCACAGTGTTCGATCAATTCCAGCGCCATTTCTTCCCCAAAAACGCACTCAAATTAAAACTTTCCCGCAGCACTGCCAGCCGCAGCGAAACGCCAGTCACTGATGATAGACGAATCCATAGCGCCACCAAACAGGCCGCCACGCCCCAGCTCTGGCTCTCTGCTGCGGTACGTACTCCAGATGGCTGAGGCCCAGCTAGTGGTTACCGATAAGGTTAAACCCCGCCGAGAAAGCTGTCGGAAATGGCTTCAAGGCGGTGGAGCCGGTTCAAAGCGTTGATGTAAGCCTTAGCCGACGCGATGACGATATCGGTATCGGCGCCCTGTCCGGTGACCGAACGGCTATCACGCTTTAACCGCACCGAGACATTACCCAGCGAATCGGTCCCTTCGGTGATGTTTTTCACCGAGTAAAGCAGCAGCTCAGCACCGCTGCCGACTACCGATTCAATCGCCTTGAAACTGGCATCGACGCCTCCATCACCATCGGCTTCCACTGACACTTCCTCACCATCGACGGAAACAATCAGGCTGGCGTGGGGAGTTTCACCAATTTCACTGCAGACGCGCATACCCAACAGCTGAAAACGTTCGTCAGTCGGATTGGCCTCCATATCCATCACCAGCGCTATCAGATCTTCGTCGTAGATCTCCTCTTTTTTATCCGCCAGCTCCTTGAAGCGGGTAAACGCATCGGCCAGGTCAGCGGTGCCCTTAAACTCGATACCCAACTTCGACAACCGGTCACGAAACGCCGCGCGGCCGGAGAGCTTGCCAAGGGTCAGGCGGTTGTCGTCCCAGCCGACATCCTGCGCGCGCATAATCTCGTAGGTATCGCGCGCTTTCAGCACACCATCCTGGTGGATGCCCGATTCATGGGCAAAAGCGTTGATGCCCACCACCGCCTTGTTCGGCTGCACCTGAAATCCGGTCACCGCAGAGACCAGTTTCGAGGTCGGTACAATCTGCCGGGTATCAAGCCCAACTTCCACCGGCATGATGTCGCCACGGGTGCGCACCGCCATCACCACCTCTTCCAGTGAGGCATTACCGGCGCGCTCACCCAGACCATTGATGGCGCACTCCACCTGACGGGCACCGTTCATCACCGCCGCCAGTGAGTTGGCCACCGCCATGCCCAGATCGTTATGGCAATGGGCAGAAAAGACCGCCTTGTCACTATTCGGAATGGTCTCGATCAGGCGCCGAAACAGCGCCCCGTAATGTTCAGGAAAGGTATACCCGACGGTATCCGGCACGTTGATGGTGGTGGCACCGGCATCAATCGCCCGCTCAATGATCCGGCAGAGGAAATCGAAATCACTGCGGCCACCATCTTCAGTGGAAAATTCAACATCATCGGTATAGTTACGAGCGTGGCGCACCGCCCTCACCGCCTGCTCGATCACATCGTCGGAATCCATCCGCAGCTTCTTCTCCATATGGATCGGAGAGGTAGCGATAAAGGTGTGGATACGCATCCGCTGTGCTGGTTTCAGTGCCTCGGCTGCGCGGTCGATATCCTCCAGCCGCGTGCGGCAAAGCCCGCAAACGATACTTTCGGAAACCGTTGACGCTACCGCGCGAACCGCCTCGAAATCCCCTTCGCTGGAAGCTGGAAACCCGGCTTCGATCACATCCACCTTCATTCGCTCCAGGGCAGCAGCGATACGGATTTTCTCCTCGCGGGACATAGTGGCACCGGGGCTCTGCTCGCCGTCACGCATGGTGGTGTCAAAAATAATCAGGTGCTCTTTGCTCATCATATTCAACCTGTTAAAGAGTTATTTTAATATCCACCCGCAGAACGGTGCTGACATTAGCGTTCAGCCTTGCAGGTGTTGATTCGGATTTCGCGGTTTGAGGCCCCGCTACGGCACAATCCAGGTATCTGCCTTACGGCAGAAGTCGAAGCAGAAGAAGCGGCAGACGAACGACCACCATAGCCTGAGCGGCTATAAGGAGTGGTTGATTCTGGCAGGTCGTCCTGGTCATGTTTCGGGTCTTGGCCCGGGCCCTGCTCCGGGCTACCGGTTTCGGTTTATCGTTTCCTGGTCATTCTGGAGCAACAGCGGGGCTGTTAAATCCATCACCTTGCATTAAAAATGATCGAACAATAAAACTATATCATTAGAGATAATCACGATAAACGAATTCACAGACCAATTTGACACCCTGTTCCGACCAGCACGACTCATTTATTTGGAGTTGACCCTTGTCAATACCGACTGGCGGCACCCAAGATGGAAAGAGCACAGCATTGAACCAGACGAACACAGCTATCGATAACCAGGTCGACACACTCATATTTGCCCGTTGGATAATTCCCGTTGTGCCAGCCAATCAGCTACTGGATGACCATGCCGTGGCCATCCGCGACGGCCGCATTGTGGCCATTCTCCCCGCCAGTGAAGCGCGCCAGACGTTCGAGGCCGAGGAAGAACTCCAGCTGCCCAGCCACCTGTTAATTCCGGGCCTGATCAACAGCCACACCCACGCAGCAATGAGCCTGCTGCGCGGCATCGCCGATGACTATCCCCTGCAACCCTGGCTGGAACAGCACATCTGGCCGGCAGAACAGAAACACGTCAGCGCTGAATTTGTCGAAGCCGGCAGCAAACTGGCGATTGCAGAGATGATCAGCAGCGGCACCACCTGCTTTGCCGATATGTATTTCTTCCCCGAGACCACAGCAGCCGCAGCAGTGGAAGCAGGGATTCGCGCTGCCATCGGCATGGTGGTAATCGACTTTCCCAACCGCTGGGCTGCAACCCCGGCAGAACACCTACGGCTTGGCCTGCAATTGCACGACCAACACGTTTCTTCACCGTTAATCTCCACCCAGTTTGCACCCCACTCCACCTACACGGTCAGTGATGAGTGGCTGCAACAGGTCTCTACGCTTGCCGAAGAGCTGGATGTCCCCATCACCACTCACCTGCAGGAAAACCCCGCAGAGGTGGAACAGAGCGTTGCCCGCTTTGGCATGCGGCCACTTGAGCGCGCCAGCCAGACCGGGCTACTGTCACCCCGGTTTCAGGCGGTCCATGCAACCCAGTTGCTGGAGGGCGAAATCGAAACCCTTGCGCTGCACAACGCAACCGTAGTCCACTGCCCGCAATCGAACATGAAACTGGCCAGCGGCGGCTGCCCTGTCGATCAGCTAATCAGGGCCGGAGTGAATGTCGCACTGGGCACAGATGGTGCCGCCAGCAACAACGACCTCAACATGCTGGATGAGATGCGCAGCGCCGGCCTGCTCGGCAAACTACTCAGCGGCGACGCATCGGCACTTCCCGCACACACACTACTGGAAATGGCCACCATCAATGGCGCAAAGGCGCTGGGACTGGAACAGGAAATCGGCAGCCTGGAAGCAGGTAAATCTGCGGATTTGGTTGCACTCGATCTTGCCACCACCCACACCGTGCCGGTCTACGACCCGCTATCGACGCTGATCTACTCAGCCGGTCACGATAACATCACCGATGTTTGGGTCGCTGGAAAGCAGTTACTCAAAGCGGGTGAACTACTTACCCTCCACTCGGCCAGCATCATCAAACAGAGCGCGGAGTGGCGGCGGCTGATTCAGTCTTAGATTGCTTGTTTAAGCTCACCTGCCCCAATTCTTATCCAAGGAAACATATTTCATGGGTGTAAATCTCGCTAAAAGGACCACTACAACTTACCACCGCATTTAAACGAAAAAGGCCCTAAGCAATCGCTCAGAGCCTTTGAATATGTGGAATATCAATAATGGCGGAGAGGGTGGGATTCGAACCCACGTGGGGCAGAACCCCCAACCGATTTCGAGTCGGTGCCGTTATGGCCACTTCGGTACCTCTCCGAAGCTTGCGGATTATAGCATCGACAGATGCCAAGACCGAGCTATTCGGCTGATGTCGACTCACCTCGCTGGCGTCGGTCCCGCGCTCGACGGACCTTAGTCAGCGTCAGCACAGGCCCACTGATTGC
>JBPEXY010000107.1:0-2429 GCA_052031065.1 Immundisolibacteraceae bacterium | reverse complement strand
GACTGTTTCAGTGGGTTTTTGCGGATCTCTGCCTCCTGTTGTGCCAGATAATGGAAGATCCCCTCCATTCCCCGGTCGAGGACGTGGTTGGTCAGATCGGCAGTGACATTCGGCACAAAGGGCAGCGACTGGTATTGGCTCATCACCTGATCGAACAACCGCAACGCGCCAACCTGACCCAGACTCTCCTCAACAACGGGTTGCATGGCCTTTTTCAGGTCCGGTGTCATCCGTTGCTGAAAATAGCGGGTGGCAGCATCTTGCTGTCCCTGATAGATCTGCTGTACGTCGGTGAAGGTCATTTCATTTACCGCATCGAGAAACAGACTGCGTGCCTGTGGCGTGGCTTTTTCTGCTGCGCGATTCAGCGCCAGCTCCAGATCATCAACCGGCCCGGCAAGACCGGCTTTACCGAGCAGCGTTTTTACACTCTTTAGCTGCGATGGCAGCGGAATATGCACCTGCGGGTCAGCGTTAAACCCATCGACGGCACCGAGCTGACTAACCACACTCTCGGCACCAATCTGTAGCGCCTGTTTGAATGCTTTGCTGATATCCTCATCGCTCAACATAGCGGACATTCCATCCGCCACGGGGGCATCGGTTGGTTGAACCTGCTTTATCAGGTCCAGACCTTTCTGCCACCAGGCCCCCTCGGCATAAGCCGAGGAGACCGATAACTGGGTGGCAATTAACAGCGACAGAACAATGACTGATTTTCTGGTCACTGGGTTCCTCCAGTTACAAGATCACGAATGGGCAAGCTGGACGATCACAGTTTGATACAGACGTTGGTCAGCTCAGTGTAGAACTCAAGCGAGTAGTGGCCACCCTCGCGGCCAATACCTGACTGTTTGGCGCCGCCAAATGGCGTGCGCAGATCACGCAGGAACCAGCTGTTGACCCAGCTGATACCCACTTCCATCTGCGCCCCGACCCGATGGGCTTTGGAGGCATTTTCTGTCCAGACGGCAGAAGCGAGGCCGTATGGGCTGTCGTTGGCCATGCGCACCGCCTCTTCTTCAGTATCGAACGGGGTAATGTGGCAGCAAGGACCGAAAATCTCCTCACGCATCGGCGCACTGTCTTCAGCCAGGCCGGTCCAGATGGTTGGTTCTACCCAGTTACCGCCGGCCATATCATCCGGCATCTCGGGCGCACCACCGCCGGTAACAACATTGGCGCCCAGTTCTGCAGCCTGACGGTAGTAGCTGAGAACCTTGTCGCGATGACCGGCACTGATTAGTGGACCCATGGTGGTTTCGGGGTCTTCCGGCCGACCAAACTTGAGGGCTTCGGCACCTGCTTTCAGGCGGCTGACAAATTCATCAAAAATGGGCCGTTCCACGTAGACCCGCTCGGTACCCAGGCAGACCTGGCCGCAGTTGGCGAATGCCGAACGCATGGTGCCTTCGACCGCCTTATCGAGATCACAATCGGCGAACACGATCGCGGCATTTTTACCACCCAGCTCCAGTGAAGCATCCCGCAGCCCAACCGAGGCGGCCTCGGCCACCCGCTGACCGGTCGCAGTCGAACCGGTAAAGGTAATGGCATCAAGACCAGGGTGGGAAATGAGCTGGTCACCGACCCGTGAACCGGGGCCCAGCACTGTGTTGAATACACCAGCGGGCACACCGGCCTCGTTCATCACCTCACCGAGCATGGTCATGGTCAACTGGGTTTCTTCCGATGGTTTGACCACCACCGTGTTACCGCAGGCCAGCGCGGGGCCGATTTTCCAGGTCATTAGCAATAGCGGCAGGTTCCAGGGCCCGATTACGCCGATCACCCCTTTGGGTTTGCGCACGGTGTAGTTCAGCGCGCCGGTACCATCCGGCGTCGGCATATGGAAAGCTTCGTCGCCAATATTCTTTATGGTGTCGGCAAAGATTCGAAAATTGGCTGCGCCGCGAGGAATATCCACATGGCGGGCCAGTGAATAGGGTTTGCCGGTATCCAGACATTCAGCTTCCAGGAACTCCTCGAAACGTGCCTCGATGCCATCGGCTACACGGTAGAGAATATCCACCCGCTGCTGAATACCCATTTTGCCCCACTCGCCTTTAAGGGCTGCGCGCGCCGCAGCCACTGCTTCGTTAACCTGGGCTTCGGTGGCGACATCATAGGGGGTAATCACCTGTCCAGTAATCGGGCTGCTAATGTTGCGTTTTTCATCCGATTCAACGAAAACGCCATTTATAAAGCTGGATACACGCATTAATAATCCTCAAGTCAGATTTGGAGTGAAACCGGGTGGCCAGGTTAGCTGAACGGATTAATCAACCGCCTGAACCACCAATATAGAGAAGCACTGCTTCTAAAAGGGAGACACAGTATAGCCTCGTTGCTATCCCGGGCCGGCACCCGGCGATTGGCTACACAACGCGCACAAAAAACGGGGCAGGCAAAAGGCCCACCCCGTTCAG
>JBPEXY010000106.1:0-1994 GCA_052031065.1 Immundisolibacteraceae bacterium | reverse complement strand
ACCATCTGTTGCAGAATGTCGTTTAACTCAGGGGTTTGAAAGTGACGGTAGGTGTTGTGGTGAGCCTCCTGGGTGGATTGCATCAACAGCTTGAGACCCTTGCCCCGAAGCGCTGAGATATAGTGAATCCGTGCGTAGCCCAGGAAGGGTAGTTTTCGTTCAACTTCTCTTTTTACCTGCTGACGCTTCTGTTCGTCGATGGTATCCCACTTGTTCATGGCCAGAACCAGGGCGCGGCCCTGGTCCAGCGCCAGTGACAGGATGCGAATATCCTGTTCCGTGAGACCTTCATTGGCGTCGGCGAGTACGATCACTACCGTAGCGGCTTCGATTGCCCTCAAGGTTTTGATAATGCTGAATTTCTCGATCTCATCGCTGACTTTAGAGCGACGGCGCACTCCGGCGGTATCGATCAGCGTCCACGACTGATCTTCATGCTGAAAGGGGATAGCGATACTGTCGCGGGTGGTGCCGGGCTGGTCGAAAGCAATGACCCGTTCCTCTCCGAGCAGGGCGTTGGTCAGAGTCGATTTGCCAACATTGGGTCGACCGATGATGGCGACCCTCGGGTCCGGAGGCGGGGCGGAACGTAATTCCGTTGCGAGGGAGCCGTCTGTTTCTGTGGGACTGGTTGATTCTGCTGAGTCGGCCTCATCTTCAACCGATGACCGGGAAGGTTCCTGCAGTGGGTCTGCCAACGGAAAACCATCAAGAATCTGGTTGATACATTTTTCGACGCCATTGCCGCGTATGCCGGAGACGGCAAACAGCTGTTTGAAGCCGAGTTCGTGGTAGGGTGCCAAAGCCTCTTCTGCCGGCACTCCTTCGGTTTTATTGACCAGCAAATTGACCTGAATACCGAGGCGGCGAAGCTGGGTGGCGATCTCCTCATCCCGTGCATCGAGTCCGGCGCGGCCATCGACAAGAAACAGCACCGCGTCGGCCTGTCGGGCTGCCAGCAGGCTCTGTTCACCCATCAAACCGTCGATGCCGGTCTGTTCTCCGCTCAGGCCGCCGGTGTCGACCACCAGGTATTTGCGCTCACCGATTTTTCCTTCGCCGACGATACGGTCACGGGTCAGGCCGGGTCTGTCGGCAACCAACGCGTTCTTGCTGCGTGTTAAACGGTTGAACAGGGTCGATTTACCGACATTCGGCTGACCGATCAGTGCAAGTACCGGTACCATGATTCAGGGTGCTGTGTTCGGTGAATTCATTGCAGGAGTTAGCTGCTGCTAACCCTCATCTGCTGGCGGTGACGCAGCGAGGATCACCAGGTCCCCCTCTTCGCTAAACAGATACAGCTGGTTATCAATAACCCTGAGTGGGCCAAGGGCCGGGCCATCGATGGGTTGGTTGCGGGCGACAAAGGCGCCATTTTCACGATCCATCCAGTGCAGGTAACCCTCGAAATCACTAACCACGATGTAATCATCGATCACTGCTGGACCACTGACGCGTCTTGCCTCAAGAGCTTCCTGTTTCCAGTAGGTGGCCCCGGTACGTCGGTCGAGAGCCCATACGGTGTCCTGGTCGTCGGTCAGATAGATGTTGAACAGATCAACGGCTATGCCGGAAAAGCTGGAGATCGACCGTGACCAGAGCACTTCTCCCGAATTCTGGCCAATTGCTACCACGCGTCCCTGATAAGCGGAGGTATAGATGACCCCACCGTCAGCGACTGGTGTGGCGTCGGCGTCGACCATTCGGTCGAGTTCACTGCGGCCTTTGGCAATAGCAACCGGAGCATCCCAGAGGTCAAAGCCGGTATCGAGTTCCAGGGCCACCAGACGCCCGTCGGCAAAACCTTTGACGACCATATCACCAACAATCAAGGGAGTGGAGCTACCACGCAGTGACAGGGCAGGGACTTCGCGTTCGGTGAGCCAGCGTTGCTGGCCATCATCGGCGTTGAGACCGATTAATTTGCCGTCGGAGGTTGCGACGACAACGACCCGGTTATTCGATACCGGCGGGGCGAGCACTTCACTGGG
>JBPEXY010000105.1:0-2152 GCA_052031065.1 Immundisolibacteraceae bacterium | reverse complement strand
TCCCGGTCGGTGTTTTTGGGAGAGCCACCAGCCGAGTATCTGAAAGTGGTCGATGCGGTTATGCACTCTTACGAGGCGATTGAGTCCTGCCTGCGACCGGGGGAGGACAGCGGCCGTGTTTATGAAACGGTGATGGGCATCATGGCGGAAGCTGGTATTCCCACACCAGAAAAAACCAGCACCGCGACTCATGGCGTCGGACTGCAGCCGGTTGGTTGGTATGTGCCTTACCCGTCGTTTACCAAAATCCCGCAGGGGTATCAGTTGGAGGCGGGGCAGGTGATGGGTATGGATGTGCTCCATTACGGCCATGAGATCTTCCCGTTTCATATGGAAAACCAGTTGCTGATTACCGACGACGGGCCGCGCAGCTTCTTCACCCGTCCCCATGTTCTACCGAAAGGGCTGATCATTAAGGATGGCGAAACGCTCGACAGCTACTGCCCGCCAATTACCCTGAACCAGGAGCAGGGGGTTGAGTTGTCGGCCTGACGAAGCCTGATCAGGACCTGGGCAAAGCGGGGATTGAAAACAAAAAAGGGTATCAGACTACTGATACCCTTTTTTAATGGTGTTTTGACACTTTGCCGCCAGTGCCTCGCGTCCGCTGGGTAAGCGGCCCTTAAATTTGTCGGTAACTGTCTGTTTTCAGGTACTCGGCGTATTCATTCAGGCCACGTTTGGCGCTGTATTTGGGGGTGTAATCAAATTCAGCGGCGGCGCGTTCGTCGTAGGGCATCGGGCCACCTTCAAGTGTGGACGGCGGCACGGTGATGTCTGCGCCGGGGATCACTTCTTTGATCAGTGCCACCATCTCTTCCAGCGTACAGAGCTCCTGCGCGGCAATGTCGAACACATAGTGCTTGAGTGTGTCGCTGAGCACCGCCTGGGCAATGCCTTCACCGGCGTCGCGGGCGTAGAGCATCGGCATTACTGGTGCGGAGTGGGGCAGGATCGGAGTGTCGAGGGTGATGGAATTCCCTTTCAGCGGTTCTTCCATCAATGCCTGCAGTCCCTGGCCAATGGCGCCGGTGAAGGCCTTGCCGGGACCGAACACCTGGCCCATCAATCGCAGGATGACCACGTCCATATCATAGAGTTTGCGGTAATCATTGCAGAGCAGTTCGGCGCCGATTTTGGCGCTGGCGTAGGGGTCGGCGTCGATCGCCAGTTCGCCGGTGTTGTTGGATTTGGCAAAGGCCTCTCCGCTCCAGCCGGTTTTGCCGGTGCTGACATAGGCGACCCGTTTGATGTTATTGGCGCGCGCACACTCGAGCACGTTGAGGGTGCCCATAATGGTCAGCTCTGCTGAATTGTAGGGATCCTCATAAGCGCCAGGGGTGAGAAAACTGGCGGTGTGCAGGATACGGTCGACATTGTGCTGCGCCACTGCCCGATAGAGATCTGGTGGGGTGAGCAGGTTACCGCGCACCAGAGTAATCTGATCCTTGATGTCTTCGATTAGCCAGGTCTTGATGGCAAGGTCAAACGCAACAACTTTTTCGCCCATCTCCAGCGCGCGCCGCACCGCGAACGATCCGACCAGTCCACAGCCTCCAGTAACAAGCAGTGTCATCCTTCCTCTCCCGTTTTTATTCGTGGTTAAAATTCACGCCGGTCTGCCCGTTGCAGATGGCAGAACGGTGTCACACTATAGGTTGGCCCTGCAGGAATGAAAAGTCTTGTCATCAAAAGTCGTAACGCAAACCAGGGCGACAGAACCGGGATAATTCTTGGGGCCGTTTCAATAAGGCTGCAGGACAGCTGCATAACCAGAAAAGGGGGAAGGGATGGGACCGTTAGCGGGATATAAAGTGATCGAAATGGTCGGGCTGGGACCCGGGCCATTCTGCGCGATGATGCTGGCTGATATGGGTGCTGATGTGATTCGCGTCGATAAAATCGGCGGTAATTTTCTGATGAGCCGGCCCAAGGATGTCCTCGGTCGTGGGCGGCCGTCGCTGTCGGTCAATCTTAAAGATCCACAGGGGGTCGAAACGGTACTAAAGCTGGTTGAACAGGCAGATGCGTTGATTGAGGGATTTCGACCCGGGGTAATGGAACGGCTAGGTCTTGGTCCCGATGACTGTCAGGCGCGCAACTCGAAACTGGTTTACGGTCGCATGACCGGCTGGGGGCAGGAGGGACCGAT
>JBPEXY010000104.1:0-3091 GCA_052031065.1 Immundisolibacteraceae bacterium | reverse complement strand
GAGAAACAGACCCTGCTGTTCTCGGCCACCTTTCCCAAAGAAATCAAGCAACTGGCGGACAAGCTTCTCGACAACCCGGCAACCGTGGAAGTGGCTCGCCGCAATACCGCATCTGAGCGAGTTGCACAGCTGGTCCATCATGTCGACAAGGGTCGCAAACGGGAACTGTTGTCGCAGTTGATCAGCGCCAACAACTGGGATCAGGTATTGGTGTTTACCCGTACCAAACATGGAGCCAACCGGCTGGCCGAGCAGCTCGATAAGGATGGCATCAGCAGTGCCGCCATTCACGGTAATAAAAGCCAGGGGGCACGAACCAGAGCGCTGGCCGATTTCAAAGCCAATAAAATTCGTGTACTGGTCGCAACCGATATCGCCGCTCGCGGTCTGGATATCGATCAGTTACCCCACGTGGTCAACTATGAACTACCCAACGTTGCGGAAGATTATGTTCACCGAATCGGCCGTACCGGGCGAGCTGGCCGTGAGGGCGAGGCCGTTTCACTGGTTTGCGTGGATGAGCTAAAACTGCTTAAAGGCATTGAGCGACTGATTAAGCGCGACATTCCCAAAGTGGTCATTGATGGCTTCGAACCCGACCCATCAATTAAGCCCGAACCGATCCAGAATGGTCGGCAACAGAAACGCCAACCCGGTAATGAGAAGAAGCACCGCGGTCGTGGCGGCAACGAAAATCGAAAACGGCGACCGAGACGACCCAGTAAAGACTAAGCTGGCTGCGCTAGTTCAGCCAGGACCAGTGAGCGACAATACGGCGAATGCGGTGGCAGTTCACGAAATAAACCCATTCCGCTATTTTCCACTCGCGGCACGTTTGTCCTGGCTGGTTGAAAGCAGATATCCGGCCAGAGCGCGAAAACCTGCCGAACCAATCGGCCGACATCGCGATAAGGCCTTAACCTGAAGGGGGTCGGTAGTGTTCTCAAGTCAACCCGCCTGCGCTGGATTGCTCCCCTCGTCAGACCACGCCATCCCGGCAGCGGCCGTAGGAGCGACCACGGTTTAGTAAACTGCCAGACTAACCAGCGCTGCCTCAGCGGAGTCCACCGATGAGATTTCTGTCTCTATTCCTTATCGTTCTTCCAGCTGGCATCGCAGCCTAACCTAACCTGAAAAAAGCATCTCGGGAGGCGTGCAGTTGTCTCAAAGGCACCTATAAAGAGACAACGACCATAGCCCGACAGCTGCTCATAGCCCAGAAGAAAGGCGATACCGAGCAGATGGCAGCGCTACAGGGAGATGTCCTTACAGTTGCGGGCAAGGTTACAGGCTGCTTCGACGCGCTGGAAGATCAGCTCCCCGAGATCGCTGTCGATGCAGAGCTGATGTAGGAGCTCTAGAACCTGACTCTGGAGCGCTGCCCGCCGCCAGAGATCAGGTAGCTTTGTTATTGGCTCTCAGGCTATCCCGTTGCCGGAAACGGTCCGCTAACGCGGTTACGGTTTAACCAGCGCCAGAACAGCCAGGACTCTGCGAACAGCAGAGCACCCAGCACCCCCACATACGGTTGCTTGCTTCCATCACAACAGGGAGATCGGGCTTCGGTCTGGTATTGTTCTTAAACTGGTCACCGGTTTTCCGAAGGAATCTGAACAACCGTCACATAAATTCGTCACAATGCCTACTGAATCGACAGAGTAGCTGGTCGGCACTGAAAGGCACGGGCATATGAGATCGCTGCAAAAGGTTGTGAATTGGCGAACCGCCTCCAGCAACGCTGTTTACTCGGGCGGTGGGTTAGTCACACCCGGCAAGCAAGCTCCTGCCATAGCCTGGCTAATACTGGTTATCACCTCGCTGCTGACTCCACACACTGGTGCCAACACTGGCACCAGTACCGACACTGCAACCATCGCGTTTGGCTCCTGTCTACGGCAATGGCAGGCGCAACCGGTCTGGCAGGGGGTGCAGTCGATCAGGCCCGATCTGTTTCTGTTCCTCGGTGATAACGTTTACACCGATGTGGGCCGCTACGCAAACATGAAGCAGCCCGAACGCATTGGCCGCGCTTACCGTGAGCTTGCCGATAGCAGTGAGTTTGCACACTTCCGCCGTTGGGCAAAAACCAACGGCACGGCATTTTTTGCCACCTGGGATGATCACGATTACGGCATCAACAACGGTGGTCGCGAATACCCCTATCGCGTAGAGTCGAAAAGCTATTTCCAGCAGTTTTTCCAATCAGCAGAACTGATAGAAACTGCAGGTATTGGCGCAGATGACCCCGGCGTCTACCACTCTGCGCAATTCAAACTCGCTGGACTGCGGGTGCAACTGATCCTGCTTGATCTACGCAGTTTTCGCACCCAGCTGATCTATGGGGAGCCCACTGCGGCCTGCAAGAAGCCGATACTGCCAGCGACGGACCCGGCGGCGGATCTGCTGGGTGAACAGCAGTGGCAGTGGCTGGCTAAACAGCTGCGCCAACCGGCCGATTTGCGCCTGCTGGCCAGTGGCATACAGGTATTGCCAACGCAGCACTGCTACGAAAAGTGGGCCAATTTCCCACTGCAGAGACAACGCCTGCTGGATTTGATCCGCGACAGCGGTGCCAATGGTGTGGTGCTGGTTAGTGGTGATCGCCACCTGGCGGAGATATCCAGGTTACCGGCACAACGGGTCGGCTACCCGGTTTACGAAATCACCGCCAGCGGCCTGAACTCAGCTGTAGGTATGGTAGGCAGGTTTAAACAGGAACCCAATCAGCTACGTCACTTCGACAGTAATGTCACGGTCGATAATTTTGGCAGCATCACGCTACAGCAGAATCAGCACGCAGATCCCGAAAGCTTCGAAGTGCGATTGCGGCTACACGATAAAAGCGGAGCAATACTGCAGCAACTACCGGTTTTTTACCCGCTCCCCAGGCAAGAGACGTCAGCCAGATAACCCGAGCTGCCTTTGGCCTTAATTCCCGCGACTTTCGGCGTCAATCCACTTGCAGAACAATTACCACAACAGGTTGATAGAAATCAGTTTTCCTCGGATACAACGCGATCAGGCTATATTGGTCGGCCCCAATTTGTACGTTTACCCAACCTGACCTCTGGAGCAGAGACCATGAAAGCTC
>JBPEXY010000103.1:0-3739 GCA_052031065.1 Immundisolibacteraceae bacterium | reverse complement strand
TGCAGCGATATTGACGGGGTAGAAATCTGGTAACGCCTGAACAGCTGACCACTGTGTCGGGTATCTTCCGCGGCGATCAGATCGACAGACTCCAGCACGGTAATAGCACGCTGGGTCATATCCGCCAGGTTTCCAATGGGCGTGGCGACCACGTACAATGCAGGCCGGACGGGCTGTTCAACTGCTGTTTCCATTCAGACTACCCTCTCTGCAAAACATTCACTAGTTGGCACCGAGCCAATTTGACCTCACAATGCCTGCGGGCCGGTTGATATCTCTTAAAGATCAAATGCGTCAGCACTCATTGCCTACGCCGGTCGGCGGTCAGATCACTGCATTATCACTGCTTTTGGCCGTTCTGTTACTGGCCTTGAGCGCCTGCACCACTACACCGATATCAGACTCCGGCGCGAACGCCGCCAACCGGGGGGGGGCTACTCCCATTACCGATCCTGCAGCGCGGGCAAAAGCCCTGCTTGAGCGGGCGGAGGAATTCACCGGCAATGACAAAGCACGCCTGCAGCTGGAAGCCGCTGAGCAGTGGCTACTCGCAGAACAAGCGAAAACGGCACTATCCATCGCAGTGCAACTGGACTTCTCTACGGACACTGATAGCTGGCTGTTTCGCCGTCAACTACTGCTTGCCAACGCCAGCCTGGCGTTGAAGGATGCTCAATCAGCGCTCGACGCGCTAGCCTTCGTTAAAAACCTGCATCTTTCATCTGCGCAGCAGATAACGGCTAACCAGGTGATACAGCAGGCGAGTGCACTGATCGGTACACAAACGGACTGGCTGGCGGCACTCACTTATAACTTGGCAGTCGCTACCACCGAGGAACAACTCCGATTAGCCCAGTCCAGGCTGTTACGTGCACTGGCCAGTTACCCAGAATCTGCGGGGTTCAGGGACACACCTCTTTCAGCTAGGATCAAACCGTGGCGTAGACTGAGCCAAATTCAAAAACAGAAACTACCGCCATTGCTTGTTCAACAAGAGCTGCAGAGATGGCAGGCCGAGTACCCTCATCTGCAGCTGGCGCCGCAGCTGAGAGCAGAAATAGTAAATCCGGCCCTCCAACGCCAGGCCGTGGCGAATCATGTTGCTCTACTACTGCCCTACTCCGGACCCCTAAAAAGTGTCGGCATGACCCTTCATGAAGGTATTCTCGCTAGTTACTATAACGACATGCTGATGCGTAGCGGCACCACGCTCACGCTTTACGATACTGAAGGCGGCGATGATCCAGTGGCGCTCTATCGGCAGGCAGTTTTGCAGGGTGCGAACCAGGTCATCGGTCCGTTACGCAAGGAGCAGATTCAACAGCTACTGGTAAACAATTCAGTAACTGTGCCTACCCTGGCGCTAAACCATCTGCAGCGGTCTGCCGGACGGTCACCATTGCTGACGCAAATTGGTCTCAACCCCGAGGATGAACTGCGACAACTGGCACGGCTCGTACACAGCCAGGGGCTGCGCCGGGCGGCAATTATCTACCCAAATAATGAGTGGGGCCAACGTCAGATGAGGAGCTTTTCCCACCACTGGCTTGCGCTGGGAGGCGACGTTCTTGCCCGACGTTCCTATACCATCGGTGACAGTGATTTTTCGACACCGGTGGCTCAATTGCTCGGAATCGATCATAGCGAAGCTCGTGCCACGCGATTAAACCGGCTAGTGGACGGCCAGTTGCAGCATCGCCCGCGACGTCGTCAGGACATTGATTTCGTATTTGTCGCCGCCTTCGCTGCTGAGGCCCGCGCTATCAAGCCCCAATTACGTTACCACCACGCTGCGGAACTACCAGTATTCGCCAGCTCTCATGTGTTTAGCGGCCTGCCTAACCAGGAGCTGGACAGGGATCTTGACGGAGTGGTGTTTTGCGACAACCCGATCAGTTTTAATGCTGCATCGGTCAGCTCCGAAGAGCCGATGCCCCGTCAATCTCCGCGCCTGTTTGCTCTTGGCGCCGATGCTCTCGGGCTGCTACCCTACCTGCAGGCGCTAACAGCCAGCGAGCTTAGAAGTTATAGCGGGCGCACCGGCGAGCTGTTCAACGCACCCGGCAACCAGATTATCAGCCACCTGCAGTGCGGTCGGTTTCGTAACGGCATTCCAATACCTGATAGCCGCTGGTTTTAACGATGGTCTCTGGCAGGTTTACCAGCTTTCAGCGCGGCAGAGACGCTGAGAGAACTGCTGAACGATTCCTGCTCCGGCAGGGTCTTAAATTAATCCAGAGAAACTATCGCGGGCGGCATGGAGAAATCGACCTGGTGATGGAAGATTCCGACACCCTGGTATTTGTGGAAGTAAAATCCCGCTCCGCCACGCAACACGGCGAGGCTATCGAGGCCATTGACCTGCAGAAACAGACCCGCATCATCCACACCGCCAACCAGTACCTGGCCCAACAGAACCAGAACAGGTATTGTCGTTTCGATGCGATAGGTTTTAATGGTGCTGTCTCGGAACAGAATCTTCAGTGGATTAAAAATGCATTTAGCGGCTAACTGATAGATCAGAATCGACTCCAATTGGTTGATCTGAGCTGTCACACGGTCGCTTTAGTTCAGCCCGGAATTTCCACCACCCAATTAACCTGAAAAAATCACATGACCGAACTATCCGATTCCGCTGCTCAGGTAGCAGCACTGTTTGAACAGAGCGCACAACTGAAAGCCAGTCTGGCCACAAAGATGGCAGCGCCGGTTGCCGACGCCGCTGAGTTGATGGTGACTTGCTTACTGGCGGGAAACAAGATCATGAGCTGCGGCAATGGTGGCTCAGCCAGCGACGCACAACACTTTTCCGGCGAAATGCTCAATCGCTTTGAGCGCGAACGGCCCGGGCTGCCGGCTATCGCACTGAGTACCGACACCTCGACGTTGACTGCCATCGGTAACGACTACAGTTACGAAGAAATTTTTTCCAAACAGATTCTTGCACTGGGACAGCCCGGTGACCTGTTGCTGGCGATCACCACCAGTGGCAATAGCGCGAACTTGCTTACTGCGGTGGAGGCGGCTCACCGCCAGGAAATGGGAGTGATCGCCCTGACTGGCAAGGAGGGCGGACAGATCGCGTCTCTGCTGAGAGAGTCAGACATGGAATTGAGAGTCCCCGCTCGATCTACGCCACGAATCCAGGAAGTCCACATCCTCATTATTCACTGCCTGTGTGATCTCATCGACCGGCACCTACTCGGAGCGGAATAACGATGGCCTGTTACCTGCCAATCCGGTTTTTTCAGCTCGCAACTGTTTCATTAGCTTTCATCTTTATCACCGGCTGTACAGAGGCGATAATCGGTGGCGCCGCGACCGGCACGGTGATCGCCACCGATAAACGCACCCTCGGTGCAACCATCGAAGATCAGCAGATTGAAATGGCGGCGCGGCGCATCAGCCGGTCTCGTGGCGACATAACCGCCGGCAGTCATCTATCCTTTACCAGTTACAACCGTGTCCTACTGGTTACCGGCGAGATCATTGATGAGAAGAAAAAAAACCAGATCGACTCCATGTTGCGCGGCATTCCCAATTTGCGCCGAATCCATAATGAGCTGGTTGTGGCTGCGCCCAGCAGCGGTTTGAGCCGGGTCAGCGACACTTACCTGACCGCCAAAGTGAAAACGCGTTTGCTCCTTGAGAAGGACCTCAATCCCAACCGTTTCAAGGTGGTCAGTGAAAATGGCCGCGTGTTTCTGCTCGGCATCTGCAACCGTAAAGATGGCGAGCA
>JBPEXY010000102.1:0-2745 GCA_052031065.1 Immundisolibacteraceae bacterium | reverse complement strand
GTGAGTATCTGAAAAAGGGCAGCCAGGTTTATGTTGAGGGGCGCCTGCAGACCCGCAAGTGGCAGGATCAGAGCGGGCAGGATCGCTACACCACGGAAATCGTAGCCAGTGAGATGCAGATGCTCGGTGGTCGCGGTGGCGCGTCAGCCGATGGTGGTTATGGCCAGTCTGGCGGCTATGACCAATCGGGTGGTCCTTCTGGCGGGTATGATCAGTCGCCGGCTCCCGCTGCGCAAAGCGCACCGGCCCCGGCACAACCGGCGCAGAATCAGGGCGGGTCGGGTAATTTCGACGATTTCGACGACGATATCCCGTTCTAGTCAGTCGTTTTTCAGCCAGCGGGGGTTTGCGGGATTAGCGCCCGCCTGGCGCGTTACTGTTTGTCGCTCGGCCAGCTGATAATCAGCAGATAGAGACCGGCCATGCCCATACCCAGTGTCACCACGGGGAGTCTTGGCAGGCCGGTAACACTCATCGGGGTGTAGCCGGACAGCGCGTACACCAGGGTAGCCGAAATCAGTAGTGCACTGCCGACAATGGCGCCAATCAGTCGTTTTTCCTGTCTCACCTGGTGCTGCTTTTCGCGCTCATCCTGTTGTGGATCCTGCGCCGGGTGGTCGGCAAATTGCTGTAGCGCTTCATGCAGCAGGAACGGAATTTCCGGCAGAGTTTCGGCCAGTTTCGGTAACTGGTCTCGCGAGGTGCGCAGTAACCCGCGCCACCCGAGCTGCTCGTTCATCCACCGTTCAAGAAAAGGTTTGGCGGTTTTCCAGAGATCGAGGTCGGGGTAGAGGGTGCGTCCCAGTCCTTCGATATTGAGCAGGGTTTTCTGTAGCAGCACCAGTTGTGGTTGGACCTGCATGTCGAAGCGCCGGGCGACCTGAAACAGGCGCAGCAGGACAAAGCCGAAAGAGATCTCCGATAGTGGTTTGTCAAAGATCGGCTCACAAACCGCACGAATGGCCGATTCAAACTGTGGCAGCCGGGTGCCGGCCGGGATCCAGCCGGCACGCAGGTGGGCTTTGGCGACGGCGTGGTAGTCGCGATTAAAAAAGGCGAGAAAGTTTTCCGCCAGGTAGCGTTTGTCTTCATCTTCCAGGCTGCCGACGATGCCGAAATCGACCGCCACATAGCGACCATCCGCTTTAACCATAATGTTGCCCGGGTGCATGTCGGCGTGAAAGAAATTGTCCTCAAACACCTGTTTGAAGAAAATCTCAACGCCACGGGCGGCCAGCTTTTCCAGGTCAACGCCGGCAGCCCGCAGGGCATCGACATCATCCACCGGCATGCCGCTGACCCGCTCCATGACCATGATGTTGTTGCGTGTCTGTTCCCAGTAAACCTCGGGAATCTGCAGAATTGAACCATCTTCAAAATTTCTGCGGATCTGGTTGGCGTTGGCCGCTTCGCGGACCATATCCAGTTCATCAAGAATGGTGACCCGGTAATCGGCAACCACTTCAACGGCGCGTAGACGGCGGGCATCGGCGAGAAAGTGTTCCAGCAGCTGCGCCAACAGGGTCATCAGGGTCAGGTCGCGGCGAATGGTCTTTTCGATATTCGGACGGACGATCTTGACGATGACTTCCGGTCCTTCATTGAGCCGGGCGACGTGGACCTGGGCGATGGAGGCCGAGGCCAGCGGTTCGCGATCAAACTCGGCAAACAGCTGGTCAATCGGTTGTTCAAAGCTCTCCTCGACGACACGCACTGCCTGGTCCCCCGGAAATGGCGGAACCCGGTCCTGCAGCCGCGCCAGTTCGTTGGCAACATCGGGTGGTAACAGGTCGCGTCGGGTGGAGAGAATCTGGCCGAATTTGACGAAAATCGGTCCCAGCTCCTCGAGGGCCAGGCGCAGTCGTTCGCCATTACTCAACCGGCTGCGGTTGAACCAGCGCCACGGCAGTAACCGGAACAGGCGAAGTGACGGTGGCACCCGGGAGGCGTCAAACAGCAGCTCATCGAGGCGGTAGCGGTTGATGACGCGGGCAATTTTGAGAATGCGAAAACTGTGCGCAAAGGGGGTCATTGCGAGCGGGACCCGAGGTTTGCGATGCGCCGGCCGAGGGCTTCGATGCGACGTTGCAGGGCGGTGGTGTCATCGACCAGCTGTTGCCACTCTTCCAGAGAGACCAGCGCGCCCTTTTCATACTGCAGGTAGTTGGTCAGGTCACCGCAAAGTTGCTGGCCCGCATCACTCAGCCAGCTGGCTGTTCGAGTGACCAGCCGGCCCGTGTGGTAGGCGGCCTGCGGCGGTAGAAATGCAGCCAGCAGGGTTTCCGTATCGAACGGCTCTGCGGTAAGGGATTCTGTCAGTTTGCTCACCAGTTTGAGGTCGCCACTCACCATAGCTGGGGGCGCGTTACCGGGGTCGCGATCCAGTAGTAGGGCGATCAGCGCCCCGGGCGAACCGCTGATGGTCGCTTCAGTTGAGCTGTTGTCATCAGGCAGCAGGTAAACCTGTTCGCGTCCCAACTGCAGGACCAGGCTCAGTGGCCCGACGAGAAGGCCGGGGTCCGGTTCGCGAGCATCCTCTCCTGCTGGTTGATCAGCCGTAAGATGAAGTCGCAACCGAACTCGCTTGCCCTCCATATCCGGGGGAAACGGTTCCACCAGGAGTTCGTTGAGCAATTTATCCAGCAGTATCTCTGTACCTGCAAGCAGAGGGGAGGGCAGTAGCATGGCGGGCGGGTCAGATTTTGTAGCCGCGGTGAACGGCAACAATCCCCGCTGCCAGATTGT
>JBPEXY010000101.1:0-27587 GCA_052031065.1 Immundisolibacteraceae bacterium | reverse complement strand
GCACTGCATGAGGACACCTCGCGGGCAGGCCAGCCTTACCTGGTCATCAACTGTGCGGCAATGTCGAGTCAGCTCATTGAGGCACAGCTGTTTGGTCACGCCAAGGGGGCCTTTACCGGTGCCAACGCTGCGCGGGCAGGTTTTTTTGAAGAGGCAGAGAAGGGCACCCTCTGCCTCGACGAAGTGGGCGAACTGCCCCTCGAACTACAGGCCAAGCTCCTGCGCGTACTGGAAAACGGAGAGTTTTACCGCATTGGCGAGACCCAGGTCCGCCGTTCGTCGGCAAGAATTATTGCGCTGACCAATCGCGATCTGAGAACCGAGGTAGCGAATGGTGGATTTCGGGAAGATCTCTACCACCGACTCAGTGTATTCCGCATTCAGGTTCCACCGGTGGCAGAGCGCGGCGACGATCGCTTACTGATGCTGGATCATTTCAACCGTTTTTACAGCAGCCAGTTAAATGTCCCCTCTTTTGAATTACGTCCGGAGGCGCTCAAGGCATGGCGGGCCTACACCTTCCCCGGAAATGTCAGAGAGCTAAAAAACATTGTTGTCCGTTTGGCAATGAGGCTGCGCGGTGGTTTTGCGACCCTCGAAGACCTGACTCACGAATTTGATATCGAACAGGAACTTTCGGTTACCCCCAATGGTAACTGGACGTCGACCACGCCTCCGTCACAAGTCACTACAGCCGACTCGACTCCACAACCGGCGACAACCACGCCTTCTGATATCGACCCCAACGCCCTCGCTGCCTATAACCAATTAAAACAATCATCTGATTTCAAACTGGATGACGCACTCCGTTATTGGGAGAAGTTGTTTATCACCGCTGCCCTGAAAGAAGCAGGAGGAAATCTGAGCAAAGCTTCGCGGATGCTGGGGGTCAATCGCACCACCCTCTATAGTCGAATGCAGAAATACCCCGAACTGCAGCCAAATCCGGATTAACCACAACCAGCCGATGTATCTCGAGCATTTTGGGTTAGCACGCCTGCCTTTCCAGATCACCCCGGATGCCGACTTTTTTTACCCCGGTGGAGACCGGGAATCGATACTTAAAGGGCTCATATACAGCGCCCGCCACAGTGACGGAATCGTCAAAGTAACTGGAGAAATTGGCAGCGGGAAGAGCCTGCTTTGTCGAATGTTGGCACAGCAGCTGCCGACAAACTGTACCGCCCTTTTTCTTGCCAACCCCAATCTCCACGGCGACGCCCTGGTAAACACGTTGCTCGGAGACCTTGGGATAGCAACTGACACCGCCAATACATCGCCACCCATACAACGCCTGCAGGCTCAACTGCTCACCGAAAACCAACGGGGGAAACAGGTTATCCTGCTGGTAGAAGAAGCTCAGGCGACGCCAGAAAACACCCTGGAAGAGTTGCGTTTGCTGACCAATCTGGAAACCGCACAAAACAAGTTACTGAAAATGGTCCTGTTTGCACAACCGGAACTGGACATTACGCTACAACAGCACCACCTCAGACAATTTCGGGACAGAATCACTCAGAACTTCCAGCTTAGATCCATGCGGGTCGATGAGACGGCCGAATACCTGCAACACAGGCTGGAAATCGCTGGCTACCGGGGCCAGCCACTGTTCCCGCCGCCTCTTTCAGGTTGCCTGCACACAGTATCCGCTGGCCGCTTAAGACCCTTAAACATACTGGCAGATAAAATGCTCCTCGCCGCCTACGTTGATGGAGCACGCGTACTCACCGAAGCGCATTTGTCGCGAGCGTTGGCAGAACACCCGATCACTGCGACCGACGCCAACCCCAAAGAGTCAGCCCCTGTGCTGATCCCCAACCCGGAAACAGCACCAGCATCGGTTGGCAATTTCACCGCCCCCACAACTGCTCAGCCACGCAATACTGCCGTCCATTCAGCAGCGCTCAATTGGACTGAGGTCACGAAGTTCTTGATTGCTGAAGCCGGCAAAGCAGTTGCAGTCGCCGTCAATGTCGCCCAATCGCTGCTGTTGCGGGGGGGGCGCCAGACCCAGCGTCTGCTAAACCAATTATTCAGACGCTAACCAGGCTGAGACTAAAGCGTGAACACGAGTACTCATAGAGCCACAAGCGGCAGCACCACGATTCCGGAAAACCGCTACGGGTTTCCCACCAACTAGATTTTAGCGCCCTGCTACTCGACCATCGACTTGTTGCGTCGGCACTACCCGGACCCTCTCGGGACTAATCTACCCGTGGGGCATCCGGCCGGCAGAAAGTATTTCGAGCTATCTAACTAACTTTCATGCCATGTACACTCAACATCCACACTCAATAGAATCCTTAAATGACACAGTTAACAGTCGAAGAACCCACCGCTATGACTGACTTTCAACGAATGCTGTTCTCTTTTTCAATAGTCGCTTTATTACTTGCAGGCTGCCAACACTCACCGCTCCCCACTGCTTCCACCCATCTAACCACAGAATCCCGGACAGGCGAAACAGGATCAGCAACAGCCACCAACGGAACCAGTGACAACTCCATTCCTGCGCCGATCACCAACCTGCCAGCGCTCCCGCCAACGGCGGCTGCGCCGGGCGACTATTTCACCCTGGTGGTCGACGATGTCCCGGTCGATGAGGTGATCTTTGCACTCGCCCGTGACGCAGGTTTAAACGTCGATATCCGCACCACTGTTTCTGGCTCGCTGACGATGAATGCAATCGACCAACCTCTCGATCTGCTCTTAGATAGAATTGCTGCGCAGGCCGGACTAAGGTTTCGCCAGCACCACAACAGCCTGATCGTAGAAGCAGATCTCCCTTACCGACATACCTATCGCATCGACTATATCAACATGGATCGAGCGGTTAGCAACCGGATAGCGGTGTCGACACAGATTGCCACTTCCGGATCAAGCGACCTGGCCGCCGGGTCGAGCGGCGGCAACAATAATTCGCAGACCGAACTGACCAGCCAGGCAAACAACAACTTCTGGGATCAGCTGGTGGCAAACATTTCTGCCATGATTGCGGACACCAACAGCAGCGACGAAAATCAATCCAATGCCGATGTCATCCCCAACAGGGTCGCCAGTCTACTGACCGTGAATGCGACCGAAGCTCAACACCGGCTCGTTGGTGATTACCTTAACGACCTGATTAGTTCAACCCACCGACAGGTGCTGATCGAGGCGACCATCGCCGAGGTCAATTTAAGCCGTGATTATCAAGCCGGTGTCGATTGGTCGGTTCTTGGCAACCGCGGCTGGGGGTTCGTCTCCGACAACATCGGCACCAATCTCAGCGATATTCCGTTCACCGCGCTCACTTATACCAACACCACATCGCCACTCGGCGATATCAATGTCGTCATACGAGCGCTGCAGACCTTCGGCGATGTCAAAGTCCTGTCCAGCCCCAAACTGATGGCTCTGAATAATCAAACAGCACTGCTCAAGGTCGTGGATGAGAGGGTCTATTTTACCTTCGAGGTGGAACGGGAAGAGGAAGAAGATGGCGATGAAGAGGTGACGGTCGAAACCACCGTTAACACCGTGCCGGTAGGGCTGGTGATGGCGGTCACCCCTTACATCAGCGAGAACTCCGAAGTCACCCTTAATGTTCGCCCGACTATCTCACGCATTATCGGTTTTGTTCAATTCGACGACCCTTTCATCAGAGGGGTAGACGGCGAACCCACCCTGATCAGCCGTGTCCCTGAAGTCCAGGTACGTGAGATAGAAACTGTGCTCAAAGTCAACAGCGGCCAGACAGTGATGCTGGGGGGCCTGATGCAGGACACTATCGATAATCGCACTGAGGGCGTCCCGCTGCTGTCACGATTACCTTATGTGGGCGATGCATTTAGCTACCGCAATGACGTGTCGAGTAAAACTGAGCTGGTGATTTTTTTACGTCCGGTGGTGACCGGGAACGGCGGCATGGACACTCCTCCCTTCGACCGCTACCGCCAGTATTTACCACAGACCGATACCGCACTGTCGATCAACTGAGTTAGGACGAACGAGCACCATGAGCCTGTTACTCGACGCCATCAAAAAAGCTGAGCAGCGCGAAAAGAACCAGTCTCCGGGGGAATCGTTCGAGCAGCAAGGGGCACAATTGCCCGATGGTGAACCAACTGCAGCAGAGCCACTAGAGTTGGCGATCAACCCGGAGCTACTGGAAGATAGCCCGGAACCAGAAGCTGGAATAACGACGTCACAGCAAGACTATTCGACAATTCCCGGCAACCCGCCCTCCCAAACGGATACGACTGACTATTCCGCAGCAGAACACGAAGCCACTATAACCGGGGGCTCCAGCAATCCCCCGCTGCCCGTCGACGCAGTCGATTACACAGTGGATTGGACTGAACCATCGACGCACGCGCCAACCCCTAAAGGAGTCGAAACAGACAACACTGAAGCTGTTACGGAGGGCCCTTTGCCAACAGCTCCCGATGAGGCGTCCCTCGCTACGCAGCTCGCTGAAAGCGTGGATGGGGATTCTTCCACGGCTCAGGAGAGCCCGGGTAGCTTGCCGGACGACTCGCCGCTGGCACCTTTCAGCGACGACCCTGCTAAGCAGCGTCAGCATCCGGGGAGCATTCCCGCTGCCGAAACCTCACGGCTACCAACCGCTGCCTGGTCACCATTCAGGTTGGTTCTACTGGTACTGGTGGCATTTGGCGGCGCTATAGCTTTCTATTTTGTTGATAGCCTCAGGGATAGTCAGCGCTCAGCAACTGTTATCCAACCTGTCGCGGTTGACCATCAGCGCAGCGTCGACGGTATCTCCGGTTTCAACTCACCAACTTTAAATCAATCTAATCGCGACTTTGCATCAGCAATCAGCCCTGCAGGTAATAACAGTAACGAGCCAGAACGACTGGCTACCGAGCCGATGCAACAGGACAGTGGCAGCTTAACCCTGGCCGAGAGTCCGGCACCATCTATCGCTCTGCCTGGCGACACCGACACAGCACCGCTAAACACTCTGGCCATCAGCGCCGGTAAAAACCTGGCAGACGCGCCCGCACAGATCGACCCGGGGCCCTCAGGAGATGAATTTACCCCACCGTTAGCGGCAGCAGCACCCACCCAGAGCCCCTCCGAAGATCAGGCGGTCGGGAGAACCCATACTGGAAAACTATCCATTGTAAAAACCGACTCGGACCTTCACCTGACTCTGCAGCGGCAGGCGCAGAAGGCCCTCAACCAAGGCGATTATGCGCACGCACGGGAACTATACAGCCGCTGGTTAAGCCTGCGCCCCGACGCCATTACCGCCCGATTTGGAATCGCCGCAACGGCGATGATGACCGCAAACACCGATAGCGCCCGGGAACAGTATGAACAGATTCTGCAGCAACAACCCGGCAATCCCGCCGCGTATGCCGCACTGTTAAAACTTGCCACCAGTGGTACCGGTAACTTAAGCGCGCTACAAACGCTATACGACCTGCATCCTGAGGATGCCTACCTGAACTATCTGCTTGGCAATCATCACGCCGAACTCAAACAGTGGCGAATTGCGCAGCACCATTACTTTGCCGCCAGCACTGCGGCACCACAGCATGCTGGATATGCATTCAACCTGGCTGTTGCACTAGAGCAGATCGGGCAAGCTCAAGCCGCGCTGAATTTTTACCGCAAAGCCGCTAATGGCCGCACCATGCCACTGTCAACCAGATTAAAAAAGCAGGCGTTACAACGCATCGAAATTCTGCAGGCCAGTCCCCTCTCTCAATGACAAGTGGCTATGAATAAACCATTACCCATCGGATTACAGCTACAGCAAAAAGGCCTGGTTACCGAAGACCAGATCCAGATCGCTCTGCTTGAACAGAAAAAAAGCGGCGAGCCCATCGCCCGCATTCTGGTGCGTATGGGCTTCGTCACTGAAGCGGCAGCCCGCGATGCTCTGAGCGAGAGCTTTGGCCAGGAGAGCGTGGATCTCAGCACCCTGGTACCGGATGCCGACGCACTGGCACTGATCCCACAGGAACTGGCCCGCCGCCACCACCTGTTACCCCTCGACTTTGATGCTGAAACCCAGGTGCTGACGGTGGCGATGTCCGACACTCAGGATATGCTGGCGCTGGATCAGGCGCGAGCCGTGGTCGGTCAGCGGGCCACCATCAAGCCGGTGTTGGCGGGTGAAGGAGATCTGGATGCCAACATCGACGATTTTTACGGTTACTCGGTCTCTATTGACGCCATTCTTCAGGAGATTGAGACCGGCAGCACCGATTTTGCCGGCCTTGAAGCCGCTGGCCTCGACGAGTACCAACAGCCCATTGTGCGACTGGTCAACGCGCTACTGACCGATGCGGTTAAACAGCGCGCCTCAGACATTCACTTTGAACCCGAAGCCCAGTTTGCGCGGGTGCGCTACCGTATCGATGGCGTGTTGCGTCAGATTCGCAGCCTGCACAAAGACTACTGGCCGGCCATGGTGGTTCGTCTGAAAATTATCTCGGGGATGAATATCGCCGAGAATAGAGCGCCACAGGATGGCCGCATCAGTTTGCGCTTGCGTGGGCGTGTGGTTGATTTCCGCGTTTCCGCACAGCCGACCGTGCATGGCGAGAACATCGTACTGCGGATACTCGACCGAAATCAGGCAATCGTACCGCTGGACCAGCTGGGTATTTCCGCAGATGCACTGACTCAGCTGCAACTGATGATCGCTCGGCCAGAGGGGATTATTCTGGTAACCGGCCCCACCGGCAGCGGTAAAACGACAACCCTTTACTCAATCCTGAACCACATCAATTCCGAGCAGATTAACATCATGACACTGGAAGATCCGGTGGAGTATCCGCTGCAATTGATCCGCCAGTCGTCCATTAATGAAGGCAAGCTCGATTTTGCCGAAGGTATCCGCTCGATGATGCGGCAGGATCCAGACGTGATTCTAGTCGGTGAGATTCGTGACCGGGATACTGCGGAAATGGCGTTCCGCGCAGCCATGACCGGACATCAGGTACTCTCTACGCTGCACACCAATTCTGCCCTCGGCGCCTTGCCAAGGCTCGCCGACATCGGCATTTCCAACCAGATTATCGCCGGTAATATCATTGGTATATCTGCCCAACGGTTGGTGCGTAGACTCTGTCCCGAGTGTCGTGAAGCCTATCCACCCAGCGAGCTGGAGAAAAAATTACTCAACATCTCCGATGCTCAGCAGCTACTGTTCCGCCCGGTGGGCTGTGACGCCTGTCAGGGTAGAGGCTATCGCGGCCGCTTCTCCGTCACCGAGGCGCTTAGATTTGATGAAGATATTGATGAGCTGATTCTGCAGAGTTCACCTCTGACAACCGTGCGCGCTGTTGTGCGGGAAAAAGGCTTTAAAACGCTGGCGGATGATGGCACGGACCGTATTCTCGCTGGCCAGACCAGTGTCGACGAGGTCACCCGGGTTATCGACCTCACCCAACGCATCTAGGCTCCTTGATATCATGCCGATACTCAGTTATGTCGCTATAGATGCGCTAGGCAAAAGGCGCAAGGGTAGTTTGAACGCGGCCAACGAACCGGATCTGGAATTGCGCCTGCGGGCGATGGACCTGACCCTGATCACCAGCCGCGAAGAACGACTCGGAAAACGAGCCGTACGCCGCGGGGTGACGCGCAAGGACCTGATTAATCTCTGTTTTCACCTGGAACAGCTGACACGGGCGGGGGTACCGCTGCTCGATGGGCTGGAAGACATCCAGCTGACTACCGAAAACCGTAGTCTGAAAATGGTGATCTCCTCGGTTGTCGCCGACCTTGAAGGCGGGAAATTACTCTCCGAAGCGCTGGCCGCCTACCCCGAAGTGTTCGACCGGGTCTTTATCACTCTGGTTCAGGCGGGTGAAACCACCGGCAATCTGCCCGATGTATTCACAGAATTGACCCGCTCAATCAAATGGCGCGATGAACTGATAGCGAAAACCAAACAACTACTCACCTATCCCGTCATTGTTTCGCTGTTCATGGTTGGCTCGATCTCATTCATGTTTGGCTATCTGGTACCCCAGCTGGTTGATTTTCTGGTCAACATGGGGCAGTCCCTGCCGCTGCAGACACGGCTGCTCATCGCTCTGTCAGATTTCTTTGTCGCCTGGTGGTGGGCGTTACTGGGCACACCGATAGTGGCCATTGCTGTAGTGCTGGGTACAGCAAAAAAAAACCGGTCGGTGCGCTATCAACTCGACCGCTTCAAACTCTCGGCGTGGATTATCGGTCCCATCTTCTACAAAATTGCGCTGGCACGAATCAGCAACACCCTGGCGATGATGTACTCGGCGGGAATCCCGTTACTGGAATCTATTCGGCTAAACCGGGAAATCAGCAACAATCTGCTTCTTGAGGAAGCTCTGGGCCAGACCGCTGAGAGCATTTCGCGCGGCAGTCAGATTGCCGCAGCCTTTGCAGAGGTGGGTATTTTCTCGCCTCTGGTATTAAGAATGGTAAAAGTTGGGGAAACCACCGGCGCTCTCGACGACGCGCTTGCCAATGTCAGTTATTTTTATAACCGCGAGGTGGAAGAAGATATCGGCCGCCTGCAGGCACTGATCGAACCCATACTCATCGGTATCCTCGGTGGCCTGCTCGGTTTCGTCATCATCTCAGTACTCGGTCCCGTCTACGACCTGCTCACCAAACTGGATTTTTGAGATGTCGACCCATCTGGTTCTGGTCATTTTTTCCCGTCACGCTGTGCTACAGAGCTGGCAACGTTCCAGGCTGATTCAACAGTGGCAACTCAGCGATATTGAAACCAATGCCGCAGACATTGGCGCGCTGTTGGCAGAACATAAAAAAGCCCCGTTAACCGTTGTCGTTGATATTGCCGACGAAGAGCTGCGTATTGCACGAGTGCCCAAGGTGGTCGGTTCCGCACGGCGCGCGCTGCTAAACCGAACGCTGGAACAGACCTTTCCAGCGGTACGCTATCGTACCGTCGCGAGCCAGGGCACTTTTTCTGACCAGCGCCGCGAGGAGCAGCTACTGCTCCTGGCAATCACGCAAAACCAGTTACTCGACCAATGGTTACAGCTGCTGGTCGATCACGAAATGATGATCAACTGCATCACCACGGCATCCCTGGTTTTAACAGAGCTAGCGCGCAGGCTTCGCTGGCGACAGCAGCACCAACTGTTGATCTATCGTCACGTAGACCAGGGTTTGCGGCAGCTGTTCCTCGACAAAGGCCAACCGAAACTCAGCCGTCTCTCTCCCGCACCCGCTGAGAATGTGCCACTGGTGGAGCAGTATCGGGCTGAGGCCGAAGCCACCCGACTCTACCTGAACAACTCCAAAGCACTGCCGCGTGGAGCCACACTGACGATTAACATTCTGCATCGTGAGGGGCTCGAACAAGCCCTTCGTGATGGGCTAGACGACCTTGCCGCGATGGATCTCCAGTTCTCCAACATTACCGCAATTGCTAACCAGTTGGGGATAAAAACCGGCGCCATAGAGATAAACGCATCGCTACTCATCGGCTGGTGTGCCGGTAACTACCCACGAAGACTGGCAGATTTTTCCACTCCTCAAACCCGACAACTGATCCAGCAATTCAATCGCGGACAATATTTCGTCAAAGGGGCGCTGATAGCAACCACCGCAATGGTGATCTGGGCAGCGACCGAGTTTTTTGCAGTGTGGGAAATTTCTGCCCGCTCCGCAGAACAACAAAATCTGCTGACGCGCTGGCAGCAGCTGCAGCAAAAGGCAATCGACGACTCCCTGCCTACGGATACCGCACCGGTGGCGATGAAGCAATCTTTCGAACTCTCTCGCCATTTCAGTCAACAACGACGCTTCCCACAACAAGCAATGCAGATCGTCGCCAACGCGGTAGAAAACCTCCCGCAACTGCGTTTCAGGCTCATCGAATGGGCGGCGCCCGGAGCTCCACTGGAGAGCGTCTCGTCATCACCGCGACAGGATGGCAATGATTTCGAACTGGAGGAGGAAAACCCAAATCAGCCGCACGCAGGGGAAACAGTCTTCGTTGAGTTTGCTATCGAACCCTTTGATGGAGACTACCTGTACGCGGCGCAACTGGCCAACCACACCACAGCGGTACTCGACCGGGACCAGCGTGTCAGCTCCGTACAGCTCTACCGCGAACCGCTTGAGGTTGATTCGGCAAGCACTTTTTCGGAGAAAATCGAGCTGAATAGCAGCAATAATGCCAGCAGACCAGAAGCCCGTTTCCAGCTCCTGGTATCCTTAAGACCGGCGAGCCTTGGATCAGCAGACTAGTGATGAGACCCTACGCTGATGACTAATTCTAG
Source organism: Immundisolibacteraceae bacterium (assembly GCA_052031065.1). Classification (GTDB taxonomy): domain Bacteria; phylum Pseudomonadota; class Gammaproteobacteria; order Immundisolibacterales; family Immundisolibacteraceae; genus JBPEXY01. The sequence continues at coordinate 17,325 of JBPEXY010000101.1, read as the reverse complement.
AGCTCAGGGACCGCTTCGTGGTGCGTTGATCAAAGCTTCTGTCATTTTGATCATCGGTCTGCTGACCTGCGTTAGCGCCTGGCAGCTGCGAGCTAGTGCCGAACGCAATGAGCACCAGTTTCAGCTACAGATGAACCAGCTGCGCGACGAGATCGAACGGCTCAGAAACGATCGGCAGTGGACTCTAACCTATCAATCCAGTTTCCAGCAGTTGGTTGAAGGCGGACTTATCGGGAATGAAAAACGCCTGGAATGGCGGGCGTTGATCATCGCTTTGGGCAAGGAATTATGGGTTCCAGACATCCAATTCGATTACCAACCTAAACAGAATCTGCCGATCGAACATCTATTGCAGCTTGGCAATCACGAATCGGTGGCAGTAAGCGCCTTTGCTTCTACCATGAGAGTAGGTGCATCGCTCCTGCATAGTGGCGATCTGTTGACCCTGCTCTATACACTGGACCACAACCGATCCGCCATATTGATGCCTCAAAGATGTTTGATGAAACTCGATCGCGACCCGCTCTACCTCGGACCAGAACCGTTGATCAGCACCCAATGCGACCTCAACTGGATCACGCTCTCGACTGACCCGACATGGTTGGCAGACGGAGACGATGGATGGTGAAGCCCCTGCTTGCCTCACTGCGGTCGATCACTTCCTGTCTCCCGATACTGATACTGGTGTGCCTGCCACCATCGGCGTTGGCCAATGACCTCGGGCGGCTCTTTTATACCCCCGCGGAGCGCGCTCAGCTGAATCAGCTACGCCGCTCAGGTGAGACAATATTCCTGCCTGATCAAACTGATGCTACAGCGCTAGAAACCATAACGCTCAACGGCATCCTACAACGGCGCGACGGCACCCTGCATAGCTGGATTAACGGCATCCCCAGCTACTCCGAAACCCCCTTACCCGCAAGGCTTGGACGCCAAACCGACGAGAACCGTGCCCTGCCGATGGAGCTGCCTGGGGGTATGACAGTGCGACCTAAACCGGGTCAGTGGATTGACCTGAAACGGGGCCAACTGTTTGAGAATTACGAGAAGCCGGCGATTGAGAAAACCGAGCAGCTTGCAGATGATTGGCAAACTTCAACTGCGCCCTAAGCACAGATGTGAAAGGGTAACGCAACCATCTTTGGCACCGCTGGCCTGAGCGATGAATGATGGATCAAAACCGGCCCGCCCATCGCTTCAGCGATCGCGGCCACGTCAACAAGGGGCCGCTCTGTTACTGTTGCTCAGTGTGATCGTATTTGCGGTAACGGCGCTGATCGTCAGTGGATTAAACCAATCCTATCACCCCGCGAGAGTTTCCGCCCAAACTGCCGCAACCCTGGCTGAAGCCAAGGCGGCACTCATCGCCAGGGCCATTTCATCAACCCATGAACAGGCTGTTCAGGAGGGTTACTACTCGCTGCCCTGCCCGGATCGGGCGGCACAGGCGGCGCCGCCGGAAGGATCTGCGGAAGGGGCATGTGGTGCGCGCGGAGTCACATCCGTCGGCCGGCTGCCATGGCGCTCTCTGGGCACACCACCGCTGCGCGACGGCAGCGGCGAATGCCTCTGGTATGTACTGTCGGGAAACTACCAGAACCTGAACAATGCGGCGGCGGCGTTGATGCTTAACGCAGACAGCCATGGTCTTATCCAGGTTGAATCGACGGACGGTTCGGTCTATGCCGGGAGCAACCCGGAAAACCGCGCTATTGCCGCGATTATTGCGCCAGGTGCTCCCCTGAACGGTCAGAACCGCAACACCCTGACCAATTTTGTTGACCACTGCGGGGGTAACTATGTTGCGGCCAACTACCTCGATAGCCTGAACGGGAATGACAACGCGACTCCTAACCCAGCAGCGGACGCCATTACTACACTGGTCACTACCACAGTTGCCGAAGAGCAGATCAACGACCGAATCATCTGGATCACACCGGATGACCTGGCAGACGCCTTCACTCACCGCACTGATTACAACGCCCGTATCGACGACCTGCTGCAGGAAACGGCGAACTGCCTGCACGACTACGCCAACGCCGATAGCGGAGGATTAACGCGCCTGCCGTGGGCGGCTCCACTGGCATTGAGTGATTATCGTGATGATGCCAATTACGATGACCAGAGTGGCAGTCACTTTGGCCGGTTACCACTGACCACAGACGACAGCGCCAGTGACAGCGGCGCCCAGCTCAACGGCTCACTGATCATTAGCTGCATGGCTGATACGCAGATCGCTAACTATCTTACCCACTGGAAAGACCACCTGTTTTACGTGGTCGCAGGAGAACATGCGCCGTCTCAGGCAGCAGCACCCAATTGCACAATCGGGGATTGCCTGTCAGCCGATGGTAGTGGAGATTACGCTGCAATTTTAATGTTCGCGGAAACCCGGCTGGGCGGGCAAACACGTACTGCACCCCCACCAGCAGGCGATGCCGACAGCAAGCAGTTTTTAACCAATTACCTGGAAATGGCCAATGCGACTAACTTCCCGGATGCCGTCGGCGGTGGTGATTACCTCACCGACGCTGCGGCAGCTGTCAATGATCGGCTGTTCTGCCTCTCAAGTAGTGATCTTTCCGCGCCCTTGCCACCGCCAAACAGTTGCCCATGAACGGTCCTGACAACACTCCCGCGGCAGTTTTTAGAATCTCCTCGGCAAGCGCCAGGGGATTTTCACTGATCGAGATCGCCATCGTCCTGGTGATTGTCGGACTGCTCCTTGGCGGCCTACTCGGACCACTGCAAAGCCAACAGGAAATGCAGGATACGACGGAGACTCAGGAGGTGCTTGATGAAACTCTGCTTACTCTCTACGGTTACGCCTATGCCAATGGCTTTCTGCCCTGCCCCGACACCGACGGCGACGGACTGGAAGACTTTGCGGGTGGCAACTGCAGCAATGTTAACGGAGACATCCCCTGGGCCACCCTGGGCAGCCCGGATGGCGATGGCTTTCGCGGCAACCGGCTCGGCTACCGAATTGACGCAAACCTGAACAATCATGCGCCAATTAGCTGCTCGGTTGGCGCATCGATACAGATCTGTACCGACAATACCTGCGCGACGACACTATCGACCAGAGCTGCACTGGTGATCTGGTCATTTGGAAAAAACGGCTACCTGGCCACCAACGCGCAGGGTGGTATCAATACTGTACCGGGGGCCGTTACCCTCTCTAATGATGAACTAGAAAACAGCAACGGCGATGCTATCTTTGTGCGTAGGCAACGCACTGCTGGAAACACCGTGGCCGGCGAATTTGACGATATGGTGGAATTTGTTTCAGAGTCACTACTCTGCGCCAAACTGGTCGAGGCTGGCGCACTTTGAAACAATGCAATCGCTAACAGAGCAGCAGGTAGACCTCTTGAAACGGGTCGTCTTCGCCCTCATTAAACCAGCGTTGACGGCGACAAACAGGCTCGGCGGTTCAGGTATACTGGTCGGCCTGCGAAAGTGGCGGAATTGGTAGACGCGCTGGCTTTAGGTGCCAGTGGGGTAACCCGTGAGAGTTCGAGTCTCTCCTTTCGCACCAGATAGCGGCTCCCGGACTTCAGAGAGCACACAACCTTAACTTCACATTGACAACGGAATCATCCTCCTTTGGACGCACAGACAGAAATCGAGAGCACTCTCGAAGTAAATGATGGTTTAAATCGCAGTCTGCAGATATCAGTACCCGCAGCGAGCGTCGACGAACAGATCAACTCAAGACTACAGAGCCTCGCTCAAACAACGCGGCTGAAGGGGTTCCGTCCGGGCAAAATACCGCTCAAGGTAGTTCGCAACCGTTTTTTGCCCCAGGTTGAGCAGGAAGTCGCCGGCGAGCTGATTCAGGCCAATTTTTATCGCGCGGTCACCGAGAAAGAACTCAAACCGGCAGGCAATCCCGAAATCGATACCGACGGTGTTTCTGCAGGTAACGAATTTACTTTTACCGCCAGGTTTGAAGTCTTCCCCGAAATCGAACTGGCTGACTTATCTGATGCCAGTGCAACCCGCCTTAGCGCAGAAGTCTCCGACAGCGACGTTGACAACATGATTGAAAAACTGCGTCGCCAAAGGGCGGAGTGGAACGAAGTTGATCGCGCAGCGGCGAATGATGACCGCATCAATATCGATTTCAGCGGCACCGTGGATGGCGAGGCATTTGATGGCGGTTCCGCAGAAGGTATCGACGTAACCCTCGGTAGCGGGCAGATGATCCCTGGTTTTGAAGAGAACCTGAGCGGATTGAAAGCTGGCGATGAAAAGACTTTTACCGTGACCTTTCCAGAAGATTACGGTGTCGACGAGCTGGCTGGCAAGGAAGCTGAATTTGCTGTTAAGGCCAACACCGTCAGCGAGGCCACGCTACCGGAGTTGAACCAGGAATTTATCATTTCGCTGGCGGTGGAGCAGGGCACTGAAGAGGCGCTGAGGGAAAAGGTCCGTGAAAATATGTCGCGGGAGCTGGAACAGCGGCTTGAGGCAAGGCTCAAGGAGACCGCCTTCGACCTGCTACTGGAAAAGAACAAGGTCGAACTTCCCCAGGCACTGGTAAACAGCGAAGCAGAAAATCTAGCCCATCGCGCCCATGCCGGACATTCCCACGACCACGGGCATGATCACCATCACGACCTTGAACCACACATGGAAGATGCGCGCCGGCGGGTGGCGCTCGGGCTGTTACTGTCGGAAATCGTTCAGGTTAACGACCTCCAGGCCGACCCTGAAAAGGTACGCACAGCCATCGACCGCATGGCCGAACCGTTCGACGATAAAGAAGCCTTTGTCAATTTCTACTATTCACAACCGGAACGACTGGCCGAAATAGAAAACTCGGTGCTCGAGAATGACATTGCCGAATGGATACTTGAGCAGGCCAACGTCACTGAAGAGCAGAGTGATTTTGACGCTGTAATGAACGCCGGAAACAGCTAGCGTCGACTCCCGGCGATGCCGGCGCAAGCTGTTTAGCAGCGAGTTCAGGTCACTATTATTTCCAACACATCCTAAGGAAACCATCGATGACACCCATTGACCAATCCACCTCCACTCCAATCGTCAGTCAGGGTCTGGTGCCAATGGTGGTTGAGCAGACCTCCCGTGGGGAACGGGCCTACGACATCTATTCCCGGCTGCTGAAAGAACGGGTGATATTCCTGGTTGGGCCAGTAGAAGACCATGTCGCTAACCTGGTGGTGGCCCAGCTGCTGTTTCTGGAATCGGAAAACCCCGATAAAGACATACATTTCTATATTAATTCACCGGGCGGATCCGTCACTGCCGGCCTGGCAATTTATGACACCATGCAGTTCATAAAACCAGATGTTAGCACCCTCTGCATCGGCCAGGCAGCGAGCATGGGGGCAGTGTTACTCGCTGCAGGCAAAAAAGGTAAACGCTTCGCTCTGCCCCATTCGCGGGTGATGATCCATCAGCCATTGGGCGGCTTTCAGGGCCAGGCGGCGGATTTCGAAATCCACGCTACCGAAATCCTAAACGTCCGCCAGCGGCTAAACAACATTCTTGCCAAACATTGCGGTCAATCCATGGATCAGATAAAAAATGACACCGACCGTGACAATTTTATGAGTGCAGAAGAGTCTGTAAGCTACGGGCTGATTGACAAGGTTCTTGAAACCCGCGACAGCTGACCCTGGTAAAGACGGTGCGCACCGGGTCGATACAGAGAACAGACAGGCGCGTGCATAAAGAGGTAATCCATCAATGAGTGACGACAACAACCAGGACGACGGAGACAAGCTGCTCTATTGTTCCTTTTGCGGCAAGAGCCAGCATGAGGTGCGCAAGCTGATTGCAGGCCCATCTGTCTTTGTGTGTGACGAGTGTGTTGAGCTCTGTAACGATATTATTCGTGACGAAGTGTCGGGATCTGAAAGCAAGGAAGCGCGCGATGAACTGCCGACTCCGAGCGACATCTTCACCCACCTGGAAGAGTATGTAATTGGCCAGAGCGCGGCTAAAAGAATCCTCTCTGTGGCTGTCTATAACCACTACAAGAGAATTCAGGCTGGCGTTCAGGCAGACGGAGTGGAGCTGAGCAAAAGCAATATATTGCTGATCGGCCCGACCGGTTCAGGGAAAACCCTGCTGGCGGAAACCCTGGCGAGAATCCTCAACGTACCATTCACAATCGCTGATGCGACCACGCTGACTGAGGCCGGATATGTCGGCGAGGATGTTGAGAACATCATCCAGAAACTGCTGCAGAAATGTGATTACGACGTAGAACGGGCGCAGAGCGGCATCGTCTACATCGACGAGATTGACAAAATTTCCCGCAAGTCCGACAACCCTTCGATTACCCGTGATGTTTCCGGTGAAGGAGTACAGCAGGCGCTGTTGAAACTGATTGAGGGGACGATTGCGTCGGTGCCGCCCCAGGGTGGTCGCAAACATCCGCAGCAGGAATTTCTTCAGGTCGATACGTCAGGTATTTTATTCATTGTGGGTGGCGCATTTGACGGACTGGAGAAAATCATCCGCGACCGCATGGAACAGGGTGGTATCGGCTTCGCTGCGGAGATCAAAAGTGGTGAACAGCAGAAAGCGCTGGGACAGGTGCTCGCCGAGGCAGAGCCTCACGATCTGATCCGCTACGGGTTGATTCCGGAGTTTGTTGGTCGTTTGCCGGTCATTGCCACCCTGCATGAACTGGACCTGGAATCACTGATTCGCATTCTCACCGAACCGAAAAACGCCCTAACCAAGCAGTACGCCAAGCTGTTCGAAATGGAAGATGTAGAGCTGGAATTCAGGCCCAAAGCGCTTGATGCAATTGCCAACAAAGCACTGGAGCGCAAAACCGGTGCGCGCGGCTTGCGCTCGATTCTCGAGACCGCGCTGCTCGATACCATGTTCGACCTACCCGACCAGGAAAACCTGGAAAAGGTGGTTTTTGACGAACATATTCTCGAAACAGAAAGCAAACCGCTGCTGATTTACGGTGAGCAACCCCAGGAAGCTTCAGCAGACTAAGCCGGGGTCACTTCGGCGGAGGTTTTGCACCACCTCTGCCGAAGCCTTGCAACGACATCACCCGCGCAGCCGGCCACACCCACCCTCATTTACCTTGGCCGGTTGAAAACCGGCTTTCCGCCCCCATCTGTATCAACGGTGGTTGCAGCATAAGCCCATCGGACCTGTTCACTTGAAACGCGCTGACCCTCCGCCTGCCACTGGAATCAGCGTAATATTGGGCGAAGCGAGCAACTACCCGCCCTGCAGAATTCCGGGCAGCGGCAATCTGCCACACCGGCTGCCGTAAAACATCCATGATCGTCACCGAACCGGGGTCGCCACCATACCGGGTCGGCCAATGAGCTTAGAGAGACTACCGTGACCCAAAACCATCCGCCGGAAACCTTCCCTGCAACTCTGCCAATGCTCCCGCTGAGGGATGTCGTGGTATTCCCACATATGGTCATACCGCTGTTTGTTGGTCGCAGTAAATCCATTGAGGCCCTGCAACAGGCCAATGACGGTGACAAGCAACTTTTTCTGATCGCCCAGCGAGATGCCGGACTTGATGAGCCCAACATGGAGGATCTCCATGAAGTGGGCACACTGGCCAACATCCTGCAGCTGCTAAAGCTCCCTGATGGCACTATCAAAGTCCTGGTTGAGGGGGTCGCCCGAGCGAAGCTGGAATCGCTGCAGGCGCAAGGCGACCTGCTATCCGCCAATTTAAGCTCTGTCGCGGAACTACTGCCTGATGCATCCTCCTGGGAACCCCTGATGCGCTCCCTGATCAATCAGTTTGAGCGCTATGTTCGCAGCAGCGAAAAGGTTCCACCAGAAATTATCAGCGCCCTGAACGCTATCGATACACCCGATCGCCTGGCTGACACCATTGCCTCCCACCTGACCCTGCGCCTTGAGCAGAAACAGGAAATTCTTGAAATCACCGATGTCACCGCCCGAATCGAAGCCCTGATGAGTGCGATGGAGGTGGAGATCGATCTGCTGAAGGTCGAAAAGAGAATGCGCTCTCAGGTCAAAAAACAGATGGAAAAAGGCCAGCGCGAGTACTACCTGAATGAACAGATGAAGGCTATCCAGAAGGAGCTGGGCGATCTGGATGAAGGTTCCAACGAACTGGAGGAGCTGGCCGAGAAAATAGAACAGTCGGGAATGCCGACAGAAGCCCTGGAGAAAAGCCGCGCCGAACTGAATAAGCTGAAAATGATGGCGCCAATGGCAGCCGAAGCCACCGTCGTGCGTAACTATCTCGACCACATGCTGGCGGTACCCTGGAAGAAACAGTCGAGAATTCGCCGCGACCTGCACCAGGCCCAACAGGTGCTGGATGAAGATCACTATGGCCTCGAGAAGGTGAAAGAGCGGATCCTGGAATACCTGGCTGTACAGCAGCGGGTAAAAAAACTTAAAGGTCCAATTCTCTGCCTGGTTGGGCCGCCCGGCGTCGGTAAAACCTCACTGGGCCAATCCATTGCTCGTGCCACACAACGCAAATTTGTGCGCATGTCATTGGGTGGCGTTCGCGACGAAGCGGAAATCCGCGGCCATCGACGTACCTACATTGGCTCGATGCCTGGCAAGATCATTCAAAGCCTCAGTAAAGTGGGCACACGCAACCCCCTGTTCATGCTGGACGAAATCGACAAAATGGCCATGGATTTCCGTGGTGATCCCGCTTCCGCACTCCTTGAAGTTCTCGACCCGGAACAAAACAATGCGTTTGGCGACCACTATCTGGAAGTCGACTATGACCTCTCTAACGTGATGTTCATCGCCACCGCCAACACCCTCAATATTCCACCCGCCCTGCTCGACCGGATGGAAGTGATCAGGCTCTCTGGTTACACCGAAGATGAGAAGCTCAGTATTGCCAAACAATACCTTCTAGGAAAAGCAAAAGAAAACAACGGCCTATCAGAGGATGAGATCAGCATCGGCGACCCGGCGTTACGCAATATCATTCGTCTCTACACGCGTGAAGCTGGCGTACGCAATCTGGAACGCGAGATCAACAAGATCTGCCGCAAAGTGGTTAAGGAGCTGATTGAAAACAAGAAAAAAAGGAAAATAACGGTAAGCAGCAAGAATCTGCCAGACTACCTCGGCGTCGAAAAATTCCGCTTCGGCATTGCCGATCAACAAGACCGGATAGGAAATGTTACCGGTCTGGCGTGGACGGAGGTGGGTGGTGAACTGCTCAGTATCGAGGCGACAGTCCTGCCAGGAAAAGGCAACCTGTCGCTAACCGGTAAGCTTGGTGATGTCATGCAGGAATCAATCAAGGCGGCATTAACTGTGGTGCGCAGCCGGGCAGAAGCTCTGGGAATTCCTGCCGATTTTTATGCCGATCACGATTTTCACGTACACGTACCTGAAGGAGCGATACCCAAGGATGGCCCCTCTGCAGGAGTCGGCATGTGTACTGCGCTGGTTTCTGCATTGACCCGCATAGAAGTTTCCGCGAGCGTCGCGATGACCGGAGAAATCACTCTACGCGGCGAGGTTCTGCCGATTGGCGGGTTAAAAGAGAAACTGCTGGCAGCGCTGCGTGGTGGTATCAAAACAGTGCTTATCCCAGAGCAAAATGTTAAGGATCTGGCTGAGATTCCTGACAACATCACCCGCAAACTGAAGATCGTTCCGGTACGTTGGATAGATGACGTATTCACCAACGCGTTAGTCAGTGTGCCAGAGCCAATTGACTTGCCGGGCAATGGGCCTGAGAATGTCCCAGCTGAAGGGGGAACCGTACGCGCACATTAGTCTTCTTCGGCACCTTGACAGCCTATTTTGGCGATTGGTATAACCGCTCACGGTTGAGCTAAACAGTTATTTATTCAAGCCTCGCCAGGCGGTAATTGGGCTGTTACCGATTTTTCCATTAATAACCAACCAGCCACAAAAATCAGGGGATCAACTAGTGAACAAATCTGAACTCATCGACCTTATCGCAGAAGACGCAGGCCTTTCCAAAGCAGATGCTGCCAAAGCGCTTGACGCAGGCCTGAATGGCATCACCTCTGCACTCAGCAAGAACGATTCCGTGACTCTTGTTGGCTTCGGCACCTTTTCGGTGGGTGAGCGAAGCGCCCGTACTGGCCGCAATCCGCAGACCGGAGCAACCATCCAGATCAAAGCTTCCAAAACACCCAAGTTTAAAGCTGGTAAAGCCCTTAAGGATGCCGTAAACTAGCGCGCCCTTTCAGGGTGCTTAGCTCAGCTGGTAGAGCGTCGCCTTTACACGGCGAATGTCGGGAGTTCGAGCCTCTCAGCACCCACCAGGAAACTCGGAGCGGTAGTTCAGCTGGTTAGAATACCGGCCTGTCACGCCGGGGGTCGCGGGTTCGAATCCCGTCCGCTCCGCCAAGTACCTGCTGGGAACCCAACAGTTCTAGCTGTTAAAAAAGGGATGCTTTATTAAAGCATCCCTTTTTTCGTTAATATCAAATGATAATGTGCAGCAAAGCTACTGCTTTAATGATCTGCCAATAGTCACCGCGCCCCTTCCTCAACCAACCCATCGTAGACCCGTCCCATGCTCTTTGAAATCAGACAGAAATTGCAGAAAGTTGCCGCCATGGCGATTATCGGGTTACTGGTGCTGGCGTTTGCCTCCTGGGGGATTACCGATTACGTCAGTGGACTCAGTCAAACCAACGTCGCCAAGGTTGACGGGACCAACATCACCCTGCAGGCCTTCAGCCGTGCACAGCAGATTCAGGAACAGCGCTACAGAAATACACTCGGCGAAAATTATCAGCCCGGTCTTCTTGATGACCCGGTACTGAAAATGGCGCTGGTACAACAGCTGATCGACGATCACTTGCAGATCAGCGACGCGCAGGAGAGCGGTTACCGTGTCAGCAACGAAGAGCTCAGTAAACGCATTACCGCGCTCGAAGTATTTCAGGGCAGCGACGGCTTTGACCGTAATCTTTACAAAAACCTGTTACGGCAACAGGGCCTTTCAATCTCCCAGTTTGAGCAGGATCTCGCCGAATCCATTATCGCCGGACAGGTCCGTTCGGCGATTACTAACGGCCCGATCATCACTGACCAGGAACTGGAACAGCTACTGAAACTACAAGGCGAACAGCGCGACCTGAAATTTCTGCTGCTCAACCGCGAGAACTATCTCAGCCAGGCGCAGGCAACTGACGAGCAGATCGAAGCTTATTATCGGGAACATCTTGATCGTTTTCAGAAACCGGAGCAGGTAAGAATCGAGTGGCTTGAACTGGTACTTGATGACTACGCAGAGCAGGTCGAAATCGAGGACTCCACCTTGCGAAAGCTCTACGAAAATCAGCAGGAGGAATACCGGAAACCGGAACGGCGTCGTGCCAGCCACCTGCTGGTCACCGTTGATGAACAACAGGACGAAGCCGCTGCCTTGGCGAAGATCACGTCGTTGAAGGCGGAAATCGACGCTGGCAAACCTTTTGCGGAGGTTGCCCGAAACCACTCTGAAGACCCTGGGTCGAGTAAAAACGGCGGTGATCTCGGCCTGTTTGGCCGTGACGTCATGGATCCGGCGTTTGAGAAAGTTGCGTTTTCACTCGCGACAGGAGAGGTCAGCGAACCGGTCCGCTCAGCATTTGGCTACCACCTGATTCTGGTAACTGAAGTGGAAACCGAGCAGGTCGAACCTTATGCAGAGGTTAAAGATGAGATATCCCTGCGCTACCGCAGAGAGCAGGCGCAGGCAGATTTCTTTAGCGCTACTGAAGAGCTGCAGAATATCGTCTATGAGGTGCCCGATTCCCTGCAGGAGGCGGCCGATCACTTCAACCTCAAAATTCAGGAAAGCCAGCTATTTGCCCGATTTGGTGGACCCGGCATTACTGGAATCAGTGCAATCATTGAACAGGCGTTCAGCGATGAAGTGCTTCACGAAGGGCTGAACAGCAGTGTCGTCACGCTTAATGACAGTCGCGCTGTCGCCTTAAGAGTGATCGAACATCAACCACAAGCCTCCCGTCCGTTGGCTGAAGTAGCTGATTCAATCCGCGACATCGTGCTTGAACAACAGGCCTCCGAGCTGGTGCAGGCGGAAGGTAAAAAATTGCTTGTTTCACTTAATCACGGCGAAGAATTACCGGAATTGGCTGATGCCTCTGCAACATGGCAGACCCGCGAGGGAATTACCCGTCGTCAGCCTGGGCTGCCACCACAGCTGCTGGCGGAGGTTTTCCGTCAGCCGGTCTCCGAAGGACAGCCTGACTACCATGGGCTGAGTTTAGAGAATGGTGATTATGTAGTTTATGCCGTCACCAAACTGCATGAAGAAGTCGTCACCGCGACCGATGATGACAGGAACCGCCTTAGAGAGGAACTGCAGAGGTTGCGCGGCGATATCAGTTACATCGGCTACCTGAAAGGACTGCGCGATAACGCGGATATCAAGCTATACCCTGAAAATCTCGAATAACAGCAAATCTCGAATAACAACCATAGCGCCGGCCCACCTTCAGCCTACATCCCGGTGATGTTATAGCCGGCATCCACGTAGGTAATTTCTCCGGTCACCCCTGAAGCAAGGTCGGAGCATAGGAAAGCGGCGACATTACCGACCTCTTCAATGGTGACATTACGCCTCAATGGAGTGTGCTCGGCATGGTAATCAAGCATGCCGCGAAACCCCGATATTCCCGACGCCGCAAGCGTGCGAATGGGCCCTGCTGAGATACCGTTAACGCGAATACCGTCGGCTCCGAGTGAGTCAGCCATGTAGCGGATGCTCGCTTCGAGGCTCGCTTTCGCCAGACCCATTACGTTGTAATTGGGCAGCGTACGCACCGCGCCGAGATAGGTCATTGCCAACAGCGCCGCATTATCGGAGAGCAGTGGTCGCGCCGCCTTACCGAGCGCTGCAAAACTGTAGGCACTGATATCGTGTGCCTGGCTGAATCCTTCACGGGTCACCGAATCGATGAAGGTCCCTTCCAGTTGATCACGCGGCGCAAAAGCAACACTATGGATCAGAGCGTCAAACTGGCCCCATTCCTCTTTAAGCTTCTCCATCACCTGATCAATCTGCGCATCATCGGTCACCTCACACGGCATCGTCAACGATGAGCCACACTCGGCAGCCATCTTCTCTACCCGTTCGCGCAATTTTTCGTTCTGATAGGTAAACGCCAGTTCTGCGCCTTCGCGTCGCATGGCGGAAGCAATACCCCAGGCAATCGATTTAGTACTGGCCAATCCAACGATCAGCGCTTTTTTGCCACTCAGAAATCCCATCTCTGTCATCCCGATGATTATTCACTCAAAGCAAGTATTATATCGGCACCACAATCACTGCGTCGGCCAATTCGTTTTTTCAAGTCAACTGAGCCCATCTTGCGACTGAGCATCAGAAAACTCTGCCTCCTGATCCATGAGTTCCAGCATTGCTTTAGGCTGTGCCTGTTAGTCACTGCTGTGTTGCTTGCAGGCTGTGACGAGAACCTGCTTAACAACCCCTATCCTGCTGAACAACAGGACAGGGAGATCCTCTATAGCTCGTTTTCCGAACGCCCCAAACATCTCGATCCCGCAGTCTCCTACGCTTCCAATGAATATGCCCTGATCGGCCAGATCTACGAACCACCGATCCACTATCACTACCTGAAAAGACCCTACCAGCTCGAACCACTCACGGCAGAAACGGTGCCACAACCCCAGCTTGTCGGCGCAAACGGCGAACTACTACCAGATGACGCCGACGCCAGTGAGGTTGCATTCAGCCGCTACCGAATCACCATTCAGAAAAATATTCGCTACCAGCCCCATCCGGCCTTCGCTGTTGACGATGAAGGAACACCCCTCTACAACAATCTCGACCGGCAACAACCGGGGGACCCCCAGTACGTAGACCTGCAAGAGATCAGCAGCCCTGCTGACTTCCCCATACAACAAAGTCGCGAGCTGATTGCCGCCGATTATGTCAATCAGATCAAGCGCTTTGCGCTGCCCGATCTGCACTCACCGATCGCCGGTTTTCTGGGCCGCTATATTGTCGGCCTGCCGGAACTGTCTACTGAGCTTGCTAACGAGTACGCCAATCACAGCGGTCCTATCGATCTAACTAACCACAGTCTGACCGGCGCAAAAATAATCGACCGCTATAGTTACGAAATCACTATTCACGGTCACTACCCACAGTTTATCTACTGGCTGGCAATGCCCTTTTTCGCCCCGATGCCGATGGAGGTCACCCGCTTTTATGCCCAGCAGGCATTAAAGCAGAAAAACATCACGCTCGACTGGTACCCGGTGGGTACCGGCGCCTACCAATTAACCGAAAACAACCCCAACCGACGTATGGTGTTGAGCCAAAACCCCAACTACCGAGGCTCCACCTATCCGCATCAGGGTGCAGCGGGTGATGCTGCAGCTGGCCTGTTGAGAGATGCGGGGCTGACTATGCCGTTTATCGACAAGGCGATTTTCAGCCTCGACAAGGAGAGCATCCCGGTCTGGAACAAATTCCTTCAGGGCTATTACGATCGCTCAGGGATCAGTTCCGATAGCTTCGACCAGGCGGTTCAGTTTGGTGACGGGATAGAAGCGCAGGTCAGCGACGATTTGAGCCGGAAAGGAATTTCCCTGCAAACCTCGGTTGCCACCAGCACCATCTATCTCGGCTTCAACATGCTCGACGAAACAGTCGGTGGCTACTCCGGCGCACAGCAAAAACTGCGACAGGCGATCGCGATTGCCATCAACATGGAGGAGTACATCTCCATTTTCCGCAATAACCGCGGAATTTCCATGCACTCGCCGATTCCTCCGGGGCTATTCGGTTACCGTCAGGGACGCCAAGGGGTCAACCTGTCGGTGTATGACTGGATCGACGGCCGAGCCAAACGCAAACCGCTGGACCAGGCCCGGTTACTGCTCCGCGAAGCGGGCTATCCGGGTGGTCGCCACCAGCAGAGTGGCGATCAACTGACCCTCCATTTCGATACCGCCGCCAGTGGCCCGGACGCCAAGGCATTTCTCGACTGGTTGCGGAAACAGTTTTCAGCTATCGGCGTCCAGCTGATCGTCAGAGCCACCGATTACAACCGTTTTCAGGACAAAGTACGCAACGGCCAGGTCCAGCTCTATATGTGGGGCTGGAACGCCGACTACCCCGATCCGGAAAACTTTCTGTTTTTACTCTATGGCCCCAACAGCCAGGTGGTCGACCACGGCGAAAACAGCAGTAATTTTCAGCTGGCAGAATACGACCATCTGTTTGAGCGCATGCGTCACCTGCCGAACGGCGCCCAGAGGCAACAGTTGATCGACCAGATGGTCGCTCTGTTACATCAGCAGATGCCCTGGGCGGGAGGTTTCCACCCCCAGGACTACATTCTCCAGCAGAGCTGGATCAGCAACCTGAAACCTAGCCATCTGTCCCATGACACCCTTAAATATCAGCGCATCGATGCCACGCGCCGCGCGGCATTGCAACGACAGTGGAACCGCCCGAACTGGCGGCCAATCCAACTGCTACTGCTACTGCTGATAGTACTGCTATTGCCAGCCATCTACCTGGCGTGGCAAAGAGAATATCGTCAACCCCATGGTAGCGGGTCATGATTCGCTATCTCTGTCGACGACTGCTCTATGCCGTACCAATTCTTCTCGGCGTCAACCTGATCACCTTCGCGCTGTTTTTTGTGGTCAATTCACCCGACGATATGGCGCGAATGCACCTCGGCGACAAGCGGGTAACGACGGAAATGGTTAGCAAATGGAAACACGACCACGGCTACGACCGGCCGCTGCTGATTGCCGATGACCGGCAGGGCTGGCAACGGCTTACCGATACCCTGTTTGTACGCCACTCATTGCGGCTGTTTTTGCTCGATTTCGGCCGAGCGGATGACGGCCGGGATATTTCTGCCGACATCCGCCAACGCATGGGCCCGAGCCTCGCCATCGCTCTGCCCAATCTTCTCATCGGGCTACTGATGACAATCACAGTGTCGCTCACCCTGGTCTTCTTCCGCGCTACCTACATCGACCTCGGCGGCATCCTGGTGGCAGTGGCAATGATGTCCATCTCGGCCATGTTCTACATCATTGCCGGACAGTATCTACTCGGCAAGCTCCTCAACCTGACCCCAATATCCGGCTACCAGGAGGGGTGGGATAGTATCCGCTTTCTGGTTACGCCAGTTTTGGTGGGAGTGGTGGCCGGATTTGGCAGCAGTGTCCGCTGGTACCGAACCCTGTTTCTTGAAGAGATTGAAAAGGATTACATCCGCACTGCCAGAGCGCGTGGTCTGGGAGAGTCAGCAGTGCTGTTTCGCCATCTGTTACGCAACGCGATGATTCCTATCCTCACCGGTGTGGTGGTGGTGATTCCGCTACTGTTCATGGGCAGCCTGATTACTGAATCGTTTTTCTCTATTCCCGGCCTCGGTAGCTACACCATTGATGCCATTCGCGCTCAGGATTTCGCCATTGTCCGCGCAATGGTTTTTCTCGGTTCACTGCTTTACATCATCGGCCTGATTCTGACCGATATCAGTTATCTGCTGGTCGACCCGCGGGTGCGGCTGAGATGAACGCCATTGAGCCTGCCATGCTGGTCAGTGATTACCTGGTCTGGGTCACCGCGCTGCTCGGTTGCTGGTGGGCGGGTATGGCGCTGCGCGACCCGGTCTATCGAGAGCGCTGGTTGATGGTTATCAGACGCCCCGCCGCCATGGCCTCGCTGATTCTGCTGCTACTTTATCTGTTAATCGCGCTGATCGATTCGATCCATTTTCGACTACCAACAACACAAGACCAAGCTGTCGACACCAATCTTCCCACGGCAGCGGCTGTCACACCCACAACCAGTTTCCAGGCCGAGGAACTCTCGCTGCTCGACCTGCTGCTGACGCCACTGCGCACCCGGCAGGAACGCAGCTACTCAGCGCCGCTCGCGATCTTCGCCTATTCGCGCGAGCAGGTAGAAACCGCCGCAGGCCCGCAGCGGCTCTACCCGCGCTTGCAATATGGTGGCGCTCATTTGACCGATGTCGATCAACGTGGTGAAGATCTGTTACTGAAAACCTTAACGGGTCTGGGGTGGGGCAGCGCGGTGTTCACACTACTGTTTCTAGTACCGTGGCTGCTATGGAGGCGAAAAACTGCCGACCCGGAATCTCAAACAGCCGCCTGGCGCACTGCCCTGTTGACCGTCTGCACACTCTGCCTGGTCACTGGTATCACCACGCAACTGGCTGGCGAATACCATCTCCTGGGTACCGACAAGGTGGGTCAGGACGTGCTCTATCTGGGACTAAAAAGTATCCGCACGGGGATACTGATCGGCGTTCTGACCCTGCTGGTGATGCTACCACT
>JBPEXY010000100.1:0-15652 GCA_052031065.1 Immundisolibacteraceae bacterium | reverse complement strand
CATCAATCAAGGCTGCCCCCCAATTGACTCGTTCTCCTCTAGCCCCTGGCCAAACGTCGTGATTCCCAGCTCCTGGATCACCCGGCTCCCAACCAGATCAGCGTAACACTGTTCATCAATGCCCAACCGCACTGTTTAGAGATCGATTCGTTGTGGTCAACAAGACCAGCGGTTCGGCTATCGACCGTGTCACCGCCTTGCAGTCTATCAGCGCGTTAAGATAGATTTGCCACCCGGAGAGAGACCGCTTATCCTTCTTGCTCTAATGATTTATAAAGATTTTCTGACGATGATCAGTTTTAGGATTCCTAGAGGTTATACTGAAAATGGCAACGAGGGGGTAGCTTATTCAGTATAAGTGACTGTTATGTGCTTTAGGAGAAAGAATGGAATTTAAATTCGAATACATAATTTTCGCTATCTTTGCTTTGGTAATAGGGTCATTCATATTTAAAATACTCAAACATGGAGGCTTTAAAGCAGCTATGTTTGGTGCAGGCATTAAAAATACCGTTGGCGAAGTTTCTGGAAGCGGTCCCAAATTGATGAACTTATCACTAAGAGGTCATGAGTTAGATAAACCACCAGAAAGAGCAGTAGGTTTAGAGCTAGTAGCTAAGTCAGTTGGCAGTTACCAAATGACTCCAATTACACTTAGTGTCACAGAAGCAAAAAAGTTAAACGAGCTAATTAATAATGCAGTTAACAGCTTGTAAATCACATAACAAACACATTAAAAATCGCCCACAAAAAGCGTGGGCTGGACTCGCTAACGCTCGCCTTTTATGTGGGCGTTAGCCATACTAATTCGGAGACCAAATGCGATTGACCAAAGTCTTCATATGCATCGCTGCTGTCAGCATCCTATCCGGTTGTGTTTCCAGCGGTGGCACACGAATCGATAACATACCCATGTATGGTCAGCCCGAGGTCGTGCGCCCCGACTTCCTGAAAAAGGCTGATGAGGACTTTATTAATAAAGCTGCTGCCGGCTTAGGTTCGCGCGAAGAAGCAAGTAAGGCCTGGTATGCGCAAGGTGAACGGTTCATGAGCGAGGGTAATCTCGACTACGCCATGCGCCGTTACAACCAGTCGTGGCTGCTCAACCCTAATAACTATCAACCTTACTGGGGGTTCGGCCGCATCCTGCTGCAGCAGGGTAAAGGCGATGATGCCATTGGGTTCCTAGAGAAGGCTGAGGTTCTGATTGATGATCAGTATCAAAAAGTAGCCCTGCTCACTGATCTTGGGTCGGCGTATAGCTATAAGGGCAAGGAGCAAGTCAGTTTCTATGCTAAAGCCAACGACAAATTCGCTGAAAGCACCGCCCTAGATCCCAGCTACCCAAACTCGTGGCGCCGCTGGGCATATTCGCTCTATGAACAAGGCAGTTACAAGGAGGCTTGGGATAAAGTGAAAAAGGCACAAAGCCTAAACGCCAGACCATTCCCTCCCGTTTTCCTGGCATCGTTGCGAGCAAAGGCGCCAGAGCCCGAGTGAGCACAATGGCTAACAAACCGCTCAAATTCGTTCCGGCCACAAAAAGCGTGGCCTCCACCAGACTCGCTAACGCTCGCCGTTTAGCGGGGCGTTATGTGTGAACGATGAAAGCTAGCAAATCATTCATTCCGAAAGAAAAGCCAAAATCATGGGTAGTCTCCAGCCTCTCTAGCGTGGTTGCTTTACTAGTTGCCGCCCCGATAGCATTTGCGGGGACATGTTTACACGTTAAGCCTATAACTAATTTCGGTATTACCCTTCTGGTCTTCTGCATGCTGGTATTTATTCCGTCATGGCTAGTTTTTACTGCAGGGACGTTAAAGGGCAAATATCGCAAATTAGAAGAGCGAAATTGGAGCGAGCAACTGTGGTGACACAGCACATAACAAAAAAATCAACTTTGCGTGTTCCACACGCCGGACGCGCATAACCCGAGAAACAATTAGTTAAGCGTTAGTTTTCAAAGCGAACTACCAACACTCCGTTTGAAAGAGAGTTGAACCAGCGCGATCAGGTCTTGAAATCCAGCATTTCTGATATATTGCGCGCTACCAAGCCCATGCACTGCAGGACACCCAGAAAATTTAACGAAAAACGACGGGTTTAAGTCTTGAATTGCGGACATATGATTGGTTGGGGCCCGATACCTAACCGGTGTGTAACTTCTACGTGGTGGCATCACCCAACCCGCCCATGCGCTGACTACGCCAGCCTCCATTCCCCTGAATAACGTGGTCGTTCTCAAGACTCGTTGATACACTTGCCTGGCAACGCTGCACTGGCCCCCCTGGGATTTGCGACTGACTAGACCGCGAGAAGACTATCTTGAGCAGTGCACACTGGGACGATTACCGCCCCACCGGGCTTTACGATGAACTGATTGGCGACAGCGGCCATCCGCGGACCGTCGCACGCCGGGCGGTCAACCTGCTGCGGCAGTTCGACGACGAACAGATCGAGGCGCGCCGTGCGGCGGCGGAACTGGTGATCCGTGAAATGGGAATTTCGTTCACGGTGTACAGCGAGGGCAGCAATATAGATCGTGCCTGGCCTTTTGACACCATTCCGCGAATCATCTCATCAAAGCAGTGGAGTCTCGTCAGCGCCGGCCTGGCGCAGCGCAGTCGCGCTCTGAATCGGTTTATTGATGATGTCTATAACCGCCAGCGCATTTTTGCTGACGATGTGGTACCTGCCGAGATTGTGCTAGAGTCCAGCAATTACAAGCCGCAGTGCGCCGGGTTTTCGCCGCGGTTTGGTGTCTGGGCGCACATTTGCGGTTCTGACCTGGTGCGTGACCGCAGCGGCCACTTTTATGTGCTGGAAGATAATCTGCGGGTGCCTTCCGGCGTTGCCTATATGCTGGAGAACCGCGAGATTACCAAGCGGGTACTGCCGGAACTGTTTGAGAACTACTCCATTCTGCCGGTGGACGATTACCCCAACCGTCTCTACTCCACTCTGGCGTCGATTTCGCCGCGACAGGTGAAGCGGCCCACTGTCGTGGTGTTAACACCGGGCATCTATAACTCTGCCTATTTTGAACACGCGTTTCTGGCGCAGGGCATGGGCGCGCAACTGGTGGAGGGTTCTGACCTGTTTGTTGAGGATGAGCTGGTCTATATGCGCACCGTTGAAGGGCCGGTTCGAGTCGATGTGATTTACCGCAGAATTGACGATGAGTTTATCGACCCGGAAGCGTTTCGGGCCGACTCGCAACTGGGCGTGCCGGGGCTGATGGCGGCATGGCGCGCCGGTAATGTCGCCATTGCCAATGCTCCCGGCAGCGGCGTTGCCGATGACAAGGTGATCTACTCCTACGTGCCGGAGATGATTCGCTATTACCTGAAGGAAGAACCACTGTCGCGCAATGTGCCGACCTACCGCTGCATGATTGAGCGCGAGCGCGACTATGTGCTGAACAACCTCGACAAACTGGTGGTGAAACCCGCCAATGAATCTGGCGGCTATGGGCTGATGATCGGTCCGCATGCCTCTGCGGCGACCCGCGCGAAGTTTGCCCGCCTGATCGAAGAAAACCCGCGTAACTATATTGCTCAGCCGACCCTGGCGCTGTCAACCGCACCGACCTATATCGATAACCGGGTAGAACCGCGCCACCTTGATCTGCGGCCTTTTATTCTGCAGGGGCGTGAGAGCTGGGTAACCCCCGGCGGCCTGACCCGGGTGGCAATGAAAAAAGGGTCACTGGTGGTCAATTCGTCGCAGGGGGGTGGCAGCAAAGACACCTGGATTGTTGCCCAGAACGAATCGGAAAAACGGCGGGCCCGCTCATGACCATGCTCTCAAGAGTCGCAGAACGACTGTTCTGGCTGGCCCGTTACCTGGAGCGGGCGGAAGATGTAGCCCGGCTAGCGGCGGCCTACAACCACCTGGTGCTGGATATTCCCAAAGGCAACGAACCGGGGTGGGAGATTCTGATCAACACCCTCGATGCAGGTGATGCCTATCTGGAGCTGCACCGCAAGTTTAATGAACGCGGTATTTTCAGGTTTTTGATAGCCAACCCCAATCAGGGGTCGAGCATTCACTATGCGATCTCTGCGGTCCGCGAAAATATCCGCACCACCCGCGATGTGCTGCCGGAAGAGGCGTGGGAGTACATCAATGAACTTTATCTCTACTCGCAGGAGATGGCGGAAAAATCGCTCGGGCGACGCACCCGGTTTGAGTATCTGGAACGGGTCATCACCGGCTGCCAGATGTTTAACGGGCTGGTACTCAGTACCCTGCCCAGGGACCACGCCTACCGTTTTATTAAACTCGGGTCGCTACTGGAGCGGGCCGATATGGCCACACGGGTGATCGATGTCGGCGCGGCGCAGATACTCGGCCGTGAAACCGCCGACCCGACCATCGAATCCCTGCTCTGGAGTAACCTGCTGAAATCGCTCTCCGCAATTGGTGCCTATCGCCAGCATGTCGGTCCACTGGTAAACGCTGATGATGTGATCGATTTTGTGTTTCGCGAACTGACCCTGCCGCGCTCGGTACGGTTCTGTCTCAATGGTATGCATGAGGAACTGCTGGCCTTGCCAGATCACCACTCGACTACCCACCGGATCAACCAGTTAATTGTCGAGGTTCAGGAGTTCAGCGCCGAGCAGATGAGTTTTGAGCAGGTACACGGATTTATCGACGAATTTCAGATTCAGCTTGATGAGGTGAGCAACCGGATTTTGAACACCTGGTGCCGGACTGCCTAGATGAAGCAATTTTATTGCGTGTGCGGCGCAACCATTTTTTTCGATAGTAACCACTGCATAGGCTGCGGCAGCAGACTCGGTTTTGACCCAGACAGCAGGATCATGCTGGCGATTTCGCCGGTAGCGACGGAGCCAAACCTGTTCACAACGCGTTCGGGGCAACAGTACAAACTTTGCGAAAACGGCACTGTTTTTGACGTCTGCAACTGGCTAATACCGCTCGAAGATACCCACCCGCTCTGCTGGGGATGTCAGTTCAACCGTACGGTTCCCAATCAGGCATTGCCGCACAATGACCGCCGCTGGCGCCGTCTGGAAGAGGCGAAAAAGCGACTGCTGTTCACCCTGATGAGCCTGGAAATACCGCTCAGTAACGGCTGGGCCGACCCTGAGCGCGGCCTGCTGCTGGATTTTATTGAAGACAGCCGCAACCAGCCGCTCTACGCGGAGACCTTTGTCACTACCGGCTTTCTCGGTGGCATCATCACCATCAACGCCCTTGAGGCAGACGAGGTGGCGCGGATCACCACCATGCTGGAGATGAACGAGAACTACCGAACCGTGCTTGGTCACCTGCGCCACGAGTCGGGCCACTATTACTGGTCGCGTCTTGACCCCGATGCCACTACACGCGCCGATTTTGTACGAACTTTTGGCGACCCTGATCAGGACTACCAACAGGCGCTTGAGCGCTATTACCGGGATGGTCCTCCGCAGGATTGGCGGGATCACTACATCAGCTCGTACGCCAGCGCTCACCCCGCTGAAGACTGGGCCGAATCATGGGGCCATTACCTGCATATTTATGACGCGCTGGAAACCGCCGCAGGCCTGGGAATCATCGACGAACAACCGGACCAGATGTCGATTGCTGAGCGCATCGAAACCTGGCGGCCGCTAAGCCTTGGCCTTAACGAGCTAAACCGCTCCGTCGGCCATCGGGACGCCTACCCGTTTGTGATTAACGCGCGGGTGGCTGAAAAGCTGGCATTTGTAGACCGGGTAATTGTTCGTCTTCGAATAGCGAACTGAGCGAAGGCAGTCCCTGAAACGCCTCACGAATCCGTTCATCCCAGCTCTCGCGCAATTGAACCAGATAGGGATGATTCTCCGGCAGGGAGATGTAGCGGCTGAACTCAGAAAAACTGTCTGCCGCATAGAACAGGCACTCAATCGGCGGCCCGACGGTCGCATTAGAGCGCATGGTTGAATCGATAGAAACCAGTGCACAGCGCATCGCGGTTTCGTGGTCCGTATCGGGCCGCACAATACGGTCCAGAATCGGTTTGCCGTATTTTGCCTCGCCAATCTGCAAAAACGGGTGCTGCTCAGACACGGTAATGTGGTTGCCTTCCGGATAGATCAGGTACAGCTCCGGTTCGCTGCCCCTGATCTGGCCACCTAGAATAAAGGTGGCTTCGGCATTAAAGCCGGCATTGGGACCGCCGTTGGCGTATTTGTTCTGCTCATTCAGGCTTAGCCGCCCGACGTAATCGGCGGCGTCGGAAACATAGCGCGTGGTGTTGAGGTTAGTCTCTGCCTCTGCATCATCGAGATCGCGGTGTAGCTGGGCGACCACCGCCTGGCTGGTAGCCAGATTCCCCGCAGAGAGCAGCACCATCTGCCGGTCTTCCTGCAGTGAAAACCGGTGCATTTTACTGTAGGTATTGACCTGATCGGGTCCAGCGTTGGTGCGCGAATCAGAGCAGAACACCAGCCCCTGCTGCACCTTTATGGCCAGGCAATAAGTCATACTTCCTCGGGTCGTTTACAGAGAGTTATCGAGTCACTAACCGGTCAAGGATAACGCACTTTGAGTCACCTGCAACGACTGCAAAAAAAATTTGCGCCGCAGAATCAGGGTACTGTTTGCTGCACTTCCTCGCCGGTCAATTCAGCCAGTTGACGACGCACCTGCCCTTCCTGCTGCTGACGGGTCCAGAGCGCTGCGTAAAGACCCTTCTGGCTGAGCAGGTCAGCATGGCGACCCCGTTCGACAATGCGCCCCTGATCCAGCACCAGAATCTCGTCAGCATCGACAATCGTGGAGAGCCGGTGGGCGATAACCAGCGTAGTGCGCCGTTCAGCGACCTTCTT
The DNA here is from genome assembly GCA_052031065.1 of Immundisolibacteraceae bacterium. Lineage (GTDB taxonomy): Bacteria > Pseudomonadota > Gammaproteobacteria > Immundisolibacterales > Immundisolibacteraceae > JBPEXY01. The sequence goes on along the minus strand of JBPEXY010000100.1, from coordinate 8,828 downwards.
CAACGCTCCCTGAATTTCATGTTCAGTGTGGCTATCGAGCGCGGAAGTCGCCTCATCCAGCAGTAATATCGGTGGGTCTTTGAGTAGCGTGCGGGCGATGGCAACCCGCTGTTTTTCACCGCCCGAGAGCTTCAATCCGCGTTCACCCACGCGAGTCTGATACTGCTCCGGCAGGCGGCGGATAAAGCCATCCACCTGTGCCAACCGCGCAGCCTCTGCCACCTCATCTTCGTTCGCGCCAAGACGACCATAGCCAATGTTGTAGCCGATGGTGTCGTTAAACAACACGGTATCCTGCGGCACTATGCCAATCGCATGGCGCAGTGATTCCTGGTTAACCTCGGCAATGTTCTGTCCATCAATCAGCACCGCACCATCGTCAACATCGTAAAAACGAAACAGCAACCTGCCGATGGTTGATTTACCGGCACCACTCGGCCCGATCAGCGCCACGGTGGAGTTTTTCGGCACGGTAAAACTGACATCACGCAGGATCGGTCTCTGCGGGTCGTATCCGAATGAGACGTTGCGAAACTCCACCACGCCATCACTCACCTGCAGTGGTGGGGCGTCGGGGCTGTCATTGATCTTCTGTTTAACCGCCAGGAGGTCGAACATGTTCTCCATATCCACCAGCGACTGGCGTATATCCCGATAAACCGAGCCAAGCCAGTTAAGGGGAGTAAAGAGCTGAATCATAAAGGTATTTACAAGCACAAAGTCGCCGACAGAAAGCGCGCCATCAGCAACACCAAAGCCGGCCATCAACATCACTACTACCAGGCCAGCAGAGAGAATCAGCTCCTGCCCACTGTTGAGCAGTGCCAGCGAGACCTGGGTCGCCACGGCAGCCTTTTCGTATCGTTCCATTGACCGATCATAGCGTTCAGCTTCGTGCTCTTCGGTACCGAAATATTTCACCGTCTCGTAGTTGAGCAGGCTGTCAATCGCGTGGGTATTGGCCTGCGAGTCTGAATCATTCATGCGTCGCCGGTGCCCGGTTCGCCACTCCGTGACCACCAGCGTGAAACTGATATAGGCAATCACGGTAACCAGAGTTACCAACGCATAGCGGTAATCAAACAGGGTATGCAGAATGGCTGCGACCAGAACCACTTCGATAATGATTGGACCAATCGAAAAAAGCGTGTAGCGCAACAGGAAGTCGATGCCCTTGGTGCCGCGTTCGATCACCCGTGACAGCCCCCCGGTATGGCGCTCAAGGTGAAACTGCAGGGAGAGTTCGTGAATGTGGCGGAAGGTTTTCAGGGCCAGCGAACGCAGCGCGTGCTGACCGACTTTGGCGAATAATCCGTCGCGCAGCTGCCCCAGCCCCTGCATCATCACTCGCGATAACCCGTAAGCCACAACCACCAGCACGGGAACCACCACTAATATCTCCACCCCTGCCGATGCGCCATCGGGCGGCGCCAGCCGGTTCACCGCCTCACGGTAAAAGAACGGTACAGACACACTCGCCAGCTTCGCCGCCAGCAGGCAGACCATTGACACCACCACCCGCCACTTCAGGTCGGGTCTATCTGTCGGCCATAGATAGGCCGGCAAGGTTGCCAGGATTGACCGTTCCTGGCCGGTGCCGGACGACTCCGCGCCTGTTGCTGTTGGCTTACGTTTATTTTCCGCGGGATTATCGTCTTGTTTCTGGGTTGAATCGGGCTCAGCTGTAGTGGATTGGGTCATTAAATTGGCTTAAGGTATTAAAAATCGTTAGTGTGGGTGGGTGCTGGAAGTTCAGAACTGTCCCAATTCAAAGGTAGATGAAGACCATGATGCCATCTTCGTGCAATTACTTAGCCGTCGAAAGACCCAACGAGGGGAAGCGACGGTTAACGGTCTGGCTGCTACTGGTCCTGTGCGGTGCGGTATCCATCAGCTCTGTTGCCGGCCCCACAGCGGGTGAACAGATTCGCTATCGCGGGCTATTTGCCGGCAAGGCCAAGCTGACTATTAACGGCGACTCCCGCCGCGCTGAAGTTGGTGAAACCCTGCTGCCGGGTGTCACGCTGCTCTCTGCAGACGACGATTCAGCGATTATCGACCATCGCGGCGATCAGTACCGATACCCGCGCTCATCCACAGTCCCTGTTGCCCTCAACCCAAAAGTAACCATTCAGCGAAATCGCAGCGGTATGTTCGCTACCGAAGGAATCATCAACGGCAGGACCGTACCACTACTGGTGGACACGGGTGCTACCACGGTAGTAATCAACGGTGCGCTGGCGCGAAAACTAAAACTGCGGCCCAACTACTCGCGGCCAGTCCGGGTACAGACCGCCTCGGGTGTGGAGCGGGCCTATCCGCTCGAACTCGATTCTGTGCAGGTCGGCAACATCACTGTTAATGAAGTATCCGCGCTGGTGTTAAGGGGTAACTATCCAGCGATTCCGTTGCTTGGCAACAGTTTCCTGAGCCAGGTGCAAATGCGCCAGGCTGACGGCCAGTTAACCCTCTCTCGCTGATGCTCAGATTGCTTTCCTTTCGGTCAGTTCACCTGCGCCTGCCGGGCGGTTATTCCAACTCTTCATTGGCAGCCTGCGAGCCATTCGTTTCCTCACTGTCCTCTAAATGGGCGAGCGGATCGGCTGCTTCAACCAGCTCCCGCGGCAGCTCTTTTTTTACCCTGACCCCCAACTCGCGAAACCGCTCCGCCTGGGAAACCAGATTACCGCGACCTTCCTTGAGGCTGTTCCACGCATCGCCATAGCTTTTCTGCGCACTCTCCAGCTGACGCCCGAGCTTTTCCATCTTCTCAACCACACCACGCAGCTTGTCGTATACCCTGCCGGCCTGGCCGGCGATCTGCTGCGCGCTCTGGTTACGCCGCTCGATCGACCAGAGATTGGCCACCGTTCGTAGCGTTGCCAGCAGCGTCGTTGGCGTAGTGACCACGATGTTCTGCTCAAAAGCACGGTTAAAGAGCTGTTGATCGGCCAGAAACGCCAGGTTAAAGGCCGGCTCAATGGGCATGAACATGATCACAAAATCGGGAGAGTCGACCCCCTTCAAATGGGCATAGTCTTTCGAACTGAGGGTCTGAATATGATTCCGAACCGCACTCAGGTGGGCGTTCAGCGACTGCTGCTGTTGCGGCTCATCATCCGCCGCCACATAGTCCGAATAAGCGACCAGCGAGACTTTCGAATCGATGATCAGGTGTTTGTTGTCGGGCAGGTAGACGATGAAATCGACCCGTTTGTTCTCGTTCCCTTCGTCCTTGAAATTCTCCTCGCGTTTATATTCGATATCCCGGCGCAGGCCGGACTGTTCAAGGATCATCTCGACCTGAATTTCACCCCAGTTACCCTGTAGTTTCTTATCACCCTTGAGGGCACGGGTGAGGTTGGCCGCCTCCTCGGTGATCTGCTGGTTGAGGGTATGCAGTGATTTGATCTCTGCCTTCAGGGTGGCCCGCTCCTTGCCTTCTTCAACGTAGACCTGTTCCACCTTGTCGCGGAACGATTTGATCTGCTCACTGAAAGGTTTGAGCAGACTCTCCAGCCCCTGCTGGTTGCGGCTGGTGAACTGCTGCTGTTTCTCCTCAAAAATTTTGTGCGCAAGCTGTTCAAACTCCTGTTTGAGCTGCTGTCGGTTCTGTTCAAGCAGTTTTAACTGCTCTCCAGCGTGGCGACTCTCCTGCTGTCGCGCCTCCTCACTTTTTGCCAGCTCCGCTCCGATCCGCTCCAGCTGCGCGCGCAGCTGACTGTTTTCCTGCTGGAGCTGTTGAAACTGTCGGTTAGTCTGCTGTGCAGCGCCGAGCTGCTCACGCAGTTCTGCAATGGCTTCATCCCGCTCTCTGAGTCGCTCCTCTGTTGCGGCGAGCAGGCCTGTATTTTTTTCCTGTTGCTGTTGCACAAACTCGAGCTGGTCCTGAAGCCTGATGCGCTGTGAATCAGCCTGCTCGAGCCCCTGCATACGGACGCTCTGATCGCTCAGCTGCTGCTGCAACTGTTCACAGTTGGCCCGCTCCAACTGCATCCGGCTGCGCCCCCACAACCAGACCACCAGCGTACCGAGCAGGCAGCCGAGGCCCCCAACCAGAACCAGCACCATTAAACTTTCATTCATTCAACCAACCAGGCTAACCAGCGGGAGTAGAGATTAAGTAACCAGCCCGGGCAGAACCGGGTTAGCCATACATTATGCACCGGAGCATCTGTGTGCCGTTTAAAACCAGCTCGCCACCGGACTGGAAAGCTGGCGTACAGGCTCGATGTATGACTTGCAGCAATCACGACGGCAACAACAGCTATTTAGTTATCGGCATAGGCCGCTATCTGACTAAAATCGCTACTTTAACGTCCTCAATATACCGGCAGGCATCGATAGAGGATGGCAGAGTATTTTAATCTGGCAGGCCGATAGTAACCTGCCACACGCAACGAACGGGTAGGTCTGCTAATGGAAAACGTCCACCTTGGTATTGCTGCGCTCACCGCGATCATTCTGTTTGTCTTCGGGCTCGATAATTTCTCCCGCGAGGTGGAAAAAATTGCCGGCGAGAATTTCCGCAGGTCACTCGGTTCACTGACCCGAATCCCGCTGGTCGGGGTGGTAATCGGTGCGCTGATCACCGCGGTGATTCAATCCAGTTCGGCAACCTCGGTGATCACCATCAGCCTGGTCAATGCCGGCGTGATCTCCTTCAAGAACAGCGTCGGTATTATTTTCGGTGCCAATGTCGGCACCACCATCACTGCACAGCTGGTTGCCTTCAAGCTCACCGCCTTCGCACCGGTTTTCATTATTCTCGGATTCGTGATCTCGCTGCTGCGTTCCAGGATTTCGATTTTCGGTAAGGCAGTGTTCTATTTCGGTTTCGTGTTTTTCAGCCTCAACCTGATCTCCGCTTCGCTGCAACCGCTGCAACAGAATGAAGCACTGGTCAGCCTGCTCAGCGCTCCGCAAAACCCCCTCTACGCAATTCTGCTGGGTGGCCTGTTTACCGCTCTGGTGCAATCCAGTTCGGTGACGACCGGGCTGGCGATCATCTTCACCCAACAGGGCATTCTCGGTCTGGAGAATGCCGTGCCATTGATCCTCGGTGCCAATATCGGCACCACCGCGACCGGGCTGATCGCGGTCTTCGGCATGGATACCGCTGCAAAAAAAGCAGCTTTTGCCCATTTTCTGTTTAATGTTGGCGGCGTCGTACTGGTCCTGCCAATACTGTTTTACAGCGGCGATCTATTGACCAACCTGACCACCGACCCGGCGATTGCACTGGCGAACATTCATATGGCCTTCAATATCGCCAGCTGCGGGATCTTTCTGCTATTGATCAACCCGTTCTGTCGACTTATCGACCGCGTTCTCGGCGAGGGCAAAATGGACTACGAACGGCTGCCGTTACCACAATTTGACGCCGATGCCGGATTTGATCAGGTCAGACATACGCTGGACCAGCAATCGCCCCAGCTACTGGCTTTTCTGATGGAAAATTACCAAATGGTGACGCTAAGCCTGGAAACCAACTACAAGACGATTTACGAAGCGGCGGTTAAGCGAATCGAGTACTTCGAATTCCTCAAACAGGAGTATCTGGGCTATTTTTCCAAGGCGGTTTCACAGGTTACCGATGAGGTGCAATCGCGCGAGCTCATTGCCCTTATCAACCGTTTTGATTATCTGTTTCAGATCCACGATTCGATTGTCGACCTGTTCGAAACCAAACGTATCATCAACACCCAGTACCTGGAGTTGAAGAGCGATATTCTGATGCTGATTCGCGATATCTCCACCGATACGCTGTCGCTGTTCAACACCATCCTGGGCCACCACGAGCATCCCGATAATCTGCAGGTAACCCGGGCGATTAAGGAATTGCAGACCCAGATCGACATTGCCAACCGACGGTTGCTTTCGTTACTCGCCGACCCCGCACGTCGGGATGCCGGTGCGCTGACCAACTACATCACCTACTCACAGCGCCTGAAGGACAAGTTGCTCAACTTCTCAACGCGGAGCCACACCAGCGGCGATCTGCATGAAGGTCATGGCGGCGAAAATCATGCAGAAGTAAACGACCACACTGACGACTCATCGCCCCCTGTGCCGGATAGGCCGCTCTAGACCCTCTCGTCTGGTAAATCCGCAGCTGTCCAGAGATTTCAGAGCGCTGCTAGAATCGTCGCCTGGCAAATGGGACTAACCACATCTAGCCAGGTCGGGGAGAACAGTCATGCAACAGAACCGGGAAGTGATTACCGGTGCCCACTGGGGGGTGTTTCACGCTCAGACGGCGGGACAGCGGGTAGTCGGCGCTCGACCGTTTGATCTTGATCCGCAACCGTCAGCGATGCTTGCAGCGACCGCCGACCTGGCCCATTCGCCATTGCGGATCAAAAAACCGGCGGTTCGAAAAAGCTATCTGCAACACGGCCCCGGTAGCGCGACCGACAGGCGCGGCAAGGACCCCTTTATCGAGGTCAGCTGGGATCAGGCTCTGGACCTTATTCATCGCCATCTCAGCGAACAATTTGCTGAGCATGGCAATGAATCCCTGTTTGCCGGTTCCTACGGCTGGGCAAGTGCCGGTAAATTCCACAGCGCACCGAAACAGCTGCACCGGTTTTTGAATCAGGTCGGTGGTTTCACCTTCCACAAGGGCAATTACAGCGCTGGCGCGATCACCTTTCTTGCACCCCACATCATCGGCGATCCGTGGTTTCTGTTCGCACCCAGCTCTTACGCCAGCATGGTCGGTAAGACCGAACTGATGGTGACCTTTGGCGGTTTACCAACCAAAAACATGCAGGCCGATCAGGGTGGGGTCGGTGTGCATGATGCGCTCTCGTGGCTTGACCGGCTAAAAGCAGGTGGCACTCGGTTTATCAATATCGGTCCACTGGCGAGCGACCTGGATCGCGCTTATCAGGACCGGTGGCTGGCCTGCAGACCCAACAGCGATACGGCGTTGATGCTCGCACTCTGCCACACCCTGTATACCGAAAAGCTGTGTGATCACGAATTTCTCCACCGCTATACCACCGGTTTTGAAAAAGTCGTCCCTTATCTCACTGGCGAGCAGGATGGATTAGCAAAAAATGCCGAGTGGGCAGCACAACTGACTGAGGTACCGGCAGCACAGATACGTCAGCTGGCCCGGGAGATGGCCGCTTCGCGAACCATGATCAATCTCGCCCTGTCGCTGCAGCGCGCCGACCACGGGGAGCAACCTTACTGGGCCGCCCTGTTACTGGCGGCAATGGTTGGCGATATCGGTCTTGCAGGCGGCGGCATCGGCTTTGGCTACGGCACTGGCGCCGGAGTTGGGGTGCCAAGACAACCGATTCCGGCCGCCGGTTTGCCAATTGGCAACAACCCGGTGGAACGATTTATTCCGGTTGCCCGCATCAGTGACATGCTGCTGGAGCCGGGCAAACCTTTCTCCTTCAATGGTGGTGACTACCAATACCCGGATATCGAGGCGATCTGGTGGGCTGGCGGCAATCCGTTCCACCATCACCAGGACCTCAATCGATTGCTGCAGGCCTGGCGCAAACCAAAAACAATCATCGTCAACGATCCCTGGTGGACATCGACGGCCCGGCATGCAGACATCGTGCTGCCGGCCACCACCACACTGGAACGCAACGACATCGGCGGTTCCAATTTCCTCACTGATCGGTTTCTGTTTGCGATGCAACAGGCGATTCCACCACAGCACCAGGCCCGCAATGAGTACGACATCTACCACGATCTGGCCTGTCGGTTTGGCGTTGAAACAGAGTTCACCGAAGGTCGTGACGAGATGGGGTGGTTAAACCATCTCTACAACCAGACCAGGGACACAGCCCAGGAAAGAGGCATGGAACTGCCTGAATTCGAACAGTTCTGGCAGCAGGGTTATTACGAAGCGCCACCACCTCCGGAACCCTACACCGCTTTCGCCGAGTTCCGCCGGGACCCGACCGCCGCCCCCTTGAAGACACCAAGCGGCTGTTTTGAGCTCTACTCAGAGACGATTGCCAAATTTGGTTACGACGACTGCCCCGGCCATCCGGTTTGGCTCGAACCGGCAGAATGGCTCGGGTCCCAACAGGCCGACCATTTTCCGCTGCATTTGGTCTCTAACCAACCCCAGGGCCGTTTGCATAGCCAGTTCGACCCCGGCAGGGTCAGCCAGCAAAGCAAAATTTCTGGCCTTGAGCCAATCACCATAAACCCGGCTGATGCAGCAAACCGAGCACTGCAGCCCGGTGATGCGGTAGAGGTTTTCAACAACCGGGGGCGACTACTGGCGGGAGTCGTCATTAGCGAGGCGCTTCGCCCCGGCGTGGTACAGATGTCGACCGGGGCCTGGTTTCTACCGCAGGAACCCGGTGAGATTGGCGCACTCGACCCCGGCGGTAACGTCAATATGGTGACCCTGGATAAAGGCACTTCACCGCTTAGTCAGGCACCGATTGCACAGTCCGCGCTGGTCGAGGTTAAAAAAGCCAGGGAACCGGTTTGCCGGCCTGACTATAGCCCGCCGGAGATTTTCCCAACACTGTAGACAGGAGTGCCGGTAGAGGCCAAGTGGGCGATGGCAGAGACGGCACCCACGCGATGGGTTGGAGTATTTGCAGTGTAATCTGCGCGACTGTCAGGAATCCGTTAACCTTCTCGATCCGTTTTGTAATAATCAGCCTATAAGCTTTTCTATGCTGTCGAGGTGCACCACTCCCGGGTGCTAACCATCGGCTACTGAATTCACCGACGTCCCTCAGTCGGGGATTACACTTTAAAATCTGGAGATCTTCTTGGCTGCACGCAACGCTTTCTATGCCCAATCGGGTGGTGTCACTTCGGTAATCAACGCTTCT
>JBPEXY010000010.1:0-28230 GCA_052031065.1 Immundisolibacteraceae bacterium | reverse complement strand
GGCAGCCATGGAGATGATGCGGCCAACAACCGCAAACTGCTTGCGGAGATGGAAGGGTTGGCTGGTTCGAATCGTCGTGCCCACTTTCACTGTACCCTGGTCGTAGTTGGCTCTGATAGCGATCCGGCGCCGGTTATCGCGGAGGGGCGGTGGTACGGCGTAGTTGGTGAACAACCGGTCGGGAATGGCGGGTTTGGGTACGATCCGCTATTTGTGCCCGCCGGTTCGACACGTTCAGTGGCACAGCTGTCTGCAGATGAAAAGAATCGCCTGAGCCACCGCGGCCAGGCGGTCAAGCAACTACTGACTCTGATTTAACTGCCCCGGTTCATATGATTGAAGCTCTGTGTTTTAGTAACCAAGCGATTGATTGGTCTGATGGAGTCACACGGGGTTGTTAAGCACCACCTCAAGAACAAATTTACTGCCGATAAAACCGATCAGTAGCAGAACGAACGCAATCAGTGAGAAGCGGATTGCGATGCGTCCACGCCAGCCAAAAAAGTGGTGGCCGAGCATCAACACCGTGAGTAGCAACCAGGCAATCACCGAAAAAGCCGTTTTATGGGCGACGTGCTGGGCAAACATATCCTCCATGTAACCGAAGCCGCTGGCGAGGCTCGCAGTCAACAACAGTAATCCGACGAGTAAATAACGGAACAGCAGGGTTTCCAGCTGCTGTAACGGTGGCATGATTTCCAGCAGTGGACCGCTTCGTTTATATCTAATCTGGCGGTCGATATAGGCCATGAACAGAGCTTGTAGACTCGCTACGGCCAGTACCCCATAGGCAATAACCGATAGTAGAACATGAGTGAGCAATGGTGCAGTCATGGAAGCAGCCTGTTCCACGCCTGTGGGTATTAAAGTTATTCCGCAACAGAGCGCTGCGATCGGCATCACGACAATATAGAAACCGTCGAGCGAATTTTGCACTGACGTTAGCCAGAAGATGATGACAGTTACCAGGGCGGTGACCGAAAGAGTGTTAGCGAGGTTGAGGTTTAGCCCGTCGGTTTCGGTCAGTAGATAAAAGATGACAAACGTATGGAGAGCGATGGTTAGCAGGATCAATCCATCGGGGGGGCGCGGAGTGTTTTTTTTCTTTCTCTTGCCGAAGATCTGTCGGAACGCCATGCCGCAGATGATGGCGTAACCGGTGAGAGAGAGAATGTTGAACAGCGTAGACATGATCCCTGTGGTGGACAACCAACTCAGTAAGGGGGGCTTTGCAGAGGTTCTTTACAGTTGGTTCTGGTCACTTTGGCTACTTCCCTGGCAAAAAATAATAATCACTTCTGGATGTTTCAGTGTTGGCAGTTCAAGGGGGGTAAGATTTGCAAATAGGCCTGTTTCCACTCTGGGTGGAGATTAACATGCTGGCAGCCGGACTGGCCTGTTTGCTCCACAGTGTCGAAAAAAAAGCTAGAATGCTTCGTTAAACATCTCTAACGATAAGAATTTATACGGACTCATGAAAGTCAGAATTCTGGGAGCCAGTGGCGGTATTGGTGTAGGGCGTTACACCACATCGATATTGGTGAATGATGCAGTGCTCATTGATGGTGGCGACGGCGTGGGTACCCTGACGCTCGAACGTATGTCCGATATTCGTCATCTGTTTGTGACCCATTCTCATCTCGATCACCTTTGCCATATCCCGTTACTGGTCGATGGGCTGTTTGAACGGCTCTCCCGTAGCAGTGAGTCGTTGATGGTTTACGGGCTGCCAGAGACCCTGCAGGCGATCAAGGACCATGTGTTTAACGGAACAATCTGGCCCGATTTTGGGCAGTTGCCAAATCCTCAAACCCCGGTATTGACCTACCAGGAAATGGCACCGGGCGAGACCATTGATGTGGCCGGATTAAAAATTGAAATGGTCGAAGTCAATCATATCGTACCCGCTGCAGCCTATCTGGTTGAAGAGGAGGGGCGCTGGTTCGCCTTTAGTGGTGATACCGGTCCTTGCTCCCGTTTCTGGGAGCGGTTGAATGAACTGGAACAACTCGGGCTTCTGGTGGTGGAGGCTGCGTATCCGAACGAGATGGCGGAGCTGGCCGGGTTGGCAAAACACTACTGTCCGGAAACATTGGCGGTTGATTTACAGGCACTTGTTCACGATCCGGATATATACATTACTCACCTCAAGCCCGGATTCGAAGAGGAGGTCTGTGCTCAGCTTGACGCACTGATGCCGGGCAGGCGTATCCATCGTCTTTATGGCGGAGAATTTTTCGACGTTTGATTAATCCCCCTTGTTTAACAAGGGGTTGATTATGGATCAGGCGAGTTCTACCCCTTCCAAACTTTCGGTTCCAGATTAGGCATTGACCATGTTTGAAAACCTATCCGAGCGTCTGCAGCAGGCGGTCAGTTCACTCCGTGGGCAGTCTGTACTCAGTGATGAGAACATCCAGGCCGCTCTGCGGCAGGTGAGGATGGCTCTGCTGGAGGCTGATGTTGCCTTGCCCGTGGTGAAGGATTTTATCGAGCAGGTACGCCAGCAGGCAGTCGGCCAGCAGGTGGTTGCTAATCTGCAGCCTGGTCAGACGCTGATCAAAATCGTCCAGGAGCAGCTCGAGCTGTTGATGGGGGCCAGCAATGAGTCGCTGGACCTGAACGCCCGTCCGCCTGCTGTCGTGCTGATGGCCGGGCTGCAGGGCTCAGGGAAAACAACCACCGTTGGGAAACTGGCCAGGCTGCTGAAGGAGCGCCACGGTAAGCGGGTGATGGTGGCCAGTGCCGATGTTTATCGGCCGGCCGCGATTGATCAGCTTGAAAAGTTGGCGGCGCAGGTGGAGGTTGGTTTTTTTCCCTCCAGCGGAAGTGACAAGCCGGACGAAATCGCCCAGCAGGCGTTAGAGCAGGCCCAGCGTGCCTCAATGGACGTGTTGATCCTGGATACCGCCGGGCGGCTTCACATTGATGACGAAATGATGGCTGAGATTCAACGCCTTCACCAGCGACTGAATCCCGTCGAAACCCTATTTGTCGTTGATGCGATGAGCGGTCAGGATGCTGCGCGAACCGCTGAAGCGTTCAATCAGGCTTTGGCGTTGACCGGCGTGGTACTTACCAAAGCGGATGGCGATGCGCGAGGTGGTGCGGCGTTGTCGATTCGACATCTCACTGGCAAGCCGATCAAATTCATCGGCATCGGTGAAAAAATAGATGATCTTGAACCTTTCTATCCCGACCGGATGGCTTCGCGTATTCTCGGTATGGGTGATGTGCTTACTCTCGTTGAGGAAGCTGAGCGCAAGGTAGACAAAAAGAAGGCAGAAAAGCTTGGTCGGAAGCTGCAGAAAGGCAAGGGATTCGATCTGAACGATTTTCGTGATCAGTTAAAAATGATCAACCAGATGGGTGGTATGTCGAGTATGTTGGATAAGCTGCCCGGTGTCGGAGGTCTGCCGGACCAGGTGAAAGGTCAGGTGGATGATCGGCAACTTGGCAGAATTGACGCGATCATCAGTTCGATGACAGCAAAAGAACGTTCGTTCCCAAACATCATTAATGGTTCCCGCCGCAAACGTATAGCGAAGGGCTCTGGTATGCAGGTTCAGGATGTGAATCGTCTGTTGAAACAGTTTACCCAGATGCAAAAAATGATGAAAAAGATGGGGCGCAAAGGCGGAATGCAGAAAATGATGCGCGGGCTTGATGCTCTTGGTCAGGGAGGGTTACCTCCGGGGATGGGTGGTTTCAGAAAATAACTAGCTACAGTGGCGGCGGCGGGCGAGCTACCCGAGAGTTGATAATGTGGTGGTCTGTCCTTTTCTTGTGTTGGAACACTGACTCTCGCCAGGCCAGTGGCCATTGACCATAGGCGACTAATTCATTAGAATCGCGCGCCTTTTCAGCAGTATTCATAAAAACTCTGTTTCTGGCTCACTGTTGCGCGCCATTAGCTAGAGTTTAATCTTTCAGGAATAGCGTTATTAGCGCCGCACCGAAGCATTGCTTCGAGTGCGTGACAACGGCAGAGGAAATAAGTGAAATGGTGACCATTCGTTTGTCCCGGGGCGGGGCCAAAAAAAAGCCGTTTTATCACATCGTGGTTGCGGATAGTCGCTATCCCAGGGATGGTCGGTTCATCGAACGGCTTGGTTTCTATAATCCGGTAGCCAGTGGGCAGGCGGAGACCCTTCGCGTTGATCTCGAACGGGCCGACTACTGGCTGGGTCAGGGCGCTCAGCCGAGTGATACGGTAGCGACTCTGTTGAAACGCGCAAAGGCGTGATTGTATAGAGTGTTGTCGTTTAACCTTATCAGGTGATCAGGGGCTGAATTCTGAACCACCAGACCCCGAGCAGTGGGTCACAATGGCAACGGTGGGCGCCCCTTGGGGTCTGCAGGGATGGGTTAAGGTCTGGTCGGCGACAAGCCCCCCTGATAATTTGTTGCTATACAGGCAATTTGCAGGCCACTCAAAGCGTTGGCAGGGCACTCTGGAGGTAGAACTGTGTAAACGCCAGGGGCGGTTTCTGGCGTTCAAGTTCCGTGGAGTTGATAGCCGTACCGACGCGGATAAGTTAAAAGGCATTGAGTTACAGGTGCGGCGGGACCAGCTGCCGGTACCTGAAGTTGATGAATATTATTGGCACGACCTGGTTGGTCTGCGAGTGGAGGCGTTGGATGGCGCGCTTTACGGCCATATCGTCGAAATGGTGGAGACCGGTGCCAATGATGTCATGGTTGTGGAAGGAGATCGACAGCGCTGGATCCCGTTCCTGATCGATCAGGTTGTCCTGGAGGTGGATCTGGACAAGCGTGTTTGTAAAGTGGACTGGGACGCCGATTTTTAGTCATGGCTTTCCGTTTTGACCTGATCACGCTGTTTCCTGGTCTGGTTCGGGATGTGATGACCTATGGTGTAGTGGGTCGCGCGGTTGAGACTGGAATCGTCCAGGTAAACAGCTGGAATCCGCGGGATTACGCGCTGGATCGGCATCGTAATGTCGACGATTCCAGTTACGGCGGTGGTCCCGGTATGGTGATGAAAGCCGAGCCGGTTGATAGAGCTCTGGAGGCGGCCTTCGAAGCGGGGGCAAATGGATCAGTGGTTTACCTTTCTCCTCAGGGGCGGAAGGTGGATCACGGTCTGATAGAATACACCGCCGCTCAGTCAGGGCTGGTACTGCTCGCCGGTCGGTACGAAGGTGTTGATGAAAGGGTCCTCGAAGCGCGAGTCGATCAGGAATGGTCGATAGGCGATTTTGTGGTTAGCGGCGGTGAGTTACCGGCACTGATGATTGTCGATGCCGTTACCCGGTTGTTACCCGGTGCTTTGGGTGACCGGCAGTCCGCTGAGCAGGATTCATTTTCTGCTGGATTGTTGGACTACCCGCACTACACGCGTCCAGAGCTCTATGCAGGGCGCACCGTACCGGAAGTGTTGACCAGTGGAGATCACGGTCGCATTGCCCGCTGGAGGGCGAAGCAGGCCTTGGGTAGAACCTGGTTGAGACGTCCCGACCTGTTGCGGGACGCCGAGCTTTCCGCTGAGCAGAAGCAATTGCTCGCGGAGTTTAAAGATGAATATGAAATGCCGGGCCGGCACTGCTAGACAGGCACTAATAACTGATGTTTAGCGGTCGCAGGTTCCTTACTTAGCTGGAGATGGTCATGAGCAACATCATCGATGAGATTAACGCAGAACAGATGCAGCGCAAGCTACCTGAGTTCGCTCCGGGCGATACGGTAGTGGTGCAGGTTAAGGTTAAGGAAGGCGATCGCGAGCGTATCCAGGCTTTTGAGGGCGTCGTTATTCGCAAGAAAAATCGCGGCTTGAATTCAGCCTTTACGGTACGCAAAATTTCTCACGGTGAAGGTGTCGAAAGAGTCTTTCAAACCTATTCGCCGATGATTGACCGAGTTGAAATTAAACGCCGCGGTGATGTTCGTCGGGCAAAACTCTACTATCTTAGAGAGCTTTCCGGGAAAGCCGCACGGATCAGGGAAAAACTCTAGTCCAGAGTTGTGTTAACCCCTGCCCGGTTCCTGACCCCTTGATAGTTGAGTAGATCCGTAATCACCCGGGGATGACGGATCTAGCACAAAAGCGGTCGCCTGAATCCCCGCGCCGGCGATCTGCCGGTGTCGACAGGATTAATCTCTTTCTGGATGCAATCTGGATGGAGCGGGGCCTGAGTGAAGATACGCTGACGGCCTATCGCCAGGATCTGACCCAATACGCCGGCTGGCTCGATTCCCTTGGTCTGCAGTTGGACAAGGCTAAAAGAGAGCATATAGAAGCATTCCTGGCCGCCGAACTTGGGCGCGGACTGAGTTCCCGTTCGGTGGCAAGGATGCTTTCATCGGTTCGCGCCTACTATCGCCAGCTCCTTGATAGCGGTCGCGCAGCGACCGATCCCTCCGACCATGTTGAGTCTCCCAGGCTGGGAAGGACTCTGCCGAAAACTCTTTCTGAACAGGAAGTCGATAATTTGATGGCGGCTCCTGACCTGACCCGAGCAAAGGGTCTGCGTGACCGGGTGATGCTGGAATTGCTCTACGCGACTGGCCTTCGTGTCAGTGAGCTGTTGTCGCTCAAAGTTGCACAGCTGAACTTAAATGCCGGGTTTCTGCGCATTACTGGCAAGGGGGCTCGTGAGAGAATCGTCCCTGTTGGTGAGATTGCGTTAGACTGGCTGACCCGCTACCTGCAGGAAGTGAGGCCCGGGTTGACCGGAGCGAGTGGCAGTGAACTGTTGTTTCCTGGACGGTTGGGAAAGCAGATGACCCGACAGTCGTTCTGGTACATGGTAAAACGCTATGCACAGCAGGCGGGATTGCGAAATCCGCCGTCTCCGCACACCCTGCGCCACGCATTTGCAACCCATCTGTTAAATAATGGAGCGGATTTGCGCGCGGTGCAGATGCTTTTGGGACATGCGGACCTGTCGACCACGCAGATTTATACCCACATTGCCAGCGAGCGCATACAGCAAATGCATGGTCTTCACCATCCGCGTGGATAGTAACTTTTCATTTGGTTAAATGGGGCGAATATTGATGTTACGCATCTCTCGGTTGTTGCTAGCGATGTTGCTGGTTTTGGGGGTCACGCAGGCCCATGCAGAACCAACGATTCCCGATAAAGTTAGCGGGGCCCTGCATTCCATCAGTGCAGACCACTCTCCCCAGTCTATTGCTCCTGCGCCTGTTAGTGGCTGGTATCAGGGTAGGGTGGGATCGCGGCTGTTCTATGTTGATGAGAGTGGTCGTTACCTGTTTAACGGTGAGCTGGTGGACCTGGTGAAACGGGAAAGCCTCACCGAAGCGGCGCTCAACCGCTGGCGGCTGGAACAGATTGGCCAGATTTCAGAGCAATCGATGGTGGTTTTCCCGGCACCCAGGCCAAAACACACCATCACCGTATTTACCGATGTGGACTGTGGATACTGCCGCAAACTACATAATGAAATAAGCGCGTATCATAACGCCGGAATCTCAGTACGTTACCTGGCTTATCCCCGTGCAGGACTGGGTTCTGATAGTTACCAGTTGATGCAGTCTGTCTGGTGCGCCAGTGATCGGGCCGCTGCCTTGACCCAGGCCAAACAGGGAAAAAAGGTCAAACAGCAGACCTGCGAGAACCCTATCGAGCAGCATTTTCAGTTGGGTAATCAGCTAGGAATCAATGGGACACCCGCCATTCTGCTGGAGTCGGGCGCTTTGATTCCGGGATATGTTCCTGCAATGGAACTGCGCGGAAGGTTGAGCCGCCAGTAGAGCTGTCCAGATGACTATCACGATACCGGGCTGATGGGCGATAGCGAATCAATAGAGGCTCTGGTAGCAGAGAACCAGAAACTCCGGGGTCAGCTGGACGTATTGATTCAGCAGGC
This sequence comes from Immundisolibacteraceae bacterium, assembly GCA_052031065.1. GTDB lineage: Bacteria > Pseudomonadota > Gammaproteobacteria > Immundisolibacterales > Immundisolibacteraceae > JBPEXY01. Next base: position 20,374 of record JBPEXY010000010.1, on the reverse strand, counting down.
ACGTGAAAACGAAAAAATAAGCCAGAGAATGCAGGCTTCTGAGCTGAGGATTCTCAGTGCTGATACCTTTAGTGACGTCGCTTCAGTTATTGTCGATGAGTTGCAGCGGGACGATCTGATTATTACGCTGGTACTCTCCGACCCGGAATTTGAGGTCGCCAGAATGATTGAGAGCGAGTCAGGCGTCGAATGCCAAAGCACAATTCTGCCGTATCCCTCTGTAGAACTTCTACAACACCGGTTTAGCAGCAGTTTTGAGCCCTGTTTCGACCTACCCGATGAAACACAGCGTGCGTTATTGTTTCCCGGTTGCGATGAGGATTTGGTCTCAACACTGTTAATGCCGCTGGTGCGCGATGGGGAGTTGGTCGGTAGTCTTAATTTTGGCAGTAAGCAACCAGACCATTATCGACAGGGGGTTGGCACCGACCTGATCCAGAGGCTAAGTGCCATTATTACTGTCGCGCTGCAGCAGATATTGAATCGGGCACGCTTGAGACATGCGGGATTGACCGATCCGCTTACCCAGCTAAACAACCGCCGTTTTTTTGAGCAGCGCCTGGTCGAGGAGTTTGATCGGGCGCGTCGTACCCGTCGACCGCTCTGTTGCCTGATGATTGACGTTGACCATTTCAAATCGATTAACGATGAATACGGCCATCAGGGCGGTGATGCGGTACTGCAGACCGTAGCCCGAACGATGGATCGCTTTATGCGTAGCTCGGATGTTCTGGCGCGTTATGGTGGCGAGGAGTTTGTCGTTTTGTTACCGGAGACTCCCGCGCGAATCGCCAAAGAGGTTGCCCAGAGGCTTAGATCTGGTATTGAAAAAGAACCAACGAAAACTGGCGGTAAATCTTTAACGGTCACGGTTTCTATTGGTCTGAGTCTTTACGGGCCCGATTCAAGAGATCAGGAAAACCCACGGACACTGGTCGCCTATGCTGACCAGGCTCTTTACAAGGCCAAGCAGAATGGCCGTAACCGGGTGGAAACGGCCCCCGGTATCTGACTGAACCGACTCGTGGGTACCGGATCAGGCAGTCAGGGAACGGGTTTTGCGTGGATCGGTCTGGAATCGCCCTGATTCGCTATAGGTGCTGAATGCGTTGGGAGCAGTACCCAGCATCAACTCCAGCAGGTCTGCTGCTTTAGCGCGGGACAGCTGTATCAGTGTGCCGGTTCCGGCAAGTTTTTTTCTAACTGAACCGAGTCTTTCGGCGAGGCTTTCACTGATTAGCTCGCTGGGGTTGTCGCAGCCATCATAGCGGCGCTCGAGCTGGTCCACCAGAACCTGCAGTTCTGTGCTCGCCGTCACTACGCGCTCACAATCAGTTACCACGACCGCAGATCGCATTTCCTCAATCAGATGGTCGAGTCTATTCAGTTGCTGTTCAATGATCGCTTCGTTTTTTATCACGGCCATCGGGTGCCCCAATTTTGGTGTTGATCTTGTGTAAGCCCACCTACTTATCGAGATAGGAGCGTTCTATATCGAGAAGCTGATCGGCAACCCGTTCCGCATCCACACGGTAGTTTCCTTCGTCGATAGCCTGCTTGATCCTGGCTACCTTTTCACTGTCGAAGGGGGCATCCGTTTTCAGGTTTGCCTCGGTACTTCGCAACAGTTGCGTACTACTGTCAATCGTCAGTTGGTCCTTACTGCCCGCGGCTGACGAAATATCATTGCTAGCGGCAGAAGAGGTTTTAGTCTCTGACGACGTAGCGGGCGTATTCTGTGCCTGCCCCTGCTGCAGCAGATTATTCAGGGGTAATGGCGGATTGCCATCTATTTTGTCCACGCTTGTTGCTCCTAATTAAATTTACGCGAAATTTGAAGGCTTAACCTGGTTGGATAGACCGATGGTGTTGCTTATCGGCAACGCTAACAGGGTCTTTAGAAAAAATTCACAGTAAGTTCTGCCACTCCTGTTCAGTTCATATTGGTTTAATTTGCCACCCATCTGTGCCGTTTAGTCTCAGTGCAGGGTGACCCGCCCAGCACCATCGACCACTGCTGTCATCAGCTTCTCGGTTTTCGCATTCCTGACTTGAATGGTTTCACCTCGAGCGCCCTCTTCCAGTGCAATGACCTGAGTACCGACGGAGAAGCCCGGAGTGGTGATGTTTGCTCTGACCAGGTGGCCTTTGCGAACCAGAATTGCATCGCGAAGGCACTTCTCTCTGATGGGGTCACCAGGCAAGATGTTTTGCCGCGCTACCTTCCCGACTATTTGATCAGCGCTGGTAATCAGCCCGGATGGCAGGGATGTATACCATCGGTCACGTTTCTCCAGATGAGATCGATGAATTACTTCATCACGACTGATCGGCACAATGCTTTCCCAGGTCGAAACCCGCTGATGGACCGTAGTCGACAGGTAGATCGACCATGGTGTGGGTGAGGGACAGCTTACCTTAAAGCTGATTTTGCCCATTTTCTTCAGATCACTGGGTGGTTCCAGGTCAGGAGGGGATTCACACGCGCTTAACAGGAGCCGGTGATCCGGCTGTTTGACTCGCCATCTGAAATTGCTCTCGCTGGAGCCGTAGGAGTTTGCGAGAAATCCTTCTACAGCTTCGATGGCCTGCTTGACCCCGGAGTTGGCTATCAAAGTTGCGGGGTAGAGCATCATCGCTGTTACCAGGAAAAATACTTTCACCGTCGTGGTCCGGGAGGGCGGGATAAAAAACAGAGTTTCAGAATCACGACGACGGGCCAGCATAATGAGAGATGAAACTGGCGTGGACCAAACTCCGGCAGTCGGTTCCACGCGTGGAGCAGCGTGGCGCCGACTAGCCACCACAGGGTTACGCTCCAGAAACCGACTAAAAACCAGGCAAGCTCTTTCATGATGTCACTTTTTTGCCGCTTCTACCGTTCCGATGTCAGGAATTTGTCCTGCCACGGTTGAGGTCAACCGGGCGCAAAGGCAGACCCAACAGCTTGTCATGGCTGTCGTTGAGCGGGATTTGTGCAATTTGGTGACTCTCATCTCCACAACCTCATGAATATCAATTCACATGGAAACATGCAAATTAGGTGCCATGAGCGTCTGCAGCTGGGGTGTATCCAAGGCGCTAAGTAAACGGTTCGCGGGAATTAAGTTCTAAAGAAACTCAACAGCCGGCCGTTCACAGCCCCATCATCAGCTTTTCCGAGGAGAACTCTCTTGTCACAGGTAATGGCCGAAATTGATTTACGTACGCAAATGGTCGGGCAGAACCGTATGGAACTGCTCCTTTTTCGCCTCAGTGGTCCGCGCAGGTTTGGTATCAACGTATTTAAAGTGCGCGAGGTAGTGCAGTCACTGCCAAACATCACCCGTGTGCCCAGTAATCATCCTGCTGTCATTGGTATCGCTCACCTGCGTGGCGAGACGACCGCGATTATCGATCTGGAACTGGCGATGGGCATGCCTTCAAGCCGCGAGCCGGGTGAGGGCAACGTGGTACTCACGGAATATAACTGCAAGGTGCAGGGGTTTCTCGTGCAGTCGGTGGATCGAATAATCAACAAAAACTGGACCGACGTGATGCCTCCGCCAATCGGCGCGCAGAACGAAAGCTACCTCACCGCGGTGACCAGCATCGACGACGAACTGATCCAGATTCTCGATGTGGAAAAGGTACTCGCCGAAGTGGTTGGTGTTGACGATTCGGTGAATTTTGTAGAAGAGAAGTTTGCTGAGCTGGACGGTGCTGAGCCAGCCGCCAGCATGAAGCGGGTTCTGGTGGTTGATGACTCAAAAATTGCCCGTAAACAGATTATCAGGGTGATGGAACCCCTCGGTGCCGAACTGATCGTCTGCACCGATGGCCAGGAAGCCTATGACAAGTTAATGGAGATGTCTGCGGAGAGTGACGTGCCGATTCACGAGCAGATTCAGCTGGTGATTTCCGATGTCGAGATGCCACGTTTAGATGGGTACACCCTCTGTCGCAAGATCCGCGAAAGCGGTGAGCTTGCCCAGTTGAAAATTATCTTACATACCTCGCTAAGCGGTGTGTTTAACGCGTCAGCGGTGGAGAAATTGGGGGCGGATGGGTTTCAGGCGAAGTTCGATCCTGAAGCTCTCTATCAGATGGTCACTGAGCAACTGGGGATCGAATCAACAGCAGCGTGATGACCAACGGCAACAATCCGGGAACTAATCCGAAGGAGAGAATGGTGAAGAGCAGCAAGTTACTTACTGAGCCGACTATCAAGCAGCGGCTATTGGCATTGGTGGCGTTGCCCTGCGTTGCGCTACTGTTTCTGGTGGCTGCATCGCTCTGGGCGCTGGCCAAAACCGATTCCGCCAGCGGTCGTATGTATGATGACCGGGTACTGACCCTGGAACGTATCAAGACCGTACAGGATATGTACGCGGTTGATGCGATGGACCTGGTCAACTCCGGTTACGCAGAGATGATTTCCTTTGCGGAAGTGGCATCCGGCCTGGAAGATGTCGTCAGTAACCGAGCTACCGTCTGGGGTCCCTACCGGGAATACCTCCAGTCTGCTGGTCTTGCCAGCGAAGAGGCGGAGCTGATCAGGGCAACTGATGAGATGCTGGTTGCTGCGGACAGTCAACTGGCGGAACTGATCAGCCAGGTAAAAGCAGAGGGTGGTCGTGACGCGGCTTATCGGCTCGGTGAAGCACAGGTATCGCTACCTATTTTGATGAGCCCCTTGAATCATAATCTGCGCCAACTTTTTCAGTTGCAACTCGAGGCAGCTGCTGCAGAACGGAGCGACATTGCTCAACTACAGACCTCTATCAAAATTGGGTTTGTCGCATTATTTCTTGCGGTGATCGCGCTGGTAGTGTTTTTTACCTTCCGGTCATTCCGATCGATACTTGGACCAATTGCTCAACTACGCGACAGCATGGCGGCGATTGAGGCAGACGCCGACCTGACAAGAAGGGTTTCAGTATCCTGTAACGATGAAATTGGTCTTACCGCAAACGCGTTTAACAGAATGATGGACCAGTTACAGCGCTCTATCAGTTCTACCGGAGAGGCGGCGGTGAGCCTGAATCAGTTTGCTGAAGAGTCCCGTGCTTCCAGCGAAAAGATGAGTGCCAACGTGCAGACCCAGGTTCAGGAGACGGATCAGGTGGCCCATGCGGTCGGTGAGATGTCGCTGACTGTCCAGGAGGTGGCACGTAACGCAGCCGCTGCTGCCGAAGCGGCTCAGCAGGGTGACCAGGAAACCAGTCGTGGCCAGGAGGTTGTCAACGGTGTGGTGCAATCGATTGGTAGTCTTGCCAGCGAAGTGGAGACCGCCTCAGAGGTGATTCGCCAGCTCGCCGGTGACAGTGACAATATCGGCGGTGTACTTGATGTCATTCGCGATATTGCCGAACAGACCAATTTACTGGCGCTGAATGCTGCGATCGAAGCAGCGCGCGCCGGTGAGCAGGGCCGCGGGTTTGCAGTGGTTGCCGATGAAGTACGCACCCTGGCTTCCCGTACCCAGAGTTCCACTGCGGAAATTCAGGGCATGATTGAGCGACTCCAGGAAGGCAGTCGTAATGCGGTTGAAGTGATGGAGCGCGGACGTGCCCAGGCAAAAGACACCGTCGGTCAGGCTGAAGAGGCTGGAAAATCACTGGAGACGCTATCGATGGTGGTCGCCCGTATCGCCGAGATGAATCACAACATTGCCGCCGCTGCCGAGGAGCAAAGTGCGGTATCCCAGGAGCTGACCCACAGCATTGAGCAGATTCGTGACCTGGGGCATGACTCTGCCGAAGGCAGCAGGCGCAATGCCGAAGTATCCGAGCAGGTTGCCAGACTGGGTCAGGAGCTGGGGTCTTCGGTCAGCGCGTTCAGGGTTTAGTCTGGTCTCCCGCCACATCTGATTGGCGGAGCTACATTCGTAGATGCCGGCAATAAGCGGCAATCTGTTTCCGTCCCGACGAAGGAGGCAGTTGCCGCTTTTGCCGTTCTGTAGGTTGTCCTGGTTAAAAACCACGGGAAGGTCAATACAGCACGCCTGAAAAATGTTTAGTCTGTGCAGTCGTTTCAGTGAAACAGAAATGGCGGACCAGGAGCGTCAACAAATATTTTAGAAACAGTAGCTTAGTTTGTCGCCTCTCTGTTTGATCGGCTCTGGTTCGTTCCTGAACAGGGGTCCCGGCATTGACCCTGGAAACACGTTCCAGGATTTCCTGGCACAGTCATTGCTCTATCTTCATGCAAACAGCATGGAGATCATTTGATGAGTAGTGGTGCAAGCTTCCTCGGATTACCGGCCCAGGCCCTGCTGGTGTATGAGCGGCGTAATCAGCTGCTAGCCAACAATATTGCCAACAGCGATACCCCCGGTTTTAAGGCACGCGATATCGATTTCCGTACCGCTCTAAAAACCGTCTCTACCGGCACGGTAGCTTTGCAGCCACGTTCATCGGTGGCCGATGGTAACCAGCGCCACATGTCTACGCCTTCCGTTCGTTCGCAAAATTTTCCACTGCTTTACCGGGTGCCACTGCAAAACAGTCTCGATGGCAACACCGTTGAGAATGATATTGAACAGGCCGCTTATGCGGAGAATTCGGTGCGCTATCAGGCAGCCGTACGCTTTACCGATGGTCGAGCCAAATCTCTGCTCACGGCGATACGGGGTGAATGATGGCCAATATCTTCGATATTGCCGGCAGTGGTATGGCCGCGCAGAACCTGCGGTTGAATCTGATTGCCAGCAACCTTGCCAATGCCAACAGTACCAGTAGTGAGAGTGGTGAGGCTTACCGAGCCAAACAGCCTCTGTTTAGCGCCGTGCTTGAAAACACCCGCGGAGTCACCGAGCCGAGAGTACCTGGTGATAGTGGCGGGCGTAATACAGCCGCGGCCGGTGTCAGGGTAGCGGGGGTCGTGGCCGATCAACGACCGCTACCACTACGTTATGACCCTGGCCACCCCCACGCCAACGAGGCGGGTTACGTGGAAATGTCCAACGTCAACATGGTCACGGAAATGGCCAACATGATGGCAGCATCACGAAGTTACCAGAGTAACGTCGAGATTATGAACAGCAGTCGGCAGTTGATGCTGCGTACCCTGCAGATAGGTCGGTAATTATGATTGATCCTACAACAGGGGCATCCCAGAACAGGGCGCCCACCACCTCTTCAACCACTGACTCTGCTAAAGCGGAGGATAGTCTTGGTATGTCAACTTTTCTGGAGTTGATGACCACCCAATTGAAATATCAGGATCCCACCAAGCCGCAGGATTCCTCGCAATTTCTTGAGCAGTTGGCTCAGTTTAGTTCCGTTTCCGGAATTCAGTCGATGGAGCGCTCTCTGACAGACGCTGTTTCCAGTTTGCAGTCGGCGCAGCTACTGCAGGCGACCAGCATGGTCGGCAAGCATGTGCTGATCAATAGCGCTGAAATAGTCGCGACTAACCAGTTGCAACCGGTCAGCGGCCAGATCGATCTGGCCAATCAGACCAACGGCCTGCAATTACAGGTTCAGGACGAAACCGGACAAGTGGTGCGCACGCTGGATCTTGGTCCGCGTCATACAGGTTTGAATGAATTTACCTGGGATGGACTGGACCATCTCGGCAACCCGCTGTCGGCAGGTAAATACCAGCTCGTGCCGGAGGTTGCCGAGGTCGATGAACCGACGCCGGAGCTTTATCTCAGGGACCAGGTGGTCAGTGTTGCCATCGGTGCTGACGGCAAACTGAATATACAAACCCAGCAGTTATCCCCTGTAGGCCTCAGTGAGGTTCTGGAAGTGTCATGAACAGGTGGTTAGTGGGTTCATCTCATACCGTTTTTAATTGGTTCTGTTTCTCCGCGTTTTAATTCAAGGAGTCCATGTTATGTCATTCAAAGTCGCTCTCAGTGGTATCAATTCGGCCACCGCCGACCTGGATGTGATCAGCAATAACCTCGCCAACCTGAGCACTACGGGCTACAAAGTGAGTCGCGCGGAGTTTGCCAGTCTGGTCGGCGCGGCGCAGACCTCAGCTGAAGGTGTGGTGCAGGGACGCGGTGCAGAACTGGCGGCGGTCAGTCGAAGTTTTGCCCAGGGTAACGTTGAAACCACCGGCAACAACCTGGATATTGCTATCGAAGGCAATGGCTTCCTGATCATGAGCGACGCCGGTGCGCTCAACTATTCGCGCAACGGCTCACTGATCGTAGATAAAGACGGTTTCGTTGTTAATGCGGCGGGCCACCGGGTCCAGGCATTTCAACCCGACCCGAGTGGTGGCATAAGCAGTAATCTCGGTGATCTGACCATCTCCACGGCCGATAGTGCACCCCAGGCGACCGGTCAGGTGAACATGGGTGCCAATCTGGATGCGGGCGATGCGATTATCGCCAGCGCGTTCAACATTACCGATGTCACCACCTATAACTCCACTGCCAGCGCGACGATTTACGACAGTCTTGGCGTCGAACATGTGGTCAGCACCTTCTTTACCAAGACCGCCAGTAACGCCTGGAATCTGCATGTTGCCCTGGATGGTGCGGCGGTCAGTACCAACAACCCCATGGCGTTTAGTACAGGAGGGGCCCTGACCACACCGGCTTCCGGTCAATTCAGCTTTTCCTTAACGCCGGGAGGTGGTGCAGCCACGCAGAACGTGGTTCTCGATCTCAATCAAACCACCCAGTTTGGCTCACCCTTCAGCATTAATACTCTGCAGAGCGACGGCTTTACCACCGGTCGATTGGTGGATGTCAGTGTCGGCAGTGATGGCGTGGTACTGGCCCGTTATTCCAATGGTCAAAGCAGTGCCCAGGGACAGGTTGCCCTGGCAAATTTTTCAAACCTGCAGGGGCTTGCTGAGGGCGGATTTGGTAGCTGGATCGAGACCCAGGATTCGGGAGCACCGTTGATCGGAGCAGCGGGAACGGCGAGCCTTGGCCTGTTGCAGTCTGGAGCACTGGAATCCTCTAACGTTGATGTTACTGAGATGCTGGTCAACCTGATCACCGCACAACGTAATTTTCAGGCCAATGCCAAGACCATCGAAACCACTGATTCGCTTACCCAGACGATTATCAATATTCGTTAGTCGGCCATGCGGATTCGGGTAGTGAATTCACGGAGATAGCGGTATGGACCGGATGCTTTACATCGCCATGAGTGGTGCCCAGCAGGCGATGCGTTCGCTGCAGGCGACTAATAACAACCTTGCCAACGTCAATACCACCGGCTTTCGTGCTGATCTCGACCATTTTCGTGCCGTCGCCGTGGAAGGGCAGGCACCGGTGACCCGAACCTATTCTGTGCTGGAGTCCTCAAGGAGCGATTTCAGCCATGGCGGTTTGATCACTACCGGCAGGGATCTCGATGTTGCCATCAACGGCGATGGGTTTCTTGCTGTGCTCTCTCCTCAGGGAGACGAGGCCTATACCCGTGCCGGCGATCTGCATCTCGATGCCAACGGTTTCCTGGTTAACGGCGCCGGTCACCAGGTGATGGGTAACGGTGGCCCGGTGGCGTTACCTCCATTCGATAAGGTCGATATCGGCAAAGATGGAACCATCTCTGTCCGGCCATTGGGTGCCGCCGCCGAAGAGCTGGTGGTAATCGACCGGCTGCGCCTGGTGCAGCCCGACCTGCAGCAGCTCAGCAAAGGTACCGACGGGTTGTTTCGTCTGCAGGAGGGAGCGGCGCCGCTTGATGCTTCGATCCGGGTGGTTCCCGGTGCGCTGGAATCCTCCAATGTCAACGCGGTGCAGGCGTTAATCGAAATGGTCGAACTTTCCCGTCATTACGAAACCCAGGTCAGGATGATGCGCAGTGCCGATGAAAATGCTGAACAAGCCCAGCAACTGCTAAGTGAATAGACCTGTCAGCTGAACAAAATTAAACCGGACCATGCCATTTGAGTACGGGCCTGATCCACAAACAGCAGAACGCTTCACCAGGAATATAAGGAGCCATCAATGAATCCAGCCATGTGGGTCGCTAAAACTGGCCTTGATGCACAGCAGCATCGCATCAGTGTGATTTCCAATAATCTTGCTAATGTTAATACCACCGGATTCAAACGCAGCCGTGCGGTGTTTGAGGATCTGATTTACCAGACAGTGCGTCAACCGGGGGCATCAAGTTCCCAGGATAGCGAGCTGCCCTCCGGGTTAATGTTGGGAACTGGGGTCCGTACCGTTGCCACCCAGAAAATCTTTCAGCAGGGCAATACGTTGCAGACTGATAACGCCCTTGATGTGGCGGTTAATGGCCGCGGGTTTCTGCAGGTGCTGCGTCCAGATGGCACAACGGCGTATACCCGCGACGGCTCATTAATGATCGATGCGGACGGTAATCTGGTTACCGCCAGTGGCTACGAGCTTGAGCCATCCATTACTCTTCCCACCGATGCCCAGAGTGTGACGATTGGTGCCGACGGCACGGTGACAGCAACGGTTCCCGGCTCAACCACCCCGACCACGGTTGGCGACATTACGCTGGCCGATTTTATTAACCCCGCCGGGTTGCAACCGGTCGGTGAAAATCTGTTTGTCGAAACAGCCAGCAGTGGTACCCCGACCGTCGGCACGCCTGGAGAAGATGGTGTTGGCAGTCTGGTGCAGGGTGCGTTGGAGGCTTCCAACGTCAACGTTGCCGAGGAACTGGTCAATATGATCGAGACCCAGCGCGCTTTCGAGTCGAACTCCAAAGCGATCTCGACCGTTGACGAGATGCTCCGTTTTCTTAACAACAACGTCTGATCATGACGATTAAATCACCTGTTCACCAGAAGGGGTACCCGTGGTCGCTACTACTGGCCGTGGTGTTGATCAGCGGCTGTAGTTCCTACCACCAGTTCCGTGAGCTGCCAGCCTATCAGCCCCAGCCCCTGGTTGAGTCCAGTCAGGGTCCGGCAACCGGATCTATTTATTCCGCCAGCCGGAACATGGTCCTGTTTGAGGATCTGCGTGCCCGTCAGGTCGGTGATGTGGTGACCATCAAGCTGGTGGAGAAGACGTCGGCGAAGAAGGATGCCAACAGTGAAGTGAAGAAAAACAACCAGTCGACGGTGACCAATCCGACATTGCTGGGCACAACGCCCGAGTTCAATGTGCCTGGACTGGTGCCGTTGGCGAGTAACCGTAACAACAATCTCGGTTTTGATCTCAGTTCGGACAGCAATTTCAAAGGCGAGGCAGATGCTGATCAGAGCAACTCACTGTCGGGTGACCTGACTGCTGTGGTTACCCAGGTGCTGGCTAACGGCAACCTGGTGGTGCGTGGTGAAAAAATCATGACTCTCAATCAGGGTGATGAGCGGATTGGTCTGGTGGGTGAAGTCCGTCCCGCCGATATTGGACCCGATAACGTGGTCCTGTCGACGCGGGTGGCCAATGCCCACATCGTCTACGACGGCACGGGCCAGGTCGCGGACGCCAGCAAAATGGGTTGGGTCGCGCGGTTTTTCATCAGCGCTTTGATGCCTTTTTAACCCACCATTAATGATTATTTACCGCCAACGGGGTATCGAGATGAACGGGTTAGCGTCGTGGAAATGGACACACTACCTGAAGACCGTGATGAACCTGGTGTTGCTGGCAGCTCTGCTGCAGCCGCAATCGGTGTATGCCGAGCGCATCAAGGATCTGGCGTCTATCGACGGCATCCGTGGTAACCAGCTGATCGGCTATGGTCTGGTCGTCGGCCTCGATGGTTCTGGAGATTCCGAGGACTTTACCCAACAGAGCCTGAAAAATATGCTCCAGCGGCTCGGGGTGACCCTGCCGCCCGGCACCAAGGCGAAGTCCAAGAACGTAGCAACCGTGGCCGTGCACGCTGAATTGCCCCCTTTTGCCAGTATTGGTCAGCAGATCGATATTACCGTCTCGACTCTGGGCAGTGCCAAGAGCCTACGCGGCGGCACCCTGCTGATGACTCCGCTTAAAGGTATCGACAATAACGTCTATGCCGTTGCTCAGGGCAACCTGATTGTCGGTGGGTTTAGTGTTTCCGGTCGCGACGGCTCCAGCGTCGTAAATGGTGTGCCTACCGTTGCCAGAATTCCTGGCGGAGCCATGGTGGAGCGTGAGTTGGCAAGCCCGTTTGCCAACGGCACCTCACTGACCCTGAGCCTGCGGAAAGCAGATTTCACCACTGCTGAGCGATTGTCGCGAACCATTAACGATACTTTCGGTAGTGGTACTGCCAGAGCGCTAGATGGCGCACGGGTTACCGTTAGCATGCCGATAGACCCGGGGCACCGGGTTACTTTCGTGTCATTACTCGAAAACCTTGAATTTGAACCAGCGGAAGCACCTGCGCAGGTAGTGGTCAATTCCCGCACGGGTACCGTGGTGATCGGTCGTCAGGTCAGGGTGACCACCGCAGCAATCAGCCACGGTAGCCTTTCGGTCACTATCACCGAGTCGGCCGATGTCAGTCAGCCGGGACCCTTTTCCGAAGGTGAAACAGCGCAGACGGCGCGATCCGACATCCAGGTGCGTGCCGGTAGTGGGCGCATGTTGCTGTTTGAACCGGGTATCGATCTCGCTGACCTGGTTGGGGCGATAAACCGCATCGGTGCCGCACCGGACGATCTGGTCGCCATTTTGCAGGCGCTGCGCGAGACCGGAGCGCTGCACGCCGAGTTGGTAGTGATCTGAGGTGGACAGGTGCAGGTGAACGGAGGGTCAAATTCAGTGCTGAACCGGGCCGCAGATACGCCGCTTCAGGGGCCGCGTAACCTGCTTGACCGCCAGGGCATGGCCGATTTGAAGCGGATGGCGCGCAGCGACTCCCGAGAAGGAATCGCTGCGGTGGCGCGACAATTTGAGAGTCTGTTTGTCGGGTTGATGCTGGAGTCGATGCGCAGCGCCAACCTTGGTGGGGATCCACTGTTTGGCTCTTCGGCGGAACAGACCTACCAGCGGATGTTTGATCAGCAGCTGGCATTGCAAAGCGGCGACCAGGGACTGCTCGGCATCGGCGAATTGTTGTTGCAGCAGCTACGGGGCCGCGGGGTGAATCCGGCTAACCAGGAAACGGCGGGAACTCAACCGCCCATTGATCAATCGGCTGAAACTGCCAACAAGGCTGTGCAGGCGGAGCCAGTATCGCAGTTGGCCGCCATCGATCCATTGCGTTTGAACACGCACGCCCGCATCGATCCCGCTCCCCTGGCAGGGTCCAGGACGCCAGGGCGCTCACCGGCAGGACCGAGTTTGTCTATGGTATCGCAGTTACGGGAAGCGCAGCCGCTAATAGCGCCTCTCCCGGAGGAGGCCGAGGAGGCAGCAACCCCTGCGGATTTTTTACAGATGATTCAACCGCTGGCGCGGATGGCGGCAGAGCAGCTTGGCGTGCCGGAGGAGGCGATTGCCGGGCAGGCGGTGCTGGAGAGTGGCTGGGGCGCCAAGACCATTCGTTACCCCGACGGTGGGTTGAGCTACAACCTGTTTGGAATAAAAGCGGGTCCGGATTGGCAGGGTGAGGTGGTGCAGGTTCCGACGCTGGAGTACAGAGACGGTGTCGCTCGGCGCGAGGTGGCCAGTTTCCGTGCTTATGGCTCCTATGCCGAGGCGTTTGACGATTATGTCGATTTTCTCCGCTCGCGTCCCTGGTATGCATCAGCGCTGAGCGCTGGGAATGATAGCGCCCGCTTTGCTCAGGGCCTGCAGCAGGGGGGGTACGCGACTGACCCTGCCTATGCAGAAAAAGTGACCCGGCTGGCGGACCAATTACGTCGACATTGGGCCGCTGGTGATGCCGGCGGGCCCGGGTGAATTGGCCCGGGTGAATTGGCCCGGGAGATTGGTGCAGATCAACAGAGCAAATCAAGAGATCGGCGGGCTCGCCGATAACGTATTTGATAGTCGGTTGCCGAAGCAATAATCGGATGCCAGAGCAACTGATGGGAGAATTTTGATGGCGTCAGGGATACTGGGAATAGGGACATCGGCACTGCTGGCCAATCAGCGTGCACTGGCTACAGTCAGCCACAACCTCGCCAATGCCACCGTCGATGGCTATAGCCGGCAAAGTGTTGAAATGGAGGCACGCCAGCCGAATCAGCAGGGCGGTATCTTTTTTGGTAACGGCGTCGATGTTACCCGTGTCAGGCGTAATGTAGACCTGTTTATTAACCAGCAGATCAACAACGATACTGCACTGCAGAGTCAGCTTGAAACGCAGATGAATTACCTGCGGCGGGTGGATGATCTGCTTGCCGGCAGCGGTACTGGACTTTCAAGCGCTGTAGACGACTATTTTGCTGCGATCAATGATCTCTCTCTTGATCCGGCGTCGCTACCGCAGCGGGAGGTGGCCCTGCAGCGCGCCGCCACGCTGAAAGATCGATTTCAATCTTTAGGTAATTTTCTTGCTGGTCTGGAGCAGGAGATCAACAGCGAACTCGAAGACCAGGTGGGCCAGGTTAATGCGCTGTCTGCCAGTCTCGCCCAGTTGAACAATAATCTGGCCATTTCTGCAGCTCAGGGTCAGGGCAGTGCATCGCCCGATCTGCTCGATCAGCGAGACCGGCTGATCGGTCAGCTTGCAGAACTGGTACCGGTCTCCACCGCAGAACAGGGTGACGGTACAACCAGTGTGTTTATTGGCAATGGTCAGGCACTGGTAGTCAGTTCCAGGGCATTCTCCCTGACGACGACGCCGAATCAGTTTGACAGCAGCCGACTGGAGCTCTCTTATCAGGGAGTCAGCACTTTTGAGATCAGTCGGGAAATTAATGGTGGTTCTCTCGGTGGCCTGCTGAACAGTCGGCAGCTTGCACTTGATCCGGCGCTGAATCAACTCGGGCGCCTGGCTGTCGGGTTCGAACAGTCGATGAACAGCCAGCATCGGTTAGGCATGGACCTGACCGGTGCCATCGGTGGGGACCTGTTTACCGTTGGTGCTCCGGCGATACACGCAGCACCCTCAAACACCGGGGTGACAACCATCGGTGTGGCGATTAGTGATGTCAACGCGCTGACCGGTGCTGATTATCGCCTCGCTGTCGATGCAAGTGGCGATTACCTATTAACCAATCTGCTCGACGACTCCATCCAGAACCTCGGCCCGGTTCCGGTTGGCCCGGCGACAGTACCGGTGACCGTCGATGGCATGACCATTGACCTCGATCCGGCGGGCGCCAGTGGTGACGCGCTGTTGATCCAGCCAACCCGCGGACTGGCGCGTTCGTTTGACCTGGCAATCAGTGACCCGCGCGCCCTTGCGGCGGCCAGTCCCCTGCTTGCCAGCAGTGATATTGGTAATTCAGGTGATGCTGAGATTAGTGGGCTCACTGCGGTGGATACTACCAATGCGGCGTTTACCACCACAGCGGGTAGTTTGGCACCTCCGCTGTTGGTGGAATTTACCGCGCCAGCTGTTTTTGACCTTTATGACAACACGCTGCCGGGCGCGCCGGTGTTGCTGGAAGCAGGGATAACCTACACCCCTGGTGCTGAACTGTTTCCCACCCCGGGGAGCCTCGATTTTGGTTACCGTATGCAGATCAGCGGAACAGCGGCGGCCGGTGATCGTTTTCAGGTTGATTTCAATGCCGCCGGTGTTGGCGACAACAGCAACATGCTGCGGATGATTGGTCTCCAGCAGCAGAGCCTTTTTTCGGCTGGTACCGCAACTTATCAGGAGAGTTACCAGCAGCTGGTCGGCGAAGTGGGTGCGCGTACCAGTAGTGGTGATATTTCGCTGGAAGCAGCCGGGTTCTCGCTGGAACAGTCGCGCTTTCGTCAACAGTCGGTAGCCGGTGTGAATGTCGATGAAGAGGCTGCCAATCTGTTGCAGTTTCAGCAGGCCTATCAGGCTGCCGCGCAGACCATCCAGGCGGCGGATACCCTGTTTCAGTCGCTGCTGGAGGTGATCTGACAATGCCAATGGGCTGCATGATCAACCCGTTGATGATTAAGGAGGTGCGTAGTGCGTATCGCCAGTAACCAGTTTTTTGAACTAAACGTCAGTGCCTTGCAGCAGCAGGAGAGTCGGGTGCGGACCACCCAATTGCAACTGACCAAGGGCGAGAAGTTTCTCTCGCCTGCGGACGACCCGGCGGGGGCGACGCGAATTCTTGGGCTAGAGCAGCGCCTCGCCAGTCTTGAACAGTACGACCGCAATCTCAACCTGCTGGAAAACCAGCTAGGCATAGAAGAGACCGCCGTTGCGGAGATCAATGATCTGCTCGACGATGCGCGGGAATCGCTGATCGATGCCAACAACGGTACCCACACCGAGGCCGATTACCGCACCTTTGCTGACTCACTCGCCCATATTCGGGATCAGCTGTTCAATCTCGGTAATCGCCGTGACAGCAACGGTGAGTTCATGTTTGCCGGCACCGCCAGCAAAACCCAGCCTTTTATCAAAGATTCGGTCAACGGTTATCAATATCAGGGTGACCAGAATACGCGGGAAGTGGCAGTCGCGGCCAGTCGCACTATTCGCTATGGTGATAGTGGCTATGATCTGTTTGTGGACAATTTCACCGGGAAAGACGGCATCACCGCCAGTGCCAGCGCCATCAACAGTGGCAGTGGCATCATCGGTTCGGTATCAGAGACCGCGCCAGGAGCCTACAACGGCGACCATCTGCAAGTTGTTTTTACCGCCCCTGGCGTTTATGACCTGGTCAATGCCACCACATCGACGACGCTGGCCAGCGGACTTACATATCAAAATGGCGATACCATCACTGTTAACGGTGTCGCCGCCACATTCTCGGGAGAGCCTGAAGCCGGTGACCAGTTCGATTTTCAGCCGAGTACCCGACAGAATTTAATGACCACCATCGATACGCTGGTTGCTGCGCTGCAGAATGCGCAGGTTGAAAACACAGCTCCCCTCGGCAACGTAATCAACCGCGGGCTGGAGAATCTGGATACCGCGTTGGACCAGACCAACGTCATCCGCGCCAGAGTCGGCAACCGGCTCAATGCGGTTACCGCGGTGCGCGATGCCAATGAGGGTTTTGAAATCTCTTATCAGACCACTCTTTCGGAGATTAAAGATCTCGATTTTGCCGAGGCTGCCGCGCGGCTCAACAGTGAGGCGAGTGCGCTCGAAATTGCCCAGGCCGCCTTCGCCCGGGTACAGAACCTGTCGCTGTTTAATTTCCTCTGATCGACAGTTCCGGCTAATACTTCCATCCACCACTTCCGGTCCGGCCCGGTTCTAGCTGGCACCTGCTGAGCTGTCGCATCTGGCTGGCGCAACCCGGTGGAAGTCTTAAACAAGTGGTACTGCCTACCGTGTGTGCGCCTGGTCTTGCGCTGGTTCTTCCTGTAGATCGGCGATGCACAGGCCGGGCTGACAAGCCTCCAGATTCGAGGTCATGGTGTCGCAGCTGAGTTTGCGGAGTAGCGGAGGTCGCTGATCTACCACGCGAGATGTTCGGGGGATAGCGCCGGTAATTTGCGCTGTCACCATCACCATCAACATCTCAGCGGGCGGTGATCAGCTGCTGTTAGTGGTTGTGCTGATGCACCGCATGGTAGGCGTTTACACCGCGCTTGTGGTGTTGCGCCTGTTTTACGGTGTTTGATAGCTGCTCTCTCTGTTGCTGGCCCAGCCGCTCAAGCAGCTGGTTAAGTTTGAGCAGCTCCTCGAGGAGGCCAGCTTCCTGGTTGCTGGCAGGCGGCAGTTGCTGCAGCTGCCGGTCGCGCTGCTGCTGGCGCTCGGAGAGCTGTTCCCAGGCGCAGTCGTGAGCCAGTCGCACCATCTCTGCGGTAGTTTGGTAAAACTGTTGCCAGCGGCTGTCCATTGATTAACTCGCGGTGGCGGCCTGCGGGATTTCCGCAGTTTGGCTATGCAGATCAGAAGGAATTTCCACCCAGGCGGCACGGACCTCGCGGAGTAACCCAACAACCTCATCAATCAATTTAATGTCATTCTCCACGTTGGCAGCGATCAGCTGACGTTCGCAATATTCGTAAATGCCTTCCAGGTTGGCGGCGATCTCGCCACCGTCGATGTGGTTCAAACTGCCACGTAGGCCGCCGATGATCGATATCGCTTTACCCAGTGCTTCGCCCTTGGCGGCGATCTCCCGGCGATCAATATGGCCGCGTGCTGCTGCCAATCGAGTCAGTACACCATCGAACAGTTTCAGGATCAGTTGATGTGGCGTGGTATTCAGCACTGCCTGTGTCTCGACCTGCTGATAGTTTTTCAGTGCGTTGGGGTGGCTCATTGCAGAACTCCTTTACGGGTCTTGTCTTCGAAAACGGGATTAGTTGCCGTTGGGCTCAAATTTAGTGCCTGGCAGGTTTGCCAGTTGCTGAGTCAGGTAGTTGCTGACGCTGTTGAACTGACCGACGAGGATATCCATGGCGATGAAATCACGCCGTAACCGTTCCTCCATGCCTACCAGTCGCACCGACAATCGGTCTCGCTGGTCGTTAAGACCATCAAGACCGTTCTGGATACTCTGCTCACGTCGATTGATCGATCCATCGCTACCAATGAAATCGTCGACGACGGCGTTCAACCGTTTTGCCAGTCCGTCATTGCCGGCAAAAAACTGGCCAATGTCCTGGATATTGATTTCAGCAATATCATCCAGCCGCTCCTGATCGACGGACAGGTGGCCCGTCTCTGGATCGGTGTCAATGCCGAGTTGAGTCATGTTGAGGCTGGCACTGGTGTCGCTGGATTGTGCGAAAAGATTTTCCCTTAGTAGTCGTTCAAACCCTTTGACTGTCGCATCCCCTTGCAGCAGACCTATCCTCTGGCTGTTTTCGTCCACCAGGGACAGTTCGTTAATCACATCAATCAGCTGGTTATAGGCACCGGTAAAGGTCTGCACCTGGGCTTTGGCGCTTGCTTCGTCAAGGGAGACAGTGGCGCGGGTGACGGTAGCGAGGTCTTCATCGACCAGGTCGAAGGTGAGGCCATCGATGGCATCGTCAATGGTGTTTCCGCTGCGGGTTATTTTCTGGCCATCAACGTGGATGATGGAGTCCTCGGCAGCCTGAGTCTGCGTCATGTTCTGTGTGCCTGCCGGGTCATAGGCAAAACGGGACAGGCCGTTGGCATCGGTGTCATTGCCGTCGCTGTCGTCGACGAATAGAGAAAGGGATTGGGAAACACCAGTTTCAGTAGTGGTTAGCTGCAGTCGGCTGACGGTGCCGCCGACGCCGTCATCGACATTGACGATAACTGCCTGTACGCCCTTACCGTTGGCTTGGGTATTGATGGCGTCGCGCAGGTCGGTGAGCTTGTTGTCAGGCTCAGAGAGGTTGACGGTAATAATTTCCGCGCCCGAGATAATGGTGATCTGACCACTACCTACCGCTTCGTCGCTATCGGCAAAATCAACTGATTGTAGTTTCTGCACTTTGGCCAGGTTTTCTACGGCGATGTCCAGGTCACCGATCGGTGCGCTACTGGTAGCGCTGACCTTAACAAAATCGTCGTTGTTGGAACTGACCGTGCGGTTCTGAAAGTTGTTCAGATTGGATAGAGCAGAAAGTGCTGACTGGAAACTTGAAAGTGCGGAGGAAAACTGGCCGAGACCAGACAGGTCGGCCTCGTATTTAGCCTGTTGACGGCCCAGTCGGCTCAGGGTTGGTGCAGACTCTGCGTTGACAAGCTGGCTGACCAGGCCATCAATATCGAGCCCCGAACCGAGTCCTGCAGATGTCAGCATGGTCTATCCTCACCAGTATCCGGCCACTCTGTTTAGCCGGTCAGTTCATCAATCAGCCCGCCGCCCTCTTTTAGTCGCTGGGCCAGGACCAGGAGTTCCTCGCTTGGAATCTGCCGGATGATCTCTTCAGATTCCCGATCCATCACCGTAACAACTGTTTTTCCGGTGATCTCATCGATACGGAATTCCAGTCCCCGGTCAATTCGTTTGGCGAGTTCACTGAAGTTATCGACTAATTGGTGGACCTCTTGAGTAGAAATTGCCGATTTACTCACAGGGTCACCGGGTCGCTCGGTAGATTGAGCGTTAACAGTGTTACCAACGGCTACTTCTGGTGCGGTTTTTGGTGCTGATCGATTCACCAGCTCCGGCTGTGGTAGCTGTTGGGTGACTGTAATGTGCTGTTCGATCGTCATGATGCTAAACCCTCCGAGAAAGGGTTAAACCGGAGCTGGTGGTAACACCAGCTCCGGTTGGTTCCGATTAACGGTTCCTCCATTACTGCAGGAGTGAGAGCACGCTCTGCGGTGAGGAGTTGGCCTGTGCCAGCATGGCGGTACCGGCCTGCTGCAGGATCTGCGCCCGGGTTAGCGAGGCGGTTTCCTGCGCGAAGTCGGTATCCTGAATCCGGCTACGGGCGGCGGAGAGGTTTTCCGCTGAGGTGGCGAGACTGGCGATGGTGCTTTCAAAGCGCGCCTGGATGGCGCCGAAAGTACCGCGCAGGGTATCGACATCACGGATTGCCTGATCGATTCTGCGAATCGAGTTATTGGAATCG
>JBPEXY010000001.1:0-9486 GCA_052031065.1 Immundisolibacteraceae bacterium | reverse complement strand
GCATTGACTGATTTGAACTTGAAGTGAGTAGCAATCTCAGCGCGAGTGGGTGGTCGACCATCACGTTCGACCACCGCGCGAATCATTTGCAGAATTTCCGCCTGGCGGCGGGTTAGCGCTTCCATTTCGGCTCCAGCCCGTTAGGAGCTGGATAAATATACAGCATTACAACTTCTTCTGCTCAGCAGGCCACCGCAAATCCCAGCGTGGAATCATTCAGCACAGGAGACGCATTTAAGCGCGTAGGGCATCACTTCCAGACGCTGTTCGGTGATAGCACTGCCACATTCAATACAGGCGCCATAACTACCCTCTTCCAGCCTTTGCAGAGATCGGTTTACGTCGGTTAATTCGGCAACCGCTGCGTTACCCAGTGCATCAATCACCTCATCGTTTTCGTGATCAACCACCGCTTCGGCAGAATCAGTTTCCACCGGCCGATCAACATGACGCACGTCATCACTGATCTTCTCAATGCGCTGTTCAAGTTCCAGTTTGCGGCTTTCCAGGCGCTCTTTAATTTTCACCAGGTCCAAAAGTCTTGCTCCCTATACAAATTTAAATTTCCAGTTTCACTGTTTCAGGCATCCTGATTCAGCGAAATGCTATCGCAATCAGAGTGCGCTGATGCTAACCAGGATCAAGAGACTGGATTTGGATTGGACTGAACTGGACTGAACTGAACTCGCCCAGACCAGAAAACGATAACCAGTGCTGCCCTACAACTGCGCCATCACCTGGGAAACATTTTCCAGTAGTTGTGGCCAGTCCAGAGCGCCCTGGGCCACCACTCGCCCGTCCAGCAGTAAGGCTGGCACGCCGCGCAACCCGAACGAATGGGCCCTGGCGATATCCTGCTGCACAGCACGCAGGGTTGCCTCCTGTTCAGACAAAATCAGTAGCTGTACCCGGTCCAGTCCTGCCTGTTCGGCACAGTCGCCCAGCACCTCAGCGTCAGCAATGTTACGACAAGCGGTTAGATGCAACCGCTGAACAGCATCGAAATAGTCCCAGTAACCAGCCTCTCCGGCCATCTGCCGGGCGGCCTCACAACCCAGCAGCGCCGGCATCGACCAGGGATAATCGAAATCCTGTTGCGCCATCAATTCCGGTTGCATGCGGCGTTCATCGTCGTGCTCATTGGCGGCGCGCCAGTGGTCCAGAATCTCCAGCTTGCCACTGGCACGATCACCGAAGATTTTTTCAATCGCATCAACGGTAGGTGCCAGCGCAAAGCTACGGTGAATCACCTCAAGCTGGGGAAACTCCGCAGCAAGCTGGCGCACCCGCGGGGACATGGCGTAACACCAGGCACAGAGTGGATCATGAAAAAATTCAGCCTGCATCAGCTGTAAACCTGTTCGAAGTATAGTGCCGCTCGCAGATCCAGACACAGAGGCTACGCCAGTTGGGGCATGACCTTTTCGGCGAACAGTTTCATTGAATTACTCACCTTGTCGTGAGGCATAGCACCCACATTACTCCATAGGATGAAGTCATTCACGCCGGTTTCCGCTTCATATTCGCGCAACCGGTCAACCGCCTCCTCAGGGGTGCCGAAAATGGCAAATTCACTGCAGACCGCCTCGTAGGTAAGCCCATCGACAATCTCGCCGAGTTGCAGGTAGCCTTTGTAACTTTCCGGGAACTCGGCGTGTTTGCGCTGCAGCCGCGCCATCATGTCACCCATCATCGATTCGATGATTTCGTAGTAACTCATCATCGCCCGTTCGATATCGCGGCGGGCGCGGTCACCATCTTCATCGATATAAACCGGCAACAGCACCGGGGTACGGTGTTCCGCCGGGTTACGCCCTTTTGCCTGCAATTGAGCATGAAATCCCTCAACGGCCTGCTTGATCATCGCCTTTGGGGTCACCTGCGCCGGCAGAAACAGGTGCGTGCCATACTCGGCAGCGAGGGCAAAGGTATCGGGACTAAAGGCAGAGACGTAGACCGACGGTCCGCCACTCTGCGCAGGTTTGGGTACCACTTCCACATCGTCGATCTGGTAGAACTGACCGTCAAACGAAAAGCGCTCCTCGCTCCAGGCTCTCAGAATAATGTCCAGTGATTCCCTGAAACAGGCCTTGCTGGTTTCAATATCAACACCGAAATGGTCATAGATGCCGGTCATTGGATGCCCCCGACCAATACCCCACTGCACCCGCCCCCCACTGAGAAGATCCAGCGTGGCGATCTCTTCCGCCAGTCTCAGCGGATGGTTAATCGGCAACACCGAAATACCGGTACCAAGACCAATTCTGGAAGTGACCTGACTTGCGGCAGCGAGCGCCAGGTTGGGATTCGGCATCACCGAATAACCGCGATTGAAATGGAGTTCGGCCAACCACAGACAGTCGTAACCGAGCTGATCGGCCAGTTCAAACTGTTTTAGATGCTCACCATAAAGCGCCTGGTCAGAACGGTCTGAAGCACCCTGCATTTCATAAAACAGTCCAAATTTCATGTCCCTTTCTCCGTGTTGAGTTTATCTTTTGAACGTCTGGTCCGGCCGCTGCACCAGACCATTTGACAGTCGCGTACCAGCAGTGGTCAGATAACCGGCCTTCGGTAATTTCTGCTGCCGCAAGGAACAAACTTTACTTCAAATAGAGACCGTTGGTTACTCCGTGTCACCAACTCTTTATCTTAAGCAGAATGTAAGCAGGGAGAGGAACGGATTATGGCAACACCAGGCGACACCATTATCGACAGAATTGCTGACCGCTGCATCGAAAAGTGCCAGGAATGGGATTGGTTCATGGAAGACCTCACCCCAGGCAAGGTGCAGGCTTTTATGCTCCAGCACTCGATTCGTAACCGGCTCTACAGCTCCAGCTGGCGCCCCGCCTGGATGAGTCGCTGCCCGGACCAGGCTGTAGTCCGCAAAACCATCGGCCAGATGCTCGAAGAGCTGGTCTACGACAAGGGCATCGAAGCGGCCCATACTAAGATTCTCTGGGAAATGGGACGCAACGTCGGTCTCAGCGACCAGCAGCTTAACGATGCCAGCCCAACTCCGCTGGTCGACCTCTACTGTAATATCCAGGAAAACCTCTGCCGCAATCGCCACTGGATTATCGGCTGGCTGGCCACTTCAATAGACGAATTCGTGCTGGTTGCCCTGAACGGCAAGCAGGAGACCAACATGAGCTACAAAAAGTGGCAGAAAGACCTCGGCCTGACCGATGAACAGCTGTTTTTCTTTATCTATCACGAACAGGCCGATATGGAACACGCTGGCAAAAAGGTCTGGCGACCACTACAAAAACATGTCACCACTGAAGAGCTCGCGGAAGATGTACTTGCTGGCCTTGATACCGCACTCAATTCAGCGGCTTTGTTCTACAAAGGGGTCAGCCTGCTCGGTGACGAACTTGATGCTGCTGGAGCGACGCTGGCCGCCGCTTAACGAACAGTTAGTCCGGGAAGCTGGCCGGCTTGACACAGTCTGCCTGCAGTACGAACATCGTTGGTTAGACCAAAAGCAGCTGTTAACACAATAAAGAGGGGAGAAGATATGGCAACACCGGGAGACGATATTGTCGACACCATTGCAGAGCGCTGTGTCGCTGAGGCGGTCAACTGGTCCTGGTTCCACGAACCACTGACACCGGGGTCAGCACAGGCGTGGATGCTGCAGCATTCTATTCGCAACCGCATGTTCAGCTCTGTCTGGCGTCCCGCGTGGATGGGCCGCTGCCCAGACCAGGCTGTAGTCCGCAAAACCATCGGCCAGATGCTCGAAGAGCTGGTCTACGATAAAGGCATTGAAGCAGCCCACACCAAAATACTCTGGGAAATGGGCCGCAACGTCGGCTTAACCAATGCCCAGCTGGATAACGCCAAACCTGTCCCCAAGGTTGATCTTTACAACAACATCACCGAAAACCTCTGCCGCAATCGTCACTGGATCGTCGGCTGGCTCTCCACCTCACTGGAAGAGTTTGTGCTGACCGCCTATGCCGGCGAAACCAGTATGAGCGGCAAAAAATGGCAGAAGGACCTCGGCCTCACCGAAGAGCAGGTGTTCTTCTTCACCTACCACGAAATAGCCGATCTTGAGCACGCTGGCAAACAGGTCTGGCGGCCCATCCGCAACCATGTGACCAGCGACGAACTGGCGCAAGATGTGCTCGCCGGGCTGGATACCGCCCTGAATGCCGCAACCCTGTTTTACGAGGGTATCAAGGAGCTGGGCGATGAACTGGATGCCGCCGGAGCGTCGATCCCGACAGCGGCCTGATCGACAAACAGCAGTCATCAGGTAACCCGTTAACTGACCACACAACCGACCGATAGCACTGAAGAGGAGAGCAATATGGCTACTGCCAAGGAGATTCAGCACGAAATTACCCGCATTCTCGACCAGGGAGCCGAAGCGGTGAACCAGGTGATCCTGGCCTATATCGAGAAGCGCACGCCGGAACGCGACCTGAACTGGCTCTGCCTGCAGATGGGCAAGGAGTTTGGTGCCATCATGCTGCATTCTGACAAAGCCAAAGAAGCGATTCGCAATGGCGCTGATGGTCGCCAAATGGATGCCTATTTTGAAACCGTGAAAGAAGAGGTGGCCCACTTCCAGGCGTACTACAACCTGGTCAACCGTACCATTGGCGAGAACGCCGAAATCCCGGTGCCGGATATCTATCGATATGTGGTCGCCAACATCGAGAATGGTCAGATGGCCCTCGACGACTCCATGCTGGCAATGAAAGACCGCTGGCCGGAGCATCACAAGTACCTGGCCGGCCATGTGCCCTACATCAAAACTCAGCATCCCTGGGTAGCCAAAATTTTCGGAGCTACTCTGGAAGGAGCTGCTGGCGGCTGGCACTGGTGCATGAGCCAGCTACCGCCGCACGACGATTTCTTCAAGCAGGCCGCCAAACTGCAGGAAGGCATCGCCATTGACGAACTGGAGCATGGCCCGGAAGAACTGGCTGAGCTTTGCCAGGAATACTCTGATGATTTCGGTGTCGACCTGGATGAGCTTTACCGGCAGTTGCGACTGGCCCGCTGCCAGGAAGTGCGCCAGCGCAACGAACAGTTCCTCGACCCACTGAGCGAAGCTGAAGTTGCCGAAATCTGCGATGCGGTGATGAATGACACGCTGAGCGGGTTTACCCTCTACCGAAAAGCGGCGTAAGCTAAACGGAGAACGAGCATAAAGCCGGACCTCGTGTCCGGCTTTTTCAACTGAGAAATCTTCAACGCCACGACACCTTTTGCACTCCCACGACCGGAGCTCCGTTATGAACGCACCCAACAATCCTCTAAAAGATGTTTTTCAATGGCCCAAGCCGATCAACGAAGTTCCGAAGGAAGTTTTCCTGCGCGAAGATATCTATGAACTGGAGCTGCAGAAACTGTTCTATGGCCCGGTCTGGCATCCGGTCGCCCACGTCAGCGAAGTCCCCAACCCCGGTGACTATAAAACCACCTACCTGGGAGAAGTCCCACTGCTGGTGATCCGTGGCGACGACAACAAGGTGCGGATATTCCAGAATGCCTGCTCCCACCGCGGCACCATGTTGGTCACCGGTTTCATGGGGAACAAACCCGAATTCGAGTGCCCCTACCACCGCTGGATCTTTGATCAAAAAGGCGAGCTCCGGGTCTGCCCGGGAGACGATAACTTTCCAGAAGATTTCAGCAAATCAAAATTCAATCTTGAAGGGGTACACACCGAAGATTTTTTCGGCCTGTTATTTGTCACCCTTGACCCGGACAACGCCCAGCCGCTGGACCAGTACCTGGGTCGCACTGCGGAACATTTGCAGGCCACTCTCGGCGGAGATGGCCGTTTAACCTTGCTTGGCTACCAGAAGGTCACCTACAACGCCAACTGGAAAGCCTATCGAGATAACGACGGTTACCACCCACCTCTACTCCACGCTGCTTTTCGCATGCTCAACTGGCAGGGGGGCAAAGGGTTCTGCGCAGTGGAAAAAAACGGCAACCTGGCCCTGGTCTCCCAGCTCAAAGAGGCCGGTAAAACCGACGTACTGAAAGACGACAGCGTGCTCAAGTTCAGAGGTGTCGATCCCTCCAAGGGCTCCTATGTCGTGGTGCCAAGCCTGATGACGGTGGCCACCAAACACCTCGACATGATCAACGTACGTTTCCCGATGCCTCGCGGCGTGAACAAAACAGAAGTCCACTGGGCCTACTTTGCCCACCAGGATGACGATGCCGAGATGGTCAAACACCGGCTGAACCAATCATCCAATCTGCTCGGACCAAGCGGCCTGATAAGCCTCGAAGATGCTGCCGTGTTCCACCGCATTCAGAATGCCGCGACCACCTCACCGAGCAGCTCCTATTTCCTCAAAGGGATCACCAAGGATATGGACCCCTACAACGGTGCCCAGAATGATGAAGTGGCCAACACTGTCTGGTGGGAGTGGTACCGGGAGCAGCTCGGCTTCCCGCGCGTCCCCGAATAATAAGCTCACGCCAGTGTGACAATCGGGCGCTGTCACGCCCGATTGTCACCTCCAGGTTCAAGCGCGCCATTTTGATACACCACGCCAGGGAGAACCCGGATGAACGCGCCCCATTCCAAGGACCCGCTACAGCTCGAACTCAATTGGCCCGCCGGACTTAGCGCAGTACCCGGCAGCATCTTCAGCCGCGAGGATCTCTACAAGAGCGAACTGGAGAAAATATTCTATGGCCCCACCTGGCATCCGGTTGCCCACATCAGCGAACTGCCCGAGCCGGGCGCTTTTAAAAACTTTCCAGATCGGCAAATGACCGCTGATCGTCAACCGCGACCTGGATCGCAAACACCACCGTATTCCGCAGCCAGCCAGCCAGCCAGCGCCAATGCTACCGCCCGGTTAAGGTATCGCTGATGAAAACCAGCTTTCCGACCAGGCCAACCAGAATAACGAAACCGCCAACCTGCTCTGGTGGAGCCATTACCGGGAATTAATGGGTTTTGCCCACCCCGGGCCTGCCTGAGCGGCAATACAGACACTGGTTGATCACACTGGTTGACCACACAGGGAGTCAGAGACCAGAACAGAAATATTTAACCGACTGAAAGCGCCTGCCAAATGGCACGATCTGTCAGTCAATAATCAAAAAGGAGAGGAGCGATGGGTTATCACTTTAACCCGCTGGTCAATAACCAGTTTCCAGATGTCAAAGAGCGGTATGAAACCATCAACCCCGCTACCGGCGAGGTAATCGGCACCGTACCCGAATGCGCCAGCGTGGTCGAGGAGGCCGTCGCTGGTGCCAAAGCGGCGCAAAAAGAGTGGGCAAAAGTGCCGCTGTTCGGCCGTATCGCCAAGGTTGGCGAAATCGCCACCCTGCTGGAGAAAAATGGCCAGGAACTGGCCGAACTGGATATTCTCGACACTGGTAGCCCGCGCCATGTGATGGAGGCGGACACCAGGTTCGCTGTCGCCCTGCTGCGCTTTCAGATGGGTCTGGCACCGCAGGTCATGGGCAAGGGTGGTGACCGCTGGACCGGCGACAACATCCATTTCACCCTGCCCCAACCCTACGGCGTAGTGGCCCGCTTTTGCGCCTTTAACCATCCGCTGATGTTCAGCATCATGCGCATCGCCGCACCCTTGCTGATGGGCAACTCCCTAATCATCAAACCGTCGGAGTTCACCAGCCTGAGTACCCTGCGGATGGGTGAAATGCTGGCGCCGATCCTGCCGCCAGGACTGATTCAGATACTCACTGGCGGCATTCCGGTCGGTGAAGGTATTGTTGGTCACAAGGACATCAAACGCATCACCCTCACCGGCGGCAAAAATGCCGCCCTGGCGTTCTATGGTGTCGCAGCTAAAAGCGGCCATATCAAGGATTTCACCTTTGAGCTGGGCGGTAAAAACCCGATGGTGATCTACCCCGATGCCAACACCGAGCAGGCGTTTCGCTCCGCCGTGCACGGCATGAACTTCTACCAGACCGCCGGTCAAAGCTGCGGCTCCACCACGCGGATTTTTATTCACCGCTCGGTCTATGAGCAGGGTAAAAAAGCGATCAAGGAGGCGTGCGAGGCGATCAAAATCGGCGACCCGCAAGACCCGAAAACCCTGATGGCGGCGATCTCCACCACCGGCCAGTTTGAAAAGGTCATGCACTACATCAACGTCTCCAAAGAAGAGGGCCTGCCGGTGCTGACCGGCGGCGAGCGGATGATGGAGCCGCCTTTCGACAAAGGCTACTTTGTACCGCCCACCGTGTTTTACGACGTCACCCCGGACCACACCCTGTTCCGCGAAGAGGTGTTCGGCCCGGTGCTGGCGCTGATCCCCTGGGACGATGAAGACGAGATGCTATCAGTGGTCAACGAGGTGGAATACGGCCTCACCGCCAGCGTCTGGACCCAGGATATCGACCGGGCAATGGAGCTGGCCCGCCACTTTGAATCCGGCACCGTCTGGATCAACGGCAGCACCAAACATTTTCCCGGCTTTGGCTTTGCCGGTGCCAAAAACTCCGGCGTCGGCTCGGAAGAAAACCTCGAAGAACTCGCCTCCTTCTGTCAGATGAAGGCGGTGCACTATTTCGGCGCCGAAGGGCGCAAAAACGTGGAGATTGGACTCGGATGAACGCCCCCCATAAATGCTCAGCAACCGTACTGCCGGATTATCACCAGCCGCTGGAAGTTCGCGAACTTGAAGTGCCCCCCGTCGACGATGGCGGCATTATTGTCAAAATCGACCGGGCCACCATTTGCGGAACCGACCATCACATCACCCTCGGCGCGCTGGCACCGATCTCCAAAACCCCGTGCATTCTTGGCCACGAAATGGTCGGTAAGATCGAGGCGCAGGGCAAAGGCCGCGAGGTCGACGTGGCCGGCACCCCCATCACCACTGGCGACCGGCTGATCTGGGCCTACTCCTACTGTGGCAAGTGCTACTACTGCGCGGTGGCCCACGAGCCGACGCTCTGCACCAACTTCACCCCCTACGGTTATGCCGATTCCACCGTCCATCCCTACGTGATCGGCGGTTTCTCCCAGTACAACTACATACTGCCCGGCTGCCACGTGGTGAAAGTGCCAGATGAAGTGCCCAGCCACTGGGCCTCCTCCGCCAGCTGCGCACTGCGCACCATCATGCACGCCACCGACCGGGTCGGTGGAATTCGCCCATCGGACACGGTGGTCGTTCAAGGTAGCGGCCCGGTGGGGTTATATGGTGTGGTAGTGGCCCGGGCCATGGGTGCCAAGAACGTCATTAACTTTGGCGCACCGGATGCCCGCCTGCAGGTGGCCACAGCCTTTGGTGCCGACCAGACCTGCAACATCGAAACCACCGACAACGCCCAGCGCGCAGAACTGATTATGCAGATGACCGATGGCCGCGGTGCCGATGTCGTTCTGGAGTGCTCCGGCAGCCACTTTGCCCAGGAAGAGGCATTTCAGATCGCCCGCCCCGGCGGCCGCATTGCCATGGTTGGCGCCGGGGACCCCACCCCCATGTCGATTCCCGGCATGGCCTTTAT